>JBHEPH010000008.1:29671-60335 GCA_046260395.1 Gemmatimonadales bacterium
TGATGGAGGCGCGCGGCATCGATTACATCCCGGGCGCCGCCGATCTCGGCGATTTCGACGCCACCTCGACCACCATCGCCATCTCCCCGGTGGACGAGCTGCCGCGCCTGCCGCGCGCCGCGCTGGAGCGCACCTTCGAGCGGTACTGGGCCGCGGCCAGCGCCCGGCGCGACGCCAGCAGCAGCTGGGACAACTACACGCCGTATGAATTGCGCACGGTGGGCGCCATGCTCCGGCTGGGCTGGAAGGATCGCGCGCTGGTGATGCTCGAGGATTTCCTCGCCGACCAGGAGCCCGTGGCGTGGAACCAGTGGCCCGAGGTGGTCTGGCGCGACCGCCGGGCCCCCAAGTTCATCGGAGATTCGCCCCACACCTGGGTCGGGTCAGACTTTCTTCGCTCCGTGGCCGACCTCTTCGTCCATGAGCGCGACGCCGACAGCACGCTGGTGATCGGGGCCGGCCTCCCCGACGCGTGGCTGGCCGCCCCCGGGGTGGTGGTCAGCGGCCTGAGCACCTGGTGGGGGCCGCTCTCCTACACGGCGGTCCAAACCGGCACATCCATCACGATGCGCATCGCCGCGGGGATCCGGGTGCCGCCGGGCGGCCTTGTGGTCCACCCGCCCGGCAGCGCGGCGCCACGGCGGATCACCGTGGACGGGCAGCCGGTCGCGGCGGGTCCCGATGGCACCATCACCGTCCGGTCGGTACCGGCCAGCATCGTGTTCGCGCCATGAGCACCGGGAAGTTGCTCACCAACGGCCACTATCGGGTCAGGGTCACCGCCGCCGGCGCCGGGTATTCTGCCCTGGGCGACTACCAGCTGACCCGCTGGTCGGACGACCCCACCCGCGACGCCGACGGCTACTTCACCTACCTGCGAGACCTCGAGACCGGGCGCTGCTGGTCGGCGGGACACCAACCGGTGCAGGCGCCGGCGGACGAGTACCAGGTGTCGGCGAATGACCGGGTGGTGGTGATCCGCCGGCGCGACGACCAGGTGGAGCTCCGGACCGAGATCGCGATTGCCCGCGGGTCCGACATCGAATGGCGGCGCCACACGGTCACCAACCTTGACAACCGGCCCCGGCGGCTCGAACTGACCACCTGCCTCGAAGTGGTCCTGAACCTGGCCGGCGCGGACGCGAGGCACCCGGCGTTCTCCAACCTGTTCGTGCAGACCGAATGGGTGGCCGGCCTGGAGGCGGTGGTGGCCCACCGCCGGCTCCGGAGCCCCGAGGACCAGCCGCTGTTCATGGGGCATGCGCTGATCGGTCCGTTCACGGGAGACGTGGCGGCGCTGGAATGGGAGACCGACCGCGCCCGGTTCATCGGGCGTGGGCGCACCCCGGCGAATCCGATCGCCCTGGAGGAGGCCGGGCCGCTCTCCGGCACCGTCGGCAATGTGCTCGAGCCAATGTTTGCGCTGCGCCGGGGCTTCACCCTGGCTCCAGGGGCCAGTGCGCGGCTCGACGCCGTGCTCACCGCGGGGACCAGCCGGGAAGCGGTCGTGGCAGCCCTCGACGCCGCCCGCGGCGTCGGTGCCGGGGATGCGGTCCTGGCTGCCACCGGCGCGCCGTTCACGGCCCTGGCCCTTCCTCCAGCGCCCGCCCGCCGCCACCATCCCGTTCCGGGCGTCGCGGCGGCGGCGGTGGGGGCTGAGCCGCTCCGCTTTGGCAACGGATTCGGGGGTTTCTCGGCCGACGGCACCGAGTACGTGGTACGCCTCGATCGCACTGTCGGCGGGCTGCGCCACCCGCCGCTGCCGTGGACCAATGTCATCGCCAACCCGGTGGCCGGCTGCGTCACCTCGGAGGGCGGCCTCGGCTTTACCTGGCAGGGCAACAGTCGCGAGAACCGCCTGACGCCGTGGTTCAACGACCCGATCTCCGATCCATCGGGCGAGGCGCTCTACCTGCGCGACGAGGTGGCGGGCCTCTTCTGGTCGCCGACCCCGGCGCCGACGCCCGGCGCCGGGGGGTACGAAACCCGCCACGGATTCGGGTATACCTCCTGGCGCCACACCAGCCAATCCCTGGTGCAGGAGGTGACCTGCTTCATGGCCCGGGACGAACCCGTCAAGATCGTGCGCCTCCGGGTGACCAACCGCGGGCCCACGCCGCGCCCGCTGTCGCTGTGCTACTACGCCGAGTGGGTGCTCGGCGGGCTGCGCGCCGAGACGGTTCCGTCGCTGCGGACCGAAGCCGCGGGCGGTGGCCGGATCCTGCTGGCCACCAACCCGGCCAGCGACGATTTCAGCCGGTGGACGGCCTTCGCCGCGGTCAGCGGCCCCGCCGCATCCGCCCCGGAGTTCACCGCCGACCGCGCGGCCTTTCTTGGCGCCCACGGCCGCGTCGAGTCGCCGGCGGCGCTCGGCTCCGATCGCCCACTCGACGGGCGGACCGGCCCCGGCCTCGACCCCTGCGCGGCGTTCCGGCTGGCCACGACCCTCGCGCCCGGGGCCACCGCGGAGTGGACCATCCTGCTCGGCCAGTCCGCCGACCGCGAGGGGGCCCTGGCCCTTTGCACCCGATTCGAGACCGCCGCCGCGGTCGAGGCGGAGCTTGCCACGGTGCGGGACTTCTGGCGGGAGACCCTCGACGCCGTCCAGGTGGAAACGCCGTCCCCGGCCCTTGATCTCATGGTCAACGGCTGGCTCAGCTACCAGAACCTGAGTTGCCGGCTCTGGGCCCGTTCGGCGCTGTACCAGTCGGGCGGGGCATTCGGCTTCCGGGACCAGTTGCAGGACGCCGCCGCGTTGGTGTACCACCGGCCCGACCTGACCCGGCAACAGATCCTGCTGCATGCCGCCCACCAGTTCATCGAGGGCGATGTGCTGCACTGGTGGCATCCGCCGGCGGGACGCGGAATTCGCACCCGCTTTTCCGATGACCTGCTCTGGCTGCCACTGCTCACCCAGTTCTACGTCGACACCACCGGCGACGCGGCGGTCCTCGATGAAGCGGCCCGATTCCTGGCCGCCCGGGAGCTGCGGCCGGGGGAGGATGAGGCATTCCTTGCCCCCCGGGATTCGGGGACCCGCGCTTCGGTGTACGAGCACTGTTGCCTCGCGCTCGATCGTTCGCTCGGCGCCGGCGCCCACGGCCTCCCGCTGATGGGCACCGGCGACTGGAATGACGGAATGAACCGGGTCGGCCGACTCGGCCGGGGAGAGAGTGTCTGGCTGGGGTTCTTCCTGCACGCCATCCTCGAGCGATTCATCCCGACCTGCGAGCGGCGCGGCGATGCCCAGCGGGCGGAGCGGTACCGGGAGCGCATGGGCACCCTGCACACCGCGCTCAACGCCGCCGGCTGGGATGGCGAGTGGTACCGCCGCGCCTATTACGATGACGGCACCGCGCTCGGCTCGGCGACCAGCGACGAATGCCGGATCGACGCCCTCGCCCAGGCCTGGGCGGTGCTGTCGGGCGTGGCCAGCGTGGAGCGGGCGGTTCAGGCCCTCGATGCGATGGAGGCGCACCTGGTCGACGAACCCGCCGGCCTGATCCGGCTGCTGACGCCGCCCTTTGACCGGACGCCCCACGATCCCGGCTATATCAAGGGCTACCTCCCCGGGGTGCGCGAGAACGGTGGCCAGTACACCCACGCCGCGCTCTGGGCGGTCAAGGCGCTGGCCGAAGCCGGTCGCTGCGAGCGGGCGGCGCCGCTGCTCGAGATGATCAGTCCGGTCACCCGGGGAGGATCCGCCGAGGCGATCGCCGTCTACCAGGGGGAGCCCTACGTCATCGCGGCGGACGTGTACGGACAGCCACCGCACACCGGGCGCGCCGGCTGGACCTGGTACACCGGATCGGCGGGGTGGATGTTTCGGGTGACGCTCGAGTCGATCCTCGGGGTGACGATCCAGGCAGGTACGACCATGGTACTCCGGCCCTGCCTGCCGGCGGCCTGGCCCGGATTCACGGTCCGGTACCGGCTGCCCGATGGTGAAACGCGCTACCAACTCGTGATCCGTCGGACGGCGGGCGCCACCATGGTCCGGGCGCCGGGAATCGCGGCACGGGTGGAGGATGGCGCAGTTTTTGTGGCGCTGGCGAGTGATGGCGCCAGTCATCGGGTGGAGGTGGATCTCGGGGCCGACGTCGGCACCCGCTACCGGCCGAGTAGCTCGCCGCCGGAGCGGATCACCTCGGCGTAGAAGTGCGCACTGGCCTTCGGGGTGCGGCGCTGGCTGGCAAGATCGACCCGGTAGAGGCCGAAGGTCTTGGCGAAGCCGGCGGCCCACTCGAAGTTGTCGAAGAGCGACCAGGCGAAATAGCCGCGGAGGTCGACGCCCTGCTGGATCGCCGCATGCACGGCCAGGAGGTGATCGTGGAGGTAGGCCACCCGGAGCGGGTCCTGCACCAGCTCCACGTCGGGGGGGTCGGTGTCCTCGAATGCCGCACCATTTTCGGTGACGTAGAGTGGCAGCGAGCCGTAGCGGTCACGGACCCAGACCAGGACCGCGGTGAGGGCGGCCGGGTACACTTCCCAGTCGAGGGTGGTGTGCAGCTTCCCCTCCTGGCGGACCCGGCCGGCGCGGACCGGCAGGGCGGCCGGATCATCGCAGGTGACGTTGCGGGTGTAGTAGTTGATGCCGAGGAAGTCGAGGGGCTGCCGGATCAGGGCAAAGTCGTTGTCGGGGAACTCCGGCCAGTCGGTGCCAAAGATTTCCGCCATCAGGTCGGGATACCGACCGAAGAATACCGGGTCGAGGAACTGGCGGTTCATGTAGGCCTCGGCTCGCGCGGTTGCGGCGATATCGGCCGGCCGGTCGGTGGCCGGGTACTTCGGCTCGAGGTTCACCACCAGGCCCGCGTGTCGGCCGCCCTCGGCCCGGATGGCCTGCATCCCGGCGCCATGGGCCCGCAGCAGGTTGTGGCTGGCCCAGGGTGTCTCGACGGTACTCTGGTGGCCGGGGGCGTGAATCCCGTGGAGGTACCCCGCGTCGGTCACGACCCACGGCTCATTGAGGGTGGCCCACATCGGGACCCGGTCGCCGAGGGCGCGGACCACGACACCGGCGTAGTCGGCGAACCAGCCGGCGATGTCGCGATTGAGCCAGCCCCCGGCATCGTCGAGGGCGGCGGGCAGATCCCAGTGATAGAGGGTCACGGAGGGGGCGATGCCGTGTTCGAGCAGGCGATCCACCAGGCGGTCGTAGAAGGCGAGGCCGGCCGGGTTGACGGCGCCCCGGCCGGCCGGCAGGATTCGACTCCACGACACGCTGAACCGGTAGGCGTTGAGGTCCAGTTCGCGCATCAGGCGGACATCCTCCGAGGCGCGCCGGTAATGGTCGCAGGCGATGTCACCGGTGTCACCGTTGTCGATCCGGCCCGGTTGGTGGACGAACCGGTGCCAGATGCTCGGGCCGGCGCCATCGGCCAGCGGGGAGCCCTCGACCTGGTATGCGGAGGTCGCGGCGCCCCACAGGAAGCCGGCGGGGAAGCGGATTATTTCAGACATGAAGGAAGGGCATCTCGATGGCCAGAGTGACGCTCGAAGGTGTCCAGAAGATATACCGGGATCGCGCCACCGTTCATGTGGCGGTCCATGAGGTTACCCTCGAGGTGGCGCAGGGAGAATTCCTGGTGCTGGTCGGGCCCTCGGGATGTGGCAAGACCACCACCCTCCGGATGGTGGCGGGGCTGGAATCGGTGTCCGCGGGCACCATCCGGATCGGGGATCGGGTCGTCAACGATGTGCCGGCCCGCGACCGCGACATCGCCATGGTGTTCCAGAACTACGCCCTCTATCCCCACATGAGCGTCCGTGACAACCTGGGGTTCGCACTCCAGCTCCGCAAGCAGTCCCGGGAGCAGGTCGACGCCCGGGTGCGCGAGGTGGCCGGTCTGCTCGGGATCGAAGAACTGCTGCAGCGCAAGCCGAAGCAGCTCTCCGGCGGCCAGCGGCAGCGGGTGGCGCTGGGGCGGGCCATCGTGCGGCAGCCCGAGGTCTTCCTGTTCGACGAACCGCTCTCCAACCTCGACGCCAAGCTCCGGGTGCAGATGCGCCGGGAGCTTGCGGCCCTGCGCCGTCGGCTGGGCACGACCACGCTCTACGTCACCCACGACCAGGTGGAGGCGATGACATTGGGCGACCGGATCGTCGTGATGCATGCCGGCCGGGTCCAGCAGATCGGCCCACCGCTCGACATCTACGACCGCCCCGCCAACCTCTTCGTGGCCGGCTTTCTCGGCAGCCCGCCGATGAACCAGGTCGCCGGCCGCCTGGTCCAAAGCGAGGGCCTCCGGTTCGAGGCCGCCGCGGGCGGCCTCACCCTGGCCATCCCGGATGACCAGGGCCCGTCCCGGCTTCCCGACGGTCCGGTGGTGCTCGGCGTCCGGCCCGAGGCGATTCGCGCCCAGCCGGGGGTGCTGGGCTTCGAAGGGAGGGTGGAGGCCATCGAGCCCCTGGGATATGAGTCATTGGTCACGGTGCACGCCGGCAGCGTCCCGATCACGCTCCGGGTGGATCCCGGGGTGACCCCGCCGGTGGAGAGCACCCTGGCCTGTTCGATTCTCCCCGGCGGGTGCCACTGGTTCGAAGTGGAGAGCGGCGCGCGGCTCTGAGGCGACCTCACGGACGGCCCGGCGGAAGGGCGAGACCGTTTCGCGTGGTCAGTTATGTGGTTGAGCCGGGCAGGGCCGGCGGATATTCAGATGGATCCCATGGCTTTCGCCATGGGCTCGGCCACGGGAGGTCGCTTGCGCGACCAGGCGGGCGAGGCAGGCCTCGCCCCTACGATACGCCGAGCCCGAGGCGAGAGCCTCGGGAGATGCATTTATGGCAGCGAGGGAACGTCACCGCGCAGCGCCACCCAGCGGCTCCCCGCCAGCGGCAGCGACTCCTCGAGCGGGTACCTCTCCAACAGGGACCGGATCTCCGCCGCGGCTCGCGCGAGTCCTTCGGTAACGGCTGCTCGTTGCATGGAATCGAGCGGTGCCACCGCCGCCACGAGCGCGAGGTAGTAGCCCTCACCTCCGGATGCCAGCGCCAGGGCATGTGCAACGTCGCGGTTTGGCGGCAGGGCGGGGCGCGGGAGGCCCAGCCGCGCGAACGGCAGCGCCCAGTTATCGGTGGCGAAGGGGCCATCGGGGTTGTCGAGCCAGGCCCACACGTGCAGCACTGCCACCCGCGGCCCGCCTGCATCACTGGGATGGCCGTGCGCATGCGCGGCCACAAAACTCTCCTCCTGCACCGTGCCGCCGTGATAGTGCCAGGCGGTCGGGTCCAGCGTCAGTCCGTCGAGGGCTGGGGGCGGTTGGCCTGCGGCGAGCAGCACCGCGAACGCAGCACCCACCAACGTCACCTCGCCGCCCAGGCGGGCATACTCAAGGATGGGAGGGCGTCGGCGGTCGAGACCCCCCTCCAGCAGCAGGGGCACGCTGATCCAGTGCTCTCCCATGCCCGGGAAATCCGGGCCGATCGGCCGGTAACCATCCTGCACCGCCTGGGCCTGATCGCGGTAGCGGACGGTGGCCTCGCGAACCTGGGCCACGAACTCCCGGGCCGCAACGGCACTGTCGCCCGGGGCCTGGGCTGCCCCGGTCGTGGACAGCGCCAAGAGCATGACCAGCACGGCCCGGGCGGTCACCGCAGCAGCCAACGGACACGCTCGACGGCATAGGCCGCGACGAGTCGCGCTTCGAGGGCGGCGTCCACGCCCTGTGGATAGCGTGCCATCCGGCGAATCCGCTCCAGGGTGGCGGGGTTCCAGGGCGGGGTGAAGGTGACCGCCCCGCTGGCGCGGCGGATGCTCTGGAACGGCACCCGGGCCAGGCGGGGAAGACCGCTGGTATCGGGATCCGGCGCGCGCACCGTTATCAGGAACGCGCTGTCCTCGACGGCCAGGATCTCGCCGGTGACGAGGCGCTCCTCAAGGCGAAGCGACAACTCGATGCCACCCGGCGTCTGGGCCGGGGGGAACTTGGCAGGGGTGGCTCCCATCACGCAGCCGGTCGCCACCACCGCGGCCACCACGACGGTCATCCATTCACGGGGCATCGCTCACCTCACCGGCAGACGGGATGCGTAGAAGTTCCGCTCAAGGGAATCCTGCGCGGAGCGCCAGAGGGAGAGCGCTGATACGATCGTCTCACGGGTGGGGCGGAAGGGCATGGTGTCGCGCGGCGCGGCCAGCCAGTCGCGGCGCATCCACTCGATGTAGTAGCCCTGGGATGCGAGCAGAAAGGTGCGGGACGCCCCGGCCGGCACTGGTCCTGGTTGCCACACCGCCGTGAACCGCTGCCCCGGATGCGTCTCCAGGTAGCGGCGGTCTGCCGTGGCAAGCGCCGCGAGCGCGCTGGTGTCGGCGGTGCCGGCGGCATCGATCGCGCTGGCAAGCGGGAGAGTGTGCACCATCGGGCGCCGCACCGGCGCCACCGCCAGGCGGTCCACCCGCCAGTTGTCCACGACGTGCTCCAGCCGCAGGCGCATCGTCGGGGCCCGCGGGGCCGCGATCACCAGGGCCACGTCCTTGAAGGCGATCGGACCGGTGTCGCGGAGCTGGGCCACCTGGCGGGTGCCGCTGTCGGTGACCTCGAGGAGTCGCAGCCCCATGGTGCGGCTGTACCACTGCGCCAGTTCGAGGGCGGGGCCAATCTGACGGAGTTCGGTGGCCTGCCACTCAAGGGACTTGAGGCCGCGTGACCCGAGCATCACGTCGTAGAGCAGCACGGTGTTGAGCAGCGAGTTCCGCAGGCGCAGGACCACCGCGATGCTGTCAGCGCCGGGCGGAACGGGTACGACCAGGTCGACGTGGTGGTCCAGGGTGGCGGCGCTTACCGGCTGAGGGTCCGTCGGCTGCCGGGTCACCTGGCCGTCAGCGCTGGCCAGGGTGGCCCGCAGGTCGGCGCCCAATGCATCGGTGGCCGACAGGGCCTGGCGCAGCTCGCCCACCACCACCGGCCGGCCGGCGGCATCGGGGAGCACCATCTCCTGCGGCGTGTGATGCACGTCGAGCAGTTCCAGGTGGTTGATGAAGTGGGTCTCGAGCGCCTCGTTGCGGACCTCGAGCTGCACGGTGCCATCGGCACGGATCGTGGTGCGCAGGCGATCCACATCACGCGCCTCGAACAGCGCCGCGATGCTGTACGAAAACCCCTCGGCCTCGAGCACGAACGTGCCGGCGGAGTCGGCGTAAAACGTGGGACAGGAGCCAAAGATCGCCACCGCGGCGCCCGCGATCACCATGCCGGCGGCGGCCATCCCGAAGGCGCTGAGGATGAACGTGGCACCCACGTCGGTCTTCCGTTCGTAGGCCTCCATGCCCACCACCGAGTCGAGCGGCAGGCGGTGCACCGTCTGGAGGAACTCGAGGGTGAGTCCCACCCGGCGACCCTCGCCCTCCAGCCAATTGTTGGCGAGCCGCACCCCCTGGGGATAGTGCACGGTGGTGCCATCGATCAAGTGCGCCTTGACCGGCGTCGCGATGCGGCTGACGTGATCGGATGGGGGTAGCGGGATGGGGCGTGTGCCCACCGTCCCAACGGCACAGGCGGCGACCACAGCCGCCAGGACGAACCCGACGAGCGGAGCATTGCGCCAGCTGGTGATCACGGTGCCTCCCGGGGAGTGACCAAATGAATCTGCGATCACGGCAATGCGTACGCGACGGGAGTCAAGCGGGAGTCAAGCGGGTGTATCGGGGATCGGCAGGGTCGCTGCTCGACTGAGCGGCGCATGTTCCATCGGCGTCATCCCGAACCCCTCGCGCTGTAGGGGCGGACCGTGGTCCGCCCTTGGGGCTGGTGCGCCGCTGCGGGATCCACTGACCGGGTAACAAGATCCCTCGTCGTCGCGGCGCGACTCCGTCGGGATGACTCCGGAGTTGGGTGGGGGTGGGAGCTGTCCCATGGCTTTCGCCATGGGCTCGGCCACGAGAGGTCGCTTGCGCGACCAAGCGGGCGAGGCAGGCCTCGCCCCTACGACTCTGTCGGCCAGCCCTTCTGGTGGCGCCAGCCACCTCAATGCGCCGAGCCCGAGGCGAAAGCCTCGGGATAGTCCGGGCGAGGCAGGCCTCGCCCCTACGTTCCCGCGAACATGCTCCGCAACGTCCCCCGCAGCACCACGCCGCTCACTAGGAACACCACCAGCCACGCCACCGCCTGCGGCCAGGCGGAGTGGAGCACCGCCCCCACCCCGAACAGGGCGCTGTAGACAAACGCCACGCCGGCGCTCCAGCCCAGCAGCGCCTGCGCAGGGCTGTCGGGCGAAGCGGGGACGTTGGCTTCCTGGCGGATCGCCGTCCACCCCGGGCCGGCCGGCCGCACCAGGGTGTAGAAGCTGACCAGCGTCTCACGGCTCGCGGGGGCGGTCAGGAGCGTGGTCATGATCCAGACCACCGAGGTGATCGCCACCGTGCTGAGCAGCACGATGTGGCCGGGCACCGGCGTGCCCGCCTTGCCCATCAGGAAGAAGGTCACCGCCACCACGAAGCTGCTGACCATCGCGGCGATCTCGCTCCAGGCATTCACCCGCCACCAGAACCAGCGCAGCAGGTAGAGCAGCCCGGTGCCGGCGCCCACCGAGAGCATCAGCTCGAAGTTCTGCCGTGCCGACTCGAGCACGAAGGTCAGCAACCCCGCCAGCACCATCAGCAGCCCGGTGATGACCCGGCCCGCCAGCACGTAGTGGCGCTCCGTGGCGCCGTCATTGAGGAAGCGACGATACACATCGTGCACCAGGTACGACGTGCCCCAGTTGAGGTGGGTGCTGATCGTGGAGATGTAGGCCGACAGGAGCCCCGCCACCATCAGGCCCAGCAGGCCGGCCGGCAGGAATCGAAGCATGGCGGGGTAGGCCATGTCGTGGCCGATGAGCCTGGGCTCCACCCACGGGAAGGTGCGGGCGATGTCATCCAGCTCGGGAAAGACCAGCATCGAGGCCAGCGCCACGATGATCCACGGCCACGAGCGCAGCGCGTAGTGCGCCACGTTGAAGAGCAGCGAGCCGTACACCGCGTCGCGCTCGCTCTTGGCCGCCAGCATCCGCTGCGCCACGTAGCTGCCGCCGCCCGGCTCCGCGCCCGGGTACCAGACGGACCACCACTGCACCGTCAGCGGAATGATCAGGATGGTGAGGGTGAGCCCCCAGTCACCGAAATCGGGGAGGAGTGACAGGGTGCCGGGGTCGAGCTTGGTGAACAGGCCCGTGAGCCCGCCGACCTCCGGCTGCTTCAGCGCGTAGATCGCGGCGGCCACCGCCCCGGTCATCGCCACGCCGAACTGCAGGAAGTCGGTGACCATCACGCCCCAGAGCCCGGCGGTGGCGGCGAAGATGATGCAGAGGAGGCCGCAGATCAGCAGCGTCTGCGTCATCGGCCAACCCAGCAGCACGTTGGCGATCTTGGCGGCGGCGAGGTTGACCGACGCCATGATGACGCAGTTGAAGAAGAGTCCGAGATAGACGGCGCGGAAGCCGCGAACGAGAGACGCGGGCTTGCCACTGTAGCGGATTTCGTAGAACTCGAGGTCGGTCAGCACCCGTGAGCGGCGCCAGAGCCGCGCATAGAAGAAGACGGTCAGCATGCCGGTCAGCAGGAACGCCCACCACTGCCAGTTGTTGGCCACGCCACCTTCGCGCACCAGGTTGGTGACCAGATTCGGCGTGTCGGTGCTGAACGTCGTGGCCACCATGCTGACGCCGAGCAGCCACCAGGGCGCCGCGCGGCCGGAGGTGAAGAACTCCGCGGTGCTGCTGCCGGCGCGTCGTGCCAGCAGCAGGGCGGGCACGAACGACAACGACAGCACGACAACGACGATCGTCCAGTCCAGCCCGGAGAGCGGCATGGGGCCTCAGTCGGCGGTGAGGGGGTCGGTCGGAATCGGGATGGAGGTGCGGGTCAGGATGGCGCGGTTGGCCAGGAGGCCCACGATGGTGGAACGGGCGCCGTCCTCAAGGGTGGTGACCGGCGGTTCCCCTTCGGTGATACTCCTGACGAAATCGGCGAGCGGATAGTAGAGCGCGGGGTAGGGGAGACCCATCCCGGCCTTGAGGTCTCCCTGGGCCGCGAGCTGCGTGGCGTCGGCCACGAGGGTGATCCCTTCCTCGGTGTGGAACTGTTGCCGGGTGGCGTAGACTTCCCAGCCCTGCGTGGGTGCGTCGGTCTCCTTGAACATCCAGCCATGGGTCCAGGCCAGCTTGAGCGCGGCGTTGACGCCGCTGAAGACCTCGAACTGCCCGCCGAAGCTGCTGGCCAGGGTGGCGTCCCAGCTCATCGCCACGTCGTCATCCCAGACCAGCGTGGCCAGCACGGTGTCGGGCACGGTGCGGCCGTCGCTGTGCATCCGGATGGCACCGCGCCCGCTCACCTCCACCGGGGTGCGGCCGCGATACCAGTGGGCCACGTCGAACTGCAGCGCGCCGATCTCACCGGCCAGGCCAGGGCTCACTTCCGGGTCCAGCCGCCAGTTGGTGCTGCGCTCGGTGGTGCCGCTGGTGACGGGAAACCGCCAGCTCGTCTTGCGGTGGAACTGGCCGGTGATGGCGACGGGGGTGCGCACCGAGTCGGTGCGGAAGAGGGTGCGGGCCCGCTGGTAGAGCGGGTTGGAGCGGCCCGGGAATCCTGCCATCACCACCTGGCCCGCCCCCGCCACTGCTCCAGCCGCCACAATCGCCCGACACTCGGCCGCCGTGTGCGCCAGCGGCGCCTCCACGAACACGTGCCGGCCGGCGCGCACCGCCAGCTCCATCGGCTCGCGGTGCAGGTGGGTGGGCGTGGCCACGATGATGGCGGTGACGTCAGGGCGGCGCGCCAGCAGGGTGGCCAGGTCGCTGAACCCCTCGGCGCCCGCGATCCGCTCGACATTGATGCGCAGCCGCTCGGGAACGATCTCGCAGAGCGCGGCGATCTCGACCCCTTCGATCTTCTGCAGCTCGGTGATGATGGCGCGGCCGTGGCGGCCAACGCCCACGATCCCCACTTTGAGGGGCGCCGCGGCCCGGTACGGCCGGAACCACGACGGATCCGGCAGGATCGCCAGGGCGGCCAGGGAGCCGGTGGTCTCGAGAAAGGTGCGGCGAGTGGGCATGGATCCCCGCGGATGAACTCGTAGGGGCGAGGCCTGCCTCGCCCGCGCTTGGTGCCAGCCCTGACAATACGCGAAACCACCCCGGCATGCCAGATCCCGGGGGGGGTGGGCGTCCGTGGCGTGGGGGAGGCGTTGGCGTCGGCGGCTCGCGGGCCGTGGTGTGCTCATCGGGCGAGCTGCGACGTCTTTGCGTATGGGGAAGGGCCTTCAGACCGGGTATCAATCCCACGGCCAGCACAGATCCAGGTGATCTGGACCACGCGACACCGCCCCCGAGATCGTTTCTCTTCTCGTGAGCCATACCAATGCCGCCGCACATCCGACTGCCTGAATTCATCCGAGCAGAGATAGAGCCGATCCTTCAGGATTGGGAAGAGTTCGCCAAGACGCTCCTTCCGGCCAGGGACATGAGCAAGGCCGGGCTGCGCGACCACGCCAAGGGCATGCTACTCGAGATTGCCGATGATCTCGAGTCACACCAAAGTGAATCAGAGCAGATCGCCAAATCGAAGGGCCATGAGCCTGAGGATGGGAAGACGTCCTGGGCAGAAGTGCACGGCAGCGATCGACAGACCAGCGGCTTCAGCGTCATCGAGACCGTGTCCGAGTTCCGGGCCCTGCGTGCGAGCGTGGTGTCACTCTGGACCAAGGCGTACCCGACCATTGCCGGTGAACAGCTTGAAGATCTCACCCGGTTCCATGAGGCGATCGACCAGGCCGTGGCCGAATCGCTCGAGCAGTATGCAACCGTCAAGGAGATGGACACCCGGCTGTTCAGCGCCGTGCTGGTGGCATCACCTGACCCGATCTATGTGCTGGATCTCGAAGGCAGATTTGCGTATGCCAACAAGGCCACCGCCGATCTCTTCGCGGTTGAGCCGGAGGCGATCATCGGGAAATCCCCCATGGAATTCGGGTTTGCCTTCGCGGCGGACTTCCAGCGCAACCTGGCGAAGGTGGTGACTGACCAGTCCGTCTACCGGGGCAAATTCATCCACACCTTTGCGTCTGGCCAGGGCGAACGATTCGAGTATCTGCTGGCGCCCGTGCTGAACCAGGATCATAAGACCGAAGCGACGGTCTGTATTTGCCGGGATGTGACCGAGCAGACGCTCGCCGAGGAACAGGTATGGCACAATGCCCATCATGACCTGCTGACCGGGCTGCCCAATCGTCGCTTGCTCCTGGATCGCCTGGAACAGGAGATCAAGCATGCCAACCGCAGCAGCCTCCCGCTCGCCGTGCTGTTCATGGATCTTGATGGCTTCAAGATCGTCAATGATTCGCTGGGCCATGAAGCGGGGGACCATCTGCTGGCGGAGGTGGCCACGCGCCTGACGGCGTGTGTCCGGAAGGACGATACGGTGGCC
Organism: Gemmatimonadales bacterium; assembly: GCA_046260395.1. GTDB lineage: Bacteria > Gemmatimonadota > Gemmatimonadetes > Gemmatimonadales > GWC2-71-9 > JAWXBA01. The sequence goes on from JBHEPH010000008.1 coordinate 44,073, forward strand.
CGAATGGGCGGCGATGAATTCACGGTGATTCTCACTGGTGCCAAGCAGCGCAGCGACGCGGAGCTCGTGGCCCAGTCCATTCTTGATGCCCTCGCCAAGCCATTCCTTATCGCCGCCACAAATGTCCAGATTTCTGCCAGCATCGGGATCGCGTTCTACCCCCAGGATGCCGCCACCCCGTTCACCCTGCTCGAAACCGCCGATCGGGCCATGTACACGGCAAAACACGCGGGTTCCGGCCGAATGGCCTTTCTCGAGATCTCCGCGAGCGTGGCCGGGGAAGTGCCCTGAGGGGTACTTCGGTGGCTGGGAGGAGTAACCGGGAAGCGAGGTAACACGGGATACGGGGAGGATGGGTCACACCTCCTGGGGTGGATCCTCCAGCAGTCATTCTGAAGGTCGAACGAGGTGGCGAGCCCCCCCGCCGGAAACCCTCCCAGACGTCGGGCGCAGCGGGAAGGAGGAATCTCGGTGACCACCGGGGGTCTGGGGCCGGCTGGACAGCGCCCAGACACCAGTCGAAGGTGAAGGCGGGCGGGTCATGGTGGGGCGGTCGGCCAAGCGCTAACTTTGGGGACGTGGTGTCACGCCCGGTCCCTGCGCCCCCGGTGCCCCGATTGGGCCACCGCCTGGGCACGATGCTCCCGGACCGTGGCGTCCGCTGAGGCGCGTGAAACCGACGTCCTGCTGCGCCTGGACCTGAGGGAGCTGCTGGCATTCGCGCTGGGTGCAGACCAGGGCCGCTGGGTGACCCGCTGGGCCAGGCGCGACCATCAACCACCGCGCTTCCAGAGCCGCCTGCTGCAGCCGGGGCTATCGAACCAGAGGGACGCGAGCCGACGCTTCCCGACGTGTGTGGAGGCCACATTCCCGACATGCCTGACCCAGACTCCTCCCCTGAAACCGACCTCTTTCGTGAGCGCCTTGAGCAGGCACTCGGCAGCTCCTTCCGCATCGAGAGGGAACTCGGCGGCGGCGGGATGTCGCGCGTCTTTCTCGCCGAGGAAACGGCGCTGCACCGGCGGGTGGTCGTCAAGGTTCTCTCGGCGGAACTGTTGCACGACCTGTCGACGGAACGTTTCGCGCGCGAAATCCTCCTTGCGGCCAGGCTACAACACCCGAACATCGTCCCGGTCCTCGCGTCCGGCGCGGCGGCCAATGTGCCGTACTTCACGATGCCGTTCATCGCGGGCGAGTCATTGCGTGCCCGGCTTGTTCGGCTGCCGAGTGGCGAACGCCTCCCGCAGCAGCAGGCGATGGACATCCTGCGGGACGTGGCCCGGGCTCTCAACTATGCCCACGGCCAGGGAGTACTTCACCGGGACATCAAGCCGGAAAACGTCCTGCTGGGGAACGATGCGGCGATGGTCGCAGACTTCGGTGTTGCCAAGGCCTTGGTGGCAGCCCGCACCGAGGGTTCACGTACTGGAACCGGAGGGCTGACGCAGGGCGGCATGGCGATCGGCACCCCGGCCTACATGGCGCCCGAGCAGGCAGCGGGTGACCCAGCCGTGGATCACCGCGCCGACATCTATTCGTGGGGCGTGCTCGCCTATGAATTGCTCTCCGGTGCCCATCCGTTCGCCGACCGGAGATCGGCCCTTGCCCTGGTCACAGCCCATCTGGTCGAAGCGCCGAAGCCCATGCAGGACGCCGTACCAGAGGTTCCCGAGGCAATCAACCGGGTCGTGATGCAGTGTCTCTCCAAGCATCCCGACGAACGGCCTGGGTCCGCGGCGACGCTCCTGAGTACCCTCGGTCGCGTCACCGCCGAGGAGCATCACGCATCGCCGGGCACTCGCGCCAGGCGGACCACACTCCCGCTGCAGTCGATGTTCAGGCGAGGTGTCCATCGGCTGGTCCCGGCGATGCTGGTCATCGCCATGATCACGCTTGGCGTGATCATACTGAGGCAAGGTCCCCCTGCACCGGGAGCACCCGTCTCCGTCAAAGCGTACGCCGGATCGGCTGGCTTTGACCTCTACCTGGTCGGGAAAGTGCGGGTCGCCACCGAGAACCGCGCGGACAACGAGGCGGCCATCCGCGCACTGCAAGGGGCCATCGAGGCTGATCCGGGTCTGGCGCCCGCGTACGCGACGCTCGCTCGCGCCTATACGATCCAGTCATTCTTCTTCGCCTCCGACTCCGACAAGGAAAAGTTGTTGGAGGACGCCGAAGTCGCGGTGGAAAAGGCGCTGTCCCTCGATCCTCGCCTGGCCGAGGCGCATTTTGCGCGCGGTCTGTTGCTCTGGACTCCAAGCCGCCGTTTTCCGCATGAGCAGGCAATCCGTGCGTACCGGCAGGCGATCACACTCGATTCGACGCTGGATGAGCCACACCACCAGCTGGGGCTTGTGTACGCCCACATCGGGCTGCTTGATCAGGCCCAGGCGGAGATTGAGAAGGCGCTCACGATCAACCCTGGCAACACGCTAGCCCGCTTTCGGCTGGGTGTGCTCGACCTCTACCGGGGCGACTACGAGCGCGCCTATGCAACCTTCAACAGTACGCCCCTCGAGAGAAACCCGTCGCTCTGGGCGTTCCAGATCGCGACAGCGCTTTTCCACCTCGGCCGGACACGCGAGGCGACGCAACGGATCGACCAGTTCCTCGCAGACCATCCGATGGACGAAGGCGGTGTCGGTCACAGCGTTCGTGCGATGGTGCTCGCCAAGGCAGGGGCTCGGGCCGGGGCAGAAGCAGCAATTGCGACCGCGATCCACCTGGGACGCACCTTCGGGCATTTTCACCACACGGCATACAACATCGCGTCCGCGTATGCCCTCCTGGGTGATCGTGCGCGTGGGGTGGAGTGGCTGCAATCGGCCGCGGACGAAGGCTTCCCGTGCTACCCGCTGTTCGCGTCGGACCCGCATCTTGAATCGCTTCGAGCGGACACTCGTTTCGCTGGACTGATGGAGAAGCTCCAGCGTGAGTGGCGTCAGCGCGAGAGATCCTTCTAGACCTCAACGGTCAGGAGGTCATTCGGCTCGTGGGTGGTCGGGAGCCGATGCACGCCCGTGGTCGCGCGCCCCGCCGGGAAGCAAGACCCCAGTCAAGGCCCGCGCAACGCGCGGGTGTGGTGGCCGGCGGACCGCTACCCCGCGTTCGAGGCACCGGCCGGCCGCCTGGCGCGACATGCCGGATCACGCCCTCGCGGGTCGTCCTCCCAGCTTGAAGAAGACGAACCCGAGGATGGCCCCGAAGATCAGGTGGCCCATCAGACTCGGCATCGCATCCTTGGCGGCCGTCAGATTCCACATGGAGCCAAGCCCACCCATGCCCATCATCATCGGCATCAGGGTCAGCGGCCCCAGCACCCACCAGAGCATGCCATAGCCGAGTCCGACACCGACGGCCGTGCCGATCGACGTGGCCCTGCCGCCCAGGAGGAGACCAAATCCCGCGCCGATCCCGGCACTGATCATCATATGGATCAAAAAGCCAACGACCGCGGACGACGACCCCATCATGCCGGCGATCATCGGTAACATGCCCATCATGCCCATCATCACGCCGAACACCAGCCCGCCCGCCAGACCGCCGATGATGCCGTTCTTGAGCCCACCCATCTGGTACCTCCCTTGGAGTCAGGATATCCGGCGTCGTGTCATGGTTGTCGCCGGCCACAAGGGGTATTGGCACCAGCCACCCTGACATTACAGCTGGATCGGAGCCAGATTTGAGGCCATGCCCTCGCCTGCTCCGAGCGCCTCCCATCTGGCGGCCATCCGGCGTCGGGATCCCGACGTGCTGGATACCCTCCTGCGCGAGGAGATCCCACCGCTCCTCCGCGCGGCGCGCGCCGCCGGTGTCCCGGCGCAGGATGCCGAAGATGTCGTGCAGGAGACCGTGCTGGTTTTCGTGCGACGCGCCGAGGAGTTCGACGGGCGCTCGAGCGTCCGGGCGTGGCTGTTCGGGATTCTCTATCGCAAAATGTCGGAGCGGTGGCGGGCACTGCAGTCTGCGCATCAGGTCGAGTCGATCGACGAGGTCCATGAGACCCGTTTCGACACTACTGGCCGGTGGAGCAGGCCGATCCGCCTTCCCGACCTCTCGGCGGCCAGTGCCCAGGCGATGACGATGCTGGCCGAGTGCCTGGCCGCGCTGCCCAACCGCCGCCGCCTGGCCTTCACCATGCGCGAGGTGGAGCAGCTGGAGACCGACGAGATCTGTAAGATCCTGGGGATCAGCGCCAATACCCTTGGAGTGCTGCTGTTTCGAACCCGGAACGCGCTCAGGGAATGCCTTGAGGGCAAGGGGCTGGAAGGAAGCCACGATGTTGCGGTGTAAAGAAGTGAGCGCCCTGATCGGCTCGGGCGGCGTGGCCCGGGCCCCCTGGCGCACCCGGCTCGGGGTGTGGATCCATCTGCGGATGTGCCAATTCTGCCGCGACTACCAGCGCAGCATTCGGGCGCTGGGCGAGGCGGCTCGCGGCCTGGAGGCGGGGCAGCCGGCGCCCCTCGAGGCGATCGAGCGGATTGTGCGGAGGGTCAAGCGGGAGGAGTAGGGACGTCCCTTCTCGCTTCTTGCTTCCCCTTACGGCACCAACACCCCGTCAATCACGTGCACCCACCCGTTGGACGCGCGCACCGAGCCGAGCACCTTGGCGTCGTTGACGTAGGTGGCGCCATCGCGGCGGGTGATCACCACCGGCGGTCCGCCCACCATGTTGAGCGACTGGCCGTCGGCGAAGTAGTCGAGCTCGAGGGCAGAGGTCGTGACGTGGTGGTAGAGGATGGCCACCAGGGTGGACTTGTTCTCCGGCTTGACGAGGTTCTCGACGGTGCCGGGAGGCAGCTTGTCGAACGCCGCATTGGTGGGCGCGAACACCGTGAACGGCCCCACGTTGGCGAGCGCGTCCACCAGCTCGGCGGCCTGCAGCGCGGCGACGAGGGTCGTGTGGTCAGGAGAACCGACGGCCACGCGCACGACATTCGGCTGCGAGCCCTCGTCCACCACCAGCGCCTGGCCTGCAATGGGCGCGGCTCCACTACCGGCGGCGGGGGCCGCGTCGTCCGCTGAGGGGGAACACGCGGCGAGGGCCAAGGCCAGCCCACCGAGAACACGGAACGGCAGCGAGGCGTTCATCAGATATTCTCCTGAGGAAGTATGGATTACAATCCCCAACATAGCGCCGATTTCGCCGTCGGGATAGGAGATAAGTCCTTTTATGAAGGAGGTTTACGAGAGCGCTTCATGATGCCAGCCCCGGGGGGCACGGCACGCCACAGGCGCACAGATGTGGGGCGCACAGATGTGCGCCCCTACGGGATCACCACCACCTCGTACCCGGCGGGCATCGCCGCCGGCCGCCGGCCCAGCACCAGCAGCGCCGTGCTCCACGCATCGCACCGCCGGGCCGAGGCGCCGATCACCGCCGCCAGACGGGCCCCCTTGATGAGGGTGCCGGTGCGGGGGTCCGCCACGTGCGGGCGCTGGAACTGACTCGATGCACCGAGCGCCTGGTCCGCCAGCGTCACCACCGTCGGCGGGTTACCGCTGCCGGCCAGCGCCACCTTCCACCCCGCCTCGCCCGGCGGTTGCCCAATGGCCGCCACGCTGCTGGTGCCGCCGTGCAGCAGCGCACTGGTGACCCCCGCCTCGCGCAGCACACGTGCGGCATGGTCCAGCGCGTGCCCCTTGGCGATGCCACCCAGGTCCAGCGTCACCCCCGGCCGTGTGAACCGAACGGTGCTGTGCGCCGGGTCCAGCTCCACCGCGTCCATGCCCGTGCCGAGCGCAGGGTCGAACGCCCCGCCTGAGGCGTGCCAGACAGCGACACACTCCTCAAGCAGGGCGTAGAGATCCCGGTCAATCGTCACCGGCGCATCCACAGCCGCGCGGTGCAGGTGGTTCAACTGGCTGTCCGGCTCGAACCGCGTCAGCCGGCGGTGCCACTCCTCGATCTCGGCGAGTGCGGCCTCGCCGGCGGGGCGCATCGCCTCGGGGTCGTCCGCGGGGAGCACCACCTCGAACCGGGTGCCCATCGCGGCCACCGCCAGCGCGAGGTGTTTCGGCGTCAGATCCGCCGCACGGCCTGGGTGGCCGGATCGTAGCCGAACGCGGCGCCTTCCCACATCGACCGCGACGCCAGGTCCACGATCACCATCACCTTGGTGCCCAGCTCCACCGGGCTGGCGGGCGCCTTGCGCGTGCGGATGCACTCCAGCCAGTCGCGCCGCAGCTGGTCCTGCGTGTCGCCACGGTTTTCCCCCTCGATCGTCTCCTCGTCGAACTCCTCGGCGTAGATCCGCTCGGGGCGCACGATCGTGTTGTTCCCGCCGAGGTAGATGTTGCCCTTGTGGCCGCGGATCAGCGTCTCGAGCCCGACCTCGTTGGCAGTGGAGCCGGCCACGATCATCGTGTGCTCGTCCTCGAACTCGATGTTGATGTTGATCTGGTCGTGGTTCTCCATCGCCTTGTCGATGTAGTGACCGCCGGACGCCACCACGCGGGTGGGCCAGCCGAGGTTGGCGCCGTAGATCAGCGGGGTGAGGCGGTGCACCAGCAGGTCGCCGATGATGCCGGTGGAGTACTTCCGGTAGCGGCGCCACCGGGCATAGATCTCAGGGCTCCAGGGCGCCGGGCCCAGCGGGCCGCACCAGGTGTCCCAGTCGAGGTTCACCCCCGGCTCCCAGGCCGGATCAATGCGGTAGTAGAGCCACTCGCCGGCCTTGGAGTTGCGGCAGTAGCTGGTCTGGCTGAAGACCGGCTTGCCGATCTTCCCCTCGAGGATCATCCGGCGGGCTTCGTGGTAGCTCGGGTACATCACGTACTGGGTGCCGACCTCCACGATCACGGCGGGGTTGGCGTCGGCCACGGCCTTGAGGCGGAGCGCGGCGTCGAGGTGCAGCGTCATCGGCTTTTCGACGTACACGTCCTTGCCGGCGCGGATGGCGTCCTCGGCCATCGGGCCGTGCCAGTGCTCCGGCGCGGCGATCAACACGCCGTGCAGGTCGGGGCGCTTGAGCACCTCGCGATAGTCGGCGTAGGTCTCCACCGAGCCACCCTGGTCGGTGTCGCACTTGGTCTTGGCGGCCTCCAGGCGCGGCTGGCAGACATCGCACAGCCCCACCACCCGGACATTCTCCGCGCCGTCCTTGGCGAACTTCAGGAAGGCGTTCATGTGCCCGGTGCCCATGCCACCGGTGCCCAGGATGGCGATGTTCACCGTGTCCGAGGCCTTCGGGGGTGACGGATCGCGGCCCACGAGGTCGAGTGGCTGGGCCTGGAGCGGCGAGGCGCCGAGGGCGTCGAGGGTGCCAGCCACGGCGGCGGCGCCGGCGGTGGTTTTGAGGAAGTCGCGGCGGGTGGAGCGGTTGGTCATGGTGTCAGCTTCCTTCTGCGATCAGGAGGTCGTGGACCTTCTCGAGCAGCGCCTTGGTGCGGGCGATGCCCTCGAACTCGGGGAGGCGGTCGCCTTCGTATTCGATCCCCACCCAGGAGCGGTAGCCAAAGTCGCGAACGATCCGCATCAGGCGCGGATAATCCTTGGTGGTCTCGTTGCCGGCGTCGTCGAAGTCGTGGGTCTTGGCACTGACGGCCTTGGCGAAGGGCATCAGGTCGGCGGTGCCCTGGTAGCGATCGTACTCGTAGAAGTTGCCGAAGTCGGGGAGGGTGCCGCAGCGGGGGTGGTCCACCAGGCGCATCACCTGGGCCAGCCAGTCGCCGTGGGAGGAGAGCCCGCCGTGGTTCTCGACGATGACGTTGATCTGGTGGGTGGCCGCGAACTCCGTGAGCCGGCGGAGACCGTCGGCGGCCAGGCGGGCCTGTTCCTCGCGGCTGCCCTGGCTGGCGGCGTTGACGCGGATCGTGGCGCAGCCCAGCGTCTTCGCCGCCTCCACCCAGCGGTAGTGATTCTCCACGGCGGTGGTGCGCCGGGCGGGGTCCGGGTCGCCGAGGTTGCCCTCACCGTCACACATGATGAGGTTCTGTTGGACCCCGAAGTGATTGGCGCGCCGGTTCATCTCGGCCAGGAACGCCGCGTCCTGTGCCTTGTCCTTGAAGAACGTGTTCACATATTCGATGGCGCTGATGCCGAATTCCTCGCGCGTGATCTGGGCAAAATCGATGTGCTCCATCCGGCCGCGGCGGAAGGTCCGGTGCAGCGACCACTGCGCCAGTGAGATCTCGAACAGCCGGTTGGTACGGCCCATTGCGGCGAGCGGCCGCGCGAGTGCCGGGAGGCCCGCCAGCGCGGCGGTGGCCGTGGCGGCGTGCTCCAGGAAGATGCGTCGGCCGATACCTTTGGACATGGATGGCTCCTGTGGGAACCGTTGAGAATACCCCGAAACCCCTGACTCCGCGAGGCCCCGCCGCCCGGCGGGTGGGTGTCTGTACCTGGTCGCTGCACCCGGGCTCGCTGGATGGGCTCCTGGCCTCGGTGCGGGCGACCGGACTCAGCACCGTCCACCTCGGCCTCGAACCGTTGCGGACCGGAGTGATTGCCCCCGACGCGGCCGCCCGAGAGTTGGCGGCGGCGGGGATGACCATCGCCAGCGGAGCGTTGGCGTTCCCGAGCGAGGACTACAGTACCCTGGAGACCATCCGACACACCGGCGGGGTGGCGCCCGACGACGCCTGGCCCGAGATCTTGGCTGCATCCGAGACGTGCGCGGATATTGCCCGCACAGTGGGCATACCCTTGGTGACGTTCCATGCCGGGTGGCTCCCACACGACCCCCACGACCCGCGGCGGGCGGTCCTCCTGGAGCGGATTCGCGAGGTGGCGCGGCGTTTCGTGGAGCAGGGAATTGGCGTGGCACTGGAGACGGGACAGGAGACGGCTGACACATTGCTGGAGCTGTTGGGTGATCTTGGCGACCTGCGGGTCGGCGTCAATTTCGACCCCGCCAACATGATCCTCTACGGCATGGGCGATCCGATTGTTGCGCTGGAGCGTCTGGCGCCGCATGTGCGGCAGTTGCACCTGAAGGACGCGCTGCCTGCGGTGCGGCCCGGCGAGTGGGGTACCGAGGTGCCGGCGGGTGAGGGCGCCGTGGACTGGGCTGCCTTCTTCCGGATTCTCGAGGCGCGGCTGCCGGGCGTGAACGTCATGATCGAGCGGGAAGCGGGGACGCAACGGGTGGAGGACATCCGGCAGGCGGCGGGGCTGGCCGCACATTATCTGGGAGGGCTGGGATGACGATCGGGGTGGGGATCATCGGCTTCGGGGTGATGGGACATACCCACGCCCGCGCCTATCAATATGCGGAGAGCCAGGGGCTGGGCGTTGAGCTGCGCGGGGTCTGCAGCCGGCGGGCGGACATTGACCGTGAAGGCGAGCGGGGCGGCAACCTGGACGAGCTGGCCGGCAACCCGGAGGACCTCGATTTTGCGGAGGTGCGCGCCTACAACGATCACGAGGCGTTGCTCGAGAATCCGGAGATCCACGCGGTCAGCATCACCACCTACACCGAGACGCATGTTCCGATTGCGCTCGCGGCGCTCGCGGCTGGCAAGCATGTCCTGGTGGAGAAGCCGGTGGCGCTGCGCCTGGCGGATGTCGAGTTGCTGGCGGATGGTGTACCCGCGGGCCTGGTCTGCATGCCGGCGTTCTGCATGCGACACTGGCCCGGGTGGGCATGGCTCAAGGCGCGCGTTGACGACGGCTCGTTCGGCGCCCTGCGCAGCCTGTTCCTGCGCCGCTTCAGCGAGCCGCCCGCCTGGTCGCCGTGGTTCTACGGCAACCCAGCGCTGACCGGCAACGCGCTCTTCGACCTGCACGTGCACGACGCCGACTTCGCGCTCTGGTGCTGCGGCGTACCCGATCGGATCGCGAGCACCGGCACGCCGTCCCGCGTAACGTCGCTCTACGGCTACGCCGACGGGCCGGGACAGGTGGTGGTGGAGGGCGGCTATGTGCCGGTGGCGGGGTTCGGCTTCCAGATGCGCTACCAGGCCATCTTCGACGAGGCGGTGGTGACTTTCCGGCACGACCGGGACCCCTTGGTCCTGCTGACCCGCGGCGGCCGCACCGAGCCCGTGGAAGTACCTGCGGCCACCGCGTATGAACTCCAAGCTCGGCACTTCATTGAGCAGGTCCTGGGCACGACGGCCGAACCGCCCCGTGCCACCATGGCGGATGCGGTGGCGGTGACGCGGGTGCTGGAGTGGGAGGCGGGGGTGCTGACAGGTGAGAAGAGTGAAGGGAGAAGGGAGAAGTGAGACCGGGTCACCCTTGGGTAGTTGCTTCTCGCTTCTCGCTTCTCGCTAAGTCATCATCCACGCCATATCTTACTCCCAACCACCATGCCCAAATCCCTCCCCATCGCCCTGATCGGCCAGAAGTTCATGGGCCGCGCCCACAGCAACGGCTGGGGCCAGGCGGCGAAGTTCTTCGAGCTGCCGCTGGCGCCGGAGCTGACGGTGGTCTGCGGGCGCGACCGGGCCGAGCTGGCGGCCTTCGCCGCTCGATGGGGCTGGAAGCGCTGTACCACTGACTGGCGGGATCTGGCGGAGGACGAGGGCGTGGCGCTGGTGGACATCGGCACCCCGAACCACCTCCACGCCGAGCAGGCGATCGCGATGCTGGAGGCAGGGAAGCACGTGGCCTGCGAGAAGCCGCTGGCCGGCACCCTCGAGGACGCCCGCGCCATGCGCGATGCCGCGAAGGCCAGCCGGGCGAAAACCTTCGTCTGGTTCAACTACCGCCGCTGCCCCGCCATCGCCCTGGCCTGGCAGCTGCTCCGCGACGCCCGGCTCGGCCGGATTTACCACGTGCGCGCCAGCTACCTGCAAGACTGGGGCGGCCCCGCCACGCCGATGTCGTGGCGCTTCAAGAAGCGTGAGGCCGGCTCGGGCGCCCACGGCGACCTCAACGCCCATGCGGTGGACCTGGCCCGCTTCCTCCTGGGCGAAGAGATCGCCGAGGTGCATGGCGCAGTCGCGCGGACGTTCGTCAAGGAACGTCCCGTCACTGGCTCCAGGTCCAAGGGGAAGAGCGACGTGGATGACGCCGTGCTCTTCACCGCGTCGTTCAAGAGCGGCGCCGTGGCCAGCTTCGAGGCCTCCCGCGTGGCCTCCGGTAACCAGAATGCCAACCGGATCGAAATCAACGGCGAGCTCGGCAGCTTGCGCTGGGACTTCGAGGAGATGAACCTCCTCTGGTACTACGATGCCACGCTGGAGCGGCAGACTGCCGGCTGGCGGCGGATCATGGCCACCGCCGGCGATGCGCACCCCTACGCCGGCGCCTACTGGCCCGACGCGCATCTGTTGGGCTACGAGCACGGCTTCGTCTCGATGGCCGCCGACATCTGCCGAGTGCTCGGCGGCCAGAAGCCCGAGGTTCCGCTGTCCGATTTCGCCGACGCGTATGAAACCCAGCGGGTGCTGGAGGCCGCGCTGCTGGCGGCACGGGAGCGGACCGCGATCCGGCTCTCCGAGGTGCCGTGAGGGTGCTGGCACGCCCACCGGGTGCGGGCGGCTGCCGCCGCAGCGTGGCTCCCAGGGGTGGGGTGGTGGGGTTGTCATGGAGCCAAAGCGAGGCGGCAGTCACCCGCACCCGGTCGCACTGAAACCACGTCGCGATCGCCCTGCCGGCGATCCACTCGAGCGAGGCACTGCGATGACCCATCCTGTCACCCTCTTCACCGGCCAGTGGGCCGACCTGCCGATCGAGACCCTCTGCGCCAAGGCGCAGGGGTTCGGCTACGATGGCCTGGAGCTGGCCTGCTGGGGCGATCATTTCGACGTGCAGCGCGCCTTGGACGAATCGGACTATGTGACGCACCACTGGCAGATGCTGCAGGATCACAAGCTCGCCTGCTGGGCAGTCAGCAACCACCTGGTGGGCCAGGCGGTGTGCGACCCGGTGGACGAGCGGCACCGCGGCATCCTGCCCGATCGTCTTTGGGGCGACGGTGACCCGGAGGGGGTCCGTCAGCGCGCCGCCGAGGAGATGAAGCAGACGGCGCGGGCGGCGCGGAAGTTCTTCGATGCGGCACCAGACCGAATCAAGGCCGATCTCGCGCGCACCGGGCGGACGGTGGTGAACGGCTTCACCGGCAGCAGCATCTGGTCGGTTCATTACCCGTTCCCCCCGCTGCCGCCGGGGTATGTACAGGCCGGCTATGACGATTTTGCGACCCGCTGGATGCCGATCCTCGAGGCGTTCGCCAAGGTGGATGTCCACTTTGCCCTCGAGGTGCATCCGGCGGAGATCGCCTTCGACCTGGTCTCGGCGGGTCGGGCGCTCCATGCGGTGCGGGAGCACCCCCACTTCGGCTTCAACTTCGACCCGAGCCACTTCGGCTATCAGGGGGTGGACTATCTCCGGTTCCTGCGCGAATTTGGTAGCCGAGTCTTCCATGTCCATGTGAAGGATGTCTGGTGGAGCCCGCACCCGACCGATGCCGGGGTCTTCGGCGGGCACACCGAGTTCGGTGACGCGGCCCGCTACTGGGATTTCCGCTCGCCGGGCCACGGCCGCATTGATTTTGACGGTGTCTTCCGCGGCCTGCTGCAGGCGAACTACCAGGGTCCGCTCTCGGTGGAGTGGGAGGACCCCCACATGGATCGCGAGCACGGGGCCGCTGAGGCGGTGGGGTTTGTGCGGCGGATGCAGTTCCCGAAAGCAGGGTCGATGTTTGATGAGGCGTTTGTGAGGGAGTAAGGAACAGCCGCTGCCCCATGCAGGGGCCACCCGCCTGGCACGGTAAGCGGGCATGGCCGGGATTCATTGTGAAAGAGCCTTCCGTGCCTGGTGAGCGGGAAAAGCACACCGGGTTGGGATGGCTGCTCGCGCCCAGAATTACCGCTCGCAGGGCAGTTCCTGCTTACCTCGCACGGAGCATCCGGGGTATCGGAGGGTTTGCAGTTCCCGCTCACCACGTGATGAAGGACCCTGTACGACGATACCTGGCAGGTCCCGCTGCTACCGCAACCATCCCGCTCGAGGAACCATGCGCCGCCTCTCGATAATGATGTTCCTGCAGTACGCCGTGTGGGGGGCGTGGCTTCCGGTGGCGGCGCGCTACCTCTCGGCCCCGGTGGCCGACGGCGGCCTGGGGTTCACCGGCGGGCAGATCGGCCTGATCCTCGGCTTGGCGGGGTCCATCGGTGCGGTGCTCTCGCCGTTCATCGCGGGGCAGGTGGCCGATCGGTACTTTGCCACCGAGCGATTCCTGGCGCTGATGCTGGTGCTGGGGGGCATCATCAAGTGGGCGACGGCGCTGCAGACCGACTTCGGGCCGTGGCTCTGGCTCTCGATTGCCTACAGTGTGGTCTACATGCCCACGCTGGCGCTGTCGAACTCGATGGCGTTCTCGCACCTCACCGATCGCGATCGCCAGTTCCCGCGGGTGCGGGTCTGGGGCACCATCGGCTGGATCGCGGCGAGCTGGATCTTCCCAATGCTGTATCTGCAGACGGGGCTGTCGCTGACGGCCATGCCGCCATTCCTGGTGGGCCCCGAGGTGCCGGACGCCACCGCGCGGCTCGTGGACGCACTCAAGTTCTCGGCGCTGATCTCCTTCGGGTACGCGGCCTTTTGTTTCTTCCTGCCCCACACGCCGCCCCGGAAGGATGCCGCTGAACCGCTGGCCTTTGCCAAGGCGTTCGGGATGTTCCGCGAGCGGTCCTTCGCCGTGCTGGTGGCAGTGTCGCTGCCCATCTCGGTGATTCACCAGATCTATTTCCTCCAGACCGGGCCGTTCTTCTCCTCGCTCGGCGTGCTGGACAGCCAGATCGGGCCGGCCATGACCATCGGCCAGTTCAGCGAGATCCTGATCATGGCCGCCCTCGGGTGGATGCTGGCCAAGCTCGGCTTCCGCTCGGTGATCACCATCGGGGCATTCGCCTACTTCGTCCGCTATATGATCTGGAGCATGCCGGAGCTGCCGGTGCCGGTCCTGATCGGCAGCCAGTTCCTGCACGGCATCTGCTACGCCTGTTTCTTTGCCGCGTCGTTCATCTACGTGGATCGCATCGCCCCGGCCGACATCCGGCACTCGGCGCAGACGGTCTTCGGCATCCTGATCCTGGGCGGCGGGCCGGTCCTCGGCGGGATGCTCAGTGGCTACCTTCAGGCGTTGTATACCGTGGCGGGTGTGGTGGATTACGGCGCCCTCTGGCGCGTCGTGGCCCTGATCGGCCTGGCCGCGGCGGTGGTGTTCGTTGCCCTCTTCAGGACCCGACCGTTGCCGCCAGAGCCAGGAGTGTAGGATGGAGTGTCGGAGAGGAATGATCGCCGGAGTGATCCTTGCCGCGGTGGCCGTTGGTGGCTGCGCCGATGCGGGCCGTGATCGTGAGCTGGCCACCCTGGTGTCCGACCGCCCCCACGACCAGTTCTGGGCCGCCATGCAGCAGCAGTGCGGCAAGGCGTATCCCGGCCGGCTGGTGTACGAGCCACCGGGCGACGACATGCTGACCGGCACCGAGGAGCTGATCGTCCACTGGCGCGAATGCAGCGACACGCTGATGCGCGTGCCGTTCCATATCGAGAAGGAAGACGACGGCAGCTGGGATCGCTCGCGCACCTGGGTCTACCTGCGCCATGCGGGCAGCCTCGAACTGCGGCATGACCATCGTCACGAGGATGGTGCCCCGGACGAGCGCACCTGGTACGGGGCCAGCACGATCGCCGATGGGGCGGCGAGCTGGCAGGAGTTCCTCCGGCCCGAGCGCGCCGCGGACGATGGAGCACGACTCGGTTGGCGCATCGAGATCGTGCCAGGGGAGCGTTATACCTACGGGACGATCCGCGGGGATGACTACTCGTGGCGGGTGGATTTCGACCTGACACGGGAAGTGCCGGTGCCGCCGGCGCCGTGGGGGGCGTCCGCCCTCCCTGAGTAGCGCGTGGAGTCACGTCCCGGCCTGTCCTCCCGAGCCGGTGTACCACCTGACCACCAAGGAGCCCACTGGATGGCCTCTGCACCACTCCCGCTGGCCCGCCGATTCGGCGAGACCTCCCGCACCGACGCGTGGTGGCTCCCGCCGGCCCTGACCGTGCTGGCCCTCGGCACCTTCATCGTGTATGCCACCTGGGCCGCGTTCCAGGGAGTGCACTACACGTCGGGGCCGTACCTCTCGCCGTTCTATTCCCCTGAACTGTTCGGCGACTCGCCCCACGCCGTGTTCGGGCCGAAGCCCGGCTGGTGGCCGGTGTGGCTGCCGTTTTCGCCGGCGATCCTGATCCTCTGGGCACCGGGCGGCTTCCGCCTGACCTGTTACTACTATCGGGGCGCCTACTACAAGGGTTTCTGGGCCGACCCGCCCGCGTGCGCCGTGGGCGAGCCGCGCAAGACGTATCTGGGCGAGAACCGCCTGCCGTTGATCCTCCAGAACCTCCATCGCTATTTCATGTACATCGCGCTGCCGTTCCTGCTCATTCTGGCGCACGACGTCTGGAAGGCGATGTGGTTCGACAATGGCGCGGGGGGCACCGAGCTCGGGCTGGGGCTGGGCACCCTTGTGCTGGCCGCCAACACCGGCCTGCTGGCGGCCTACACGCTCGGCTGTCATTCGCTGCGCCACCGGATCGGCGGGCATTTCGACCGCCTGGCCGGCCGCCCCCTGCGCAAGCTCGGATACGACGGGGTCACCTGCCTGAATCGCTGGCACATGCGGTGGGCGTGGGCCAGCCTCGTCATGGTGATGTTCGCCGACCTCTACGTGCGCCTCTGCTCGATGGGGATCTGGACCGACTGGAGGATCTTCTGATGGCGGAGGTGGAGACGGTTTCGCATGACGTGCTGATCATTGGCGCGGGGGGGGCCGGGCTGCGCGCGGCGATCGCCGCGGCGGGGGCCGGCGTGCGGGTGGGGGTGGTCTGCAAGTCGCTGCTGGGCAAGGCGCACACCGTCATGGCCGAAGGGGGCGCCGCCGCGGCACTGGGCAACGTGGATGACCGTGACAGCTGGGAGGTGCACTTTGCCGACACCATGCGTGGCGGCCAGTACCTGAACAACTGGCGGATGGCCGAACTCCACGCCCGCGAGGCACCGGAGCGCATCCGGGAGCTCGAAGCCTGGGGCGCGGTGTTCGACCGCACGCCCGATGGCCGCATCCTGCAGCGGAACTTCGGGGGCCACCGCTACCCGCGGCTGGCGCACGTGGGCGACCGGACCGGCCTGGAGATGATCCGCACGCTCCAGGATCATGCGATCCACCAGGGCATCGACGTGCACATGGAAGTGACCATCATCGCGCTGCTGCAGGACGGCGGACGGGTGGTGGGGGCGTTCGGCTACGACCGCGAGCGGGGGCGCTTCCGGTTGTTCCGCTGCCGGGCGGTGGTGGTGGCCACCGGCGGGG
>JBHEPH010000008.1:60345-78600 GCA_046260395.1 Gemmatimonadales bacterium
CATGGAATGCGTGCAGTTCCATCCCACCGGCATGGTCTGGCCGCCGAGCGTGCGCGGCATCCTGGTGACGGAGGGGGTGCGGGGTGAGGGCGGTGTGCTGCGCAACAGCGAGGGCCGGCGGTTCATGTTCGACGACATTCCCGAGAACTACCGCAGCCAGACCGCCGACAGCGAGGAGGAGGGCTGGCGCTACACCCAGGGTGACAAGGCCGCGCGCCGGCCACCCGAGCTGCTCACTCGTGATCATGTGGCGCGCTGCATCATGCGCGAGGTGCGCGCCGGGCGTGGCAGCCCGCACGGTGGGGTCTACCTCGACATCGCCTGGATCAAGGAGCGCCTGCCGAAGGCGGAGGAGCATATCAAGCGCAAGCTGCCGAGCATGTATCACCAGTTCAAGCAGCTGGCGGACATCGACATCACCAGGGAGCCGATGGAGGTCGGCCCGACCACCCACTACATCATGGGCGGCATCCGGGTGGACGGCGACACCCAGATGAGCTCGGTGCCGGGGCTGTTTGCCGCGGGGGAGTGCGCCGCCGGGCTGCACGGTGCCAACCGGCTGGGGGGCAACTCGCTCTCCGACCTGCTGGTCTTCGGCAAGCGCGCGGGCGATCACGCCGCGGCCTTTGCACGGGACCAGCCGGACGGGCAGATCGACCAGGCGGAAGTGGACCGGTTGGCCGGCCAGGCGCTGGCGCCCTTCGAGCGAGGCGCGGGTGGTGAGTCGCCCTATCAGGTCCAAGCCGACCTGCAGACCATGATGCAGGACCTGGTGGGGATCGTGCGGCGCGAGGACGAGATGCAGACGGCGCTGGAACACCTCAGCGCCCTGCGCGAGCGAGCGGGCCGGGCCGGGGCCATCGGCAACCGGGAGTACAACCCGGGCTGGCACACGGCCCTCGACCTCCCGAACCTGCTGGATATCTCCGAGGCGATCACCCTGGCGGCATTGGAGCGCCGGGAGAGCCGCGGGGGTCATTTCCGCGACGACTACCCCGAGAAGGACCCGGACGCGGCCGGCTACAACATCGTGGTCCAGCAGGGCGCCGGGGGCGCCATGACCGTCACCCGCGCGCCGATACCGCCGCTCCCGGCGGCATTGCAGCGGATCATCGAGGAGCAGCGCGCATGACGACCGCCACCTTCCGGATCTTCCGCGGCGCCGGGGGCACCGGTGCGCTCGAGGAGTACCAGACCACCATCTCGGAGGGGATGGTGGTGCTCGATGCCGTCCACCAGGTGCAGGCCGAATCGGCCCCGGACCTGGCCTGCCGCTGGAACTGCAAGGCGGGCAAGTGTGGCTCGTGTTCCGCCGAGGTCAACGGTCGCCCGCGGTTGATGTGCATGACCCGGCTGAACGAGATCGACCTCTCGAAACCGGTCACCATCGAGCCGATGCGCGCCTTCCCCCACCAGCGCGACCTGGTGACCGACGTGTCGTGGAACTATGAGGTGAAGAAAAAGATCCGCCGGTTCACGCCGCGGGCGCCCGATGCTCCCGATGGCAGCTGGCGCATGGACCAGTACGATGTGGACCGCGTCCAGGAGTTCCGCAAGTGCATCGAGTGCTTCCTCTGCCAGGATGTCTGTCACGTCCTCCGGGATCACCAGAAGCACGACGAGTTCATTGGCCCCCGGTTCCTGGTGCACGTGGCGGCGCTTGAGATGCATCCGCTGGACACCCTGGACCGCACCGCCGAGTTGCGGGAGGCGCAGGGCATCGGCTATTGCAACATCACCAAGTGCTGTACCACCGTCTGTCCCGAGGGGATCCACATTACCGACAACGCGATCATCCCCCTCAAGGAACGGGTGGCCGATGAATTCTACGATCCGCTGCGGTCCCTGGTGCGCCTGGTCACCGGCAAGCGGCCCTCAGGGGAGTGACGCCCATGCACGAACTGAAGCAGCTGTCCGCGGCCGCGATTCCGCGGGCCCTCGAGAAGGCCGAGCGCTACCGGCTGATCAACCAGCCGTGGGCCGCCGAGAGCATCTGCCTGGATGTGCTGGCGGTGGACCCGGGGCACCAGGCGGCGCTGAAGACCCTCCTGCTGGCACGGACCGATCAGTTCCGTGGCGAGCGCATGGCCGAGGCCGTGGAGCGCGCCCGTGACGCGCTCGATCGGCTGGCGGATCGGTATGAGCGGACCTATTACGCCGGCATGATCGCCGAGCGCCGGGCCATGGCCAAGCTGGGGGAGGGGGTGCCCGGGGCCGGGGCGATCGCCCGCGCGCTGTTGGAAGAGGCGATGCGGGCCTACGAGGACGCCGCGGGGCACCGGGTGGCGGGCAATGACGATGCGCTGCTGCGCTGGAACACCTGCGCGCGTCTCCTCAACGAGGCGCCCCAGCTGGCGCCGCACCGCCCCGGCCGGGACGACGACCTGCCGATCATGAACGAATAGGGGCGCGCCTAGGAGCCGCCGGCGGGCCGCCGCTCCAGTTCCCGGCGCGCCTCCTGAAACCCCTGCGCGGCGGAGCGCTCCACCCAGACCCAGCCGAGCGAATCGTTGCGCGCCACGCCGCGCCCGCGCAGCAGCGCCTGCCCGGCCTGGAACTGCGACCAGCTGTCCCCGCTCTGGGCCCCGCGCAGCAACCACCGGTACGCCTCCGCTTCGTCGCGCCGTACCCCGCGGCCGCGGGCATACATGTCGCCGACCTTGCCCTGGGCCCGGGCACTGTCGGCGGCACCCTCAGCGGCGCGGCGATACCAGACCACCGCCTCGGCCTCATCCCGGCGCGCCCCGCGGCCGCCCTCTTCGAACAGCGTGGCCAGGGGGTAGTACGCCATCGCCAACCCGGCCTCCGCCGCCTCACGATAGAGCGTTTGCGCCTGGGCCAGGTTCTGCGGCACGCCGCGCCCGGCGCGGTACAGTTCGGCCAGGCGGAACTTGCCCTCGGCATCGCCGGCCGACGCGGCCGTGGTGTACCAGGCCGCGGCATCGGGAAAACTGGCGGGTGTGCCGCGCCCGAACTCGTAGAGCGTGCCCAGAATGCGAGCCGCGTTGGCGCTGCCGCTCCCGCCCTCAGCGGCACAGAGGTCGAGGGCTTCGGCCCACCGTGACTCGCGGGCGGCGGTGGCGCAGGTCGCTTGCGCCACGGCGGGCGCTGCCGTGGTCGGTGTTGGGCGCGCGGCCGCCGGTGGCGGAGTCAGTGGCCGCTCAGCGGCCGGCCTGGTGTCCGTTGAGGGTCCCGCAGGAGCCTCAATCGGGGGAGCCCCAGCCGTCCCCAGAGTGCCCCCGGCTGCGGCGAGCGCGGCCAGGCTGTCCGCCGTTGCCACGGAGTCGGCCAGCGCCAGGTCGGTGGCCGACGGAGACCCATCGCGCGCCTGGAGGGCCCAGACCACCGCCGCGGCCACCACCAGGCCACCGAGCCCCATCAAATAGGCACCGGAACGGCGCTTCTTGCTGATGCGCCGCACGGGCATCTGCGACGTGACCGAAACGGTGACAGGCGTCTGAACGCCGGACGGCGGGCCGGAGAGCGCATGCGCAAACGCATCCGTGGTCGGATAGCGGTCCTTGGGCTCCTTGGACAGCGCGCGCTCGATGGCCTGCGCCAGGTCGGCCGGGACGTCGGGGGCCAGCTCCCGCACCGGCTTGGGCGTCTCGACCATCTGCTTGTAGAGGATGGTGCGCGTGTTCTCACCGTCGAACGGCAGGAGGCCGGTCAGCATCTGGTAGCCCACCACCGCCAGCGAGTACTGGTCGGCGCGATGGTCAATGCTGTAATCGCCGCTGGCCTGTTCCGGGCTCATGTACTGCGGCGTGCCGACCGTCATTCCGGTACCGGTCAGGGTGCCGGGCTGCGCCTTGATGTCGCCCTCCTGCTCCGCCGCCGCCGGGTCGACCGCCTTGGCGATGCCGAAATCCATCAGCAGCACCCGGCGCTTGCGGCCCTCGAGCATGATGTTCTCGGGCTTGATGTCCCGGTGCACCACCCCCGCCTCATGGGCGGTGGCCAGCGCGCTGGCGGCCTCCAGCATGATCCGGCGCGCCTCGGGGGGCGGAACCGCGCCCTCGCGCTCGATCATCGCCTTGAGGCTCTCGCCTTCCACCAGCGGCATCAGGATGAAGGCGATGTTTTCGGCCTCGCCAACGTCGTAGATCGGCACGATGTTCGGGTGCCGCAGCTGCGCGGCCGACTCGGCCTCCCGCCGGAACCGCATCACCATGACATCGGAGAGCATCAGGTCGGGGCGCAGCGCCTTGAGCGCCAGGTCCCGCTTGAGGCGGAGGTCGCGCACCTGGAACACCTCGGCGAAGCCGCCGCGGCCCACCAGGCGGCCGATCTCATAGTCCTTGCCGAGCGCCTTCTTCAGCCGGTGGATGGAGGTTTCGTGACTGGCGGTCGCGACCGTCATCTCGCCCGTGGCGGGATCGATCCCGATTGGGGTGGCCGATCCGCAGATATAGCAGAAGGCCGCCATTTCGGGCAGCGGGGTGTTGCAGGAGGGGCAGATCCGGCCAAGCACGGGCAGGTGACTCGCAATTCCGGGGGAAGCTGAGAGATACCTTGCGGTTAGCGGGTAGTCAAGCAGTCGGGCGAGGGGTCATGGTGCCCCCGTCCAGCGGCTTGCGAGGGGCCGGAAAAGCGAGGCTCGATGGCAACCCTACTGCAATAGCGCAAAAAATGTTCCGATGAAGTCACTTTGGCACCTACTGCTGTGCCTGGAGTGCCTGCTGGACCTCGCTGACGCTGCCCACGCCTGCCCTGAGCCGGAGCGCCTGAAGCCGAATCTGCTCCAGGTGCTGGAGGAGGTCGGCGCGCTGGACCAGCAGGGCTTGCCTGGCATCCTCAAGTTCGGTGATGACGCGAGCGCGCGCATCGGCCAGGATCAGGGGGTCGCCACCGGTGGTGGCGTTGGCGTCCGCCAGTGCGGTGCTCAGGTCCCGCTCCCGCCGGCCCATCGTGGCCAGCTCGCGCTCCAGCTCATCCACGGCTCGGCGCACCCCACCGAGTCGTTTCCGGGTGGCGGTGGGCAGGCTGTCGAGCATCGCCGACGGGCCCGACGCCGCGGTCAGGCTGTCCGGGGTGTCGGCTTTCCCCCCGGATCCGGCCGCGGCATGGTCGGCAATCCCGCGGCCCGCCAGGCGGAAAAGCCAGCGGCCTGCGGCACCTCGCCAGATCCGCCCCGACAGCTGCTCGAATCGCTTGGGGCGCATCGGGTCGGTCAGGAACGAGATGATCGACTGGCTGATCATGATGACGGCCACCAGGATACTGAGTAGGCCGGGGATCGTGGTCGAGTAGATCCCCGTGACTGGGTTGAGCTCGCGCATGGTCAGGGCGGCGGCGACGCCCATGACCACCCCGAGCCCCCCGGTGACCGCCGCCACCCGGAGGCGCCGGCGGTGCCGCGCGATGTCGGCCTCCGAGTTGCGCAGCTGCTCCCGCGCGGCGCCGCCTTCATCGGCGATGGTCTGGAAGCCTGCCCGGACGTCCTCGAAGCTGAATCCCTGACGCAGCAGGAACCTGGCGCGATGGTAGAGGGTCTGAAGCAGTCCCCAGAGGGCGGCCAGGATGAAGGCCGTCAGGATCAACTGGTCCCCGCTGGCCGACCGCGGAATGCCGACACCACCGATGACAACCAGCACCAGGGCCAGCCGCAGCGCCTGATTGGCCTGCTGGTGGAAGAGCCGGACGGCCGGCGCCACCGCCGGCTTGGCGATGCTGAGCTCCTCCACCGCCGACACCAGTGCTTCGCCGCCGGCAAAGCGGTCGTCGGGGTCCTTGGCCAGGCAGCGGTCAATGACCGCGGCCAGCGCCGCGGGGAGGTCCGGACGGACCGACGTCACCGAGGGTGGCGGCTGGGTCAGGTGCATCCCCAGCAACGCCTGTGCGGTGGGGGCCTGGAACGGCAGCTTGCCGGTGAGGGCAAAGAAGCCCACGACGCCAAGGGAGTACAGGTCGCTGCGGCCATCGAGTTCCTCACCGGCGGCCTGCTCCGGGCTCATGAACTGCGGCGTGCCGATCACCTCGCCCACCCGGGTGAGCCCGTCGGCGGCGTTGCTCCGCGCAATGCCGAAATCGGTGATCAGCGCCCGTCCGGTGGCCCGCTCAATCAGGATGTTGTCAGGCTTCACGTCACGGTGCACCACCCCGCGGCTGTGCGCATAGGCCAGCGCCCACCCCGTCTCCTCCAGCAGCCGCACCGCCTCGGCCGGGCTCAGCGGGCCGCCACGGCGCACCCGCTGGGTCAGCGTGTCGCCGTCCACGAACTCCATGACCAGGCAGAGCAGCCCGTCCACTTCCTCCACGGCGTGGACCGAGACGATGTTGGGGTGATTGAAGCCGGCGGCGGTACGGGTCTCCCGCAGGAAGCGCTCGCGCAGGTCGGCATGCACCGCCAGGTCGGGCGGCAGCGCCTTGATCGCCACCAGCCGGTCGAGCTCGAGATCCCGGGCAAGCAAGACCGAGCCCATCCCGCCGCGGCCGAGCTCCCGCTCCACCTCGTAGTGACCGGCCAGAGCCGTTCGGGCGCGTTCAAGGAGGGAACTCATGACGGCAGAGGATACAACTATCGCCCAGGGTTGGCGAGGCCCCGCCGAGTCGGTACATTGACCGGACCCCACACCTCGGAGTCACATGCAGCGATTCATCCTCGCCGCGCTCGTGCTTGGCGCCTCGGTCGTTCAGGCGCAGGGTCCGCCCCAGGGCCTGCCTTCACCGGCGGCGGCCCAGCGCGTCTCACTGCTCGGCTTCCTGGTGCCGGTGGCCATTGGCACTGCGCTGACGGTCTCCGACGACGCCTCTGATGGTGCGTTCGTGGCTGGGGCCGCGCTCCTCTTTGGGGGCACGATCCTCGGCCCGGCGGTGGGCTACTGGCGGGGTGGGGCCGCCGGCCGAGGCTGGCTCGGAGCCGGGATTCGCACCGGGGTTCTCGTGGCCGCTGCGGCAACGCTAGTGGACTTCAACGATGGTGATAATGCCGCTGCCGCCGGCGCCGGGCTCCTCATCGCGGTGGGGCACGCGGTGTACGATGTGGTGCGGGTGCGGGCCATCGTCACGAAGCGCCAGGCCTCCGTGACGGTCGGCGCGGCGCCAGGCTGGGTGTCGGGTTCGGGGGTCGGAATTCGGGTGGGCTGGTAGGCGGCGACAGTGTAACAAAAGGCCAAAACACGGAGAATATTGTTGGATGCGGAACGGGCAGTTCCGCTCAATCAGGATGTCGTCAGGCGGCTGGCTGGGTATCGGCATCCGGGCGGGTATTGCCGCCGCCGCCCTCTCCACCGTGCTGGACTCCGATGACATCGGCGCCGCCTCCACCGCCGGGGTGGGGGTTCTGGCCCTGCTCGGTCATGCCGTCTACGACGTCGTCCGGGTCCGGGCGATCACTGCGGCACGCCAGTCTCCCTCCAGGTGGGACTGGCCCCGGCCTGGGTGCGCCGGCCGGGGATGGGCCTGCGGGTCGAGTGGTAAGACTCACGGGGCCAGCGGGCCGCCGGGGGTAACAAACGCAGCGGGGTTGACGTAGAATTTGGGATGGCGCAAGATGTTGCGCCATCGACACCACTGACCCAGGATCTCTTCATGCATGATGCCACCCCCCGCCGTCAGTTCATGGGCCGAGTGCTCGGCGGCGCCGCCGCAGTGGCCGCCGCCCCACTCTTGCCGCTCACCGACGCGGCGGCCCGGGCACAGGCGGCCAACGGCCAGGCGGCGCCGTCCAACCAATGGGATATGTCCTGGGTGGACCGGGTGCGGGGAGACCACCGGGTCGCCTTCGACGCGCCGGAGGTGGATGGGGGGCTGGTGTTGATCCAGGCCCGCAACTGGATGGCGGGGCACACCGAGGTCTACGGGACCCGCGACGACCAGATGACGGCCGTCCTGGTCATCCGCCACAACGCCGTGCCGCTGGTCATGAACGACGCCCTGTGGGAGCGGCACGCGCTGGGCGAGGTCCTGGAGATCAACGACCCGCGCACCGGCCAGCCCGCGCGCCGCAACCCGTTCATCAACATCCAGCAGGGTGACCGCACCATGGTCTACGCCGACGGCGGCCTGGACACGCTGATCCAGCGTGGCGCCGTCGCCCTTGCCTGCAGCCTGGCGCTCCGCAACCGCGCCGGTGCCTACGCCCGTCGCGCCAACCGTCCCGCTGCCGAAGTGCACGAAGAGGTGCTGGCCAACCTGCTGCCGGGGGTAACGGTCATGCCCAACGGCATCTTCGCGCTGGGCCGGGCCCAGGAGGCGGGGTGTGGGTACATGCGGTCGACGTGAGAGGGGTAAGAGGGACCTGCCGGAGCTCCGTGGGCGGTTGAGATCGTTGCTGGGTAAGCGGGACCTGCCAACGTTCGGTGCGCACATGAGGTCATCGCGCGGTGAGCGGGAACTACCCCACGGGGCATTTCCCTCTTACCCTGCCAGGACCTCATCTGCACACGGAGACCCGGCAGGTCCCGCTCACCTTGCTGCGATCTGAGTTAATACACGGAGCCCCAGCAGGTCCCTCACTCCCACCCCACCGCCCGCGCATCGAACGCCCGGCTGTCCGCCCCGCCGTAGAGCAGCCCCCGCTCGTGATCAATGAAGATCCCCATCGCGTGGCCCTGGCTGCCGACGAACGAGGTGCGGTGGCCCATCGCCTCGTAGAGCCGGCGGGTGTCGGGGCTGAAGCCAAGGCGCTCCATGCGCGTCACGTTCGGCAGCCACTGGTGGTGCATCCGCGGCGCCTCGATGGCCTGGGCGATGTTCATCCCGTGGTCCACCACGTTGAGGATCACCTGGAACACGGTATTGATGATGGTGCGCCCGCCCGGGCTGCCGATCACCAGCACCGGCTTGCCATCTTTGGCCAGGATGGTCGGGGTCATGCTGGAGATCGGCCGCTTCCCCGGCTGCACCAGGTTCGGGCGGGTGCCGATGGTGCCGGTGGAGTCGGTGCGACCGGGGATGGCGTTGAAGTCACCCATTTCGTTGTTGAGCAGGAACCCGGCCCCCTCCACCACGATGCGTGATCCGTAGCTGTATTCGAGGGTGTAGGTCAACGAGACGGCATTGCCGTCCGCGTCCACCACGCTGAAGTGGGTCGTCTCCTCGCTCTCATCGGCCACCTGTACCTGCGCCGGCTCGCTCACGCCGGCACGGTAGGGGTCGATCCCCGCACGAAGCGTCGCGGCGTACTCCTTCGAGATCAACCGTTGCACCGGCATGTCGGGATTGAAGGCGGGGTCGGCCACGTGGCGGGCGCGGTCGAGGAAGGCGCGCCGCATCGCCTCGGTCATCAGGTGCAGGGTGGTGGCGGAATTGTGGCCCAGCGCCGCCAGGTCGTACCCCTCAAGAATATTCAGCATCTGGATCGTGGCGATGCCGCCGGAGCTGGGTGGTGCCATCCCGATGACGTCGTAGCCGCGGTAGGTGCCACGCACCGGCGCCTGCTCCACCGGCTGGTAGTTGGCCAGGTCGGCCTCGGTGATGATCCCGCCATTCTTGCGCATGAAGTCGGCGATCAGCCGTGCCGTCTCACCGGTGTAGAAGCCATCGCGCCCCTGCCGCTGGATCCGCCGCAGCGTGCGCGCCAGGTCGGGCTGCTTCCACAGCTCCCCCGGCTCATAGAAATCGGTGCCGTTCTTGAGGAAGGCCCGCGCCGTGGAGGGCCAGCGGTTCCGGTTCTGCTGGAAGGTCCGCAGGATCCCCTGCATGTCCCAGGTGGACGGAAACCCCTGCTCGGCCAGGTCAACCGCCGGCTGCACCAGGCGTGCCCACGGCAGCTTGCCGTATTTCTGGTGGGCCAGCCAGAGGCCCGCTACGGTCCCGGGCACGCCGACCGACAGCAGCCCTTCGTGGTTGGAGTCATCACGGATCTCGCCGTCGGGGCCGAGATACATCCGCTCGGTGGCCGCGGCCGGGGCGGTCTCGCGGAAGTTGATGGTGGTGGCGTGCCCGTCTGCTGTGTGGTAGACGATGAACCCGCCGCCGCCGATGTTGCCGGCCGAGGGCAGCGTCACCGCCAGGGCAAAGGCGGTGGCCACCGCGGCGTCAATCGCGTTGCCGCCGGCCTGGAGCACGTCACGACCGGCCTCCGAGGCCAGGTAGTGGTTGCTGACGACCATGCCGTTCCGGGCCTGGGCCGGGGTACGCCCCGACTGGGCGGTGAGTGGGGCGGCCGCGAGGGCGCCCGCAGCGAGGGCGAGCAGGGCGTGGGGGATGATGCGGGGTGCAACGGGCATCGTGGGCTCCATCAGGCTGGGCAAGACGTAGGGAGGCAGTTCGGGGGAACCCCGAAGGCTAGCAACCTCGCGCCGATGACGGCAAGGTTGGTACTTTCCAGCCCTCATGACTGCGCCTGCTCCCGCCGCTCCGAGATCCGCGGCCGCCACTGGTACGGCGGCGGCGCTTGGCGCCGCGCTCGGCTTCGCGTCCGTCAGCATCATCACCTCACTGGCGCTGGCGGAAGACCTGCCGCTGGCGGGCGTCCTCACCTGGCGCTACGCCCTCGCGTCGGTCATGCTGCTCGGCTGGCTGGCCGCCACCGGGTGGGAAGTGCCCAGCCGGCGGGACCTGCCCCGCCTGCTGATCATCGGCGGCGTGGGGCAGGGAATCATCGTCTACCTGGCGCTGTCCAGCCTCAAGTTCATCACCCCGGCCACCCTCGGTTTCCTCTTCTTCACCTTCCCGGCCTGGGTGGCCATCGTCCAGGCGGTGCGGGGCGCGGAGGCGCTCAACCGGCGGCGCGTCCTGGCGCTGGCGCTGGCGCTGCTGGGGGTGGTGGTGATGGTGGGCGCCCCGCAGGCGGCGGACCTCGACTGGCGTGGTGTGAGCCTGGCGCTGGGCGCTGCGTTTCTCTACGGCCTCTTCATCCCGCTGCTGCGGTGGCTGCAGGCGGACAACTCCATCACGCTCACCACGACCTGGACCAAGATCGGCGCGGCGCTGATGCATGTGGCGGTCTGGGGCTGGCAGGGTGGGGTGACGGCCTCGCTGTCGGGGCGGGCGTGGCTGCTGATCGGTGCCTTGGCGTTCTTCAGCACCGTGCTGCCGTCGCTCTTCTTCCTCAAGGCCATCAATGTCATCGGGCCGGTGCGTACCGCCATCGTCAGCACCGTGGAGCCGTTCCTGACGGCACTGCTGGCCGTGCTGATACTCTCGCAGGGGCTCACAATCACCACCATCATCGGTGGCGCGCTGATCGGTGCGGCCGTCTGGATTCTCCAGGGGGTGGGGCGAAGAGCGACCGTGGCGGCCTGAGGTGTCATTTGTCATTGTGGACAGGATGAACAGGATGTTGTGAGGCTGCACCAGAAGCTGCCGGCCAGCGGCTGGGATTGGGGGGTGACGGGTCATTTGTCGTTTTGGACAGGATGAACAGGATTGACAGGATGTAAAGCATGATGGAGCATGAAGAGTTGACGGGGAGAATCCTCGGATGTGCCATGACCGTCCATCGGACTCTGGGTCCCGGTTTCCTGGAGTCAGTGTATCAACGCGCGCTGTCTCATGAGCTCCAGAAAGCTGGTCTTCGGGTCGAGTCTGAAACGGCTATCGTGGTGAAGTACGATGGTGTCGAGGTTGGCGTGTTCTCAGCAGACCTGCTGGTTGAAGGTGTGATCCTTGTGGAGAACAAGGCGCTCCGAGCCCTTGCACCTACCCATGAAGTGCAGTTGGTCAACTACCTCACGGCCACGGGCATAGAGGTTGGGCTGCTGCTGAACTTTGGCGCCGAACGGCTGGGCTACAAACGGAAGTATCGAACCTTTCAACCCAAGAGCCCGGACCCTGCCCCACGCGCGGAGTAGGAACACGAGGCATCCTGTTCATCCTGTTCATCCTGTCTCAATCCTGTTGCGGAGCTTTTGGCCATGAACGCCAACCGTTGCGGTCCAACGTCCTTCCGAGCCACCTACCTGCTCCTGTCGCTGCTCGTGCTCGCCGTGCCCCTGGCGGCGCAGGCCCCTCCGCTTGCTCCGGCGCAACTGGCCCGCATCGACTCCGTCTTCGCCCGCTGGAACCTCCCTTCCAGCGCCGGTTGTGCGCTGGGCGTGAGCTATCGCGACCAGGTCGTGCTGGAGCGCGCCTGGGGAATGGCCGAGCTGGAGCACGGGGTGCCGATCACGCCGGCCACCATCTTCGAGGCGGGGTCAGTCACCAAGCAGTTCACCACCGCCGCCATCCTGCTGCTGGCACAGGAAGGGAAGCTGTCGCTCGACGACGACATCAGGAAGCATGTTCCCGAAGTGCCCGACTACGGCGCGCCGATCACCATCCGCCACCTGATCCACCACATCAGCGGGCTCAAGGACTGGGGCGCCATCGCGGATATCGGCGGCTGGCCGCGCGGGTCACGCATCTACACGCACGCCCACGTGCTGGAGATCGTCAGCCGCCAGCGCACCCTGAATCACCCGCCGGGTGACGAGTACATCTACTCCAACACCAACTACAACCTGCTGGCTATCATTGCCGAGCGGGTAAGCGGCGAATCGCTCCCCGCACTGACCAAGCGGCTGATCTTCGACCCGCTCGGCATGACCCGCACCGGCTGGCGCGACGACTTCCAGCGACTGGTGCCCGGCCGGGCGCAGGCCTACACCGGCGCCGGTACGAATTGGCGGCTCCAGATGCCCAACGAAAATGTCTATGGCAACAGCAGCCTGCTCACCACGGTGGGCGACCTGCTGATCTGGAGTGCCAACGCGACACACCTGCGGGTGGGCGGAGAGGCGTTCCTGCGCGAGCAGCTGCGCCAGGGGCGGCTGACGAGTGGCGAAGAGATCAGCTATGCCGGTGGGGTGAGTGTGACGCGGGACGAGGCAGGCACACTCGTCTCCCACACGGGCGCGACGGCCGGCTATCGCGCCTACCTTGGCCGGCTTCCAGACAGCGGCTGGGCGGTGGCGATCCTCTGCAACGCCGCGAACGCGCCCCCGGCGCCATTGGGGCGCGGGGTGGTCGATGCCCTGCTGAAGCGTGCACCGCGGCCGGCGGTTGCCGCAGCGCCCTCAGCCACCCTGCAGCTCAGTCCGGGTCCAACATCGCCGCTGGAGGACTACACCGGGCGGTACGTCTCGGGCGACGCGGATGTCGCCTACTTGGCCGAGGTGGAGGCGGGATATCTCGTGCTGTGGGGGCAGGGCGCGCGGCGCATTGTCCTGGTCTCAGCCGGTGGCGACCGATTCACCAGCGGCGGCGGCGAGCTGGTCTTCACCAGGAACCCAGCGGGCCAGGTGGATGGCATCCACTGGTCGGTGGAGCGCGCGCGGAATGTCCGGTTCGTGCGGGAGCGGCAGTAGGACGCTGACCCCTAGCCGGTATTGCGCATGCCGGCGGCGATGCCGTTCACGGTGACGGTGAAGGCTTCCCAGAGGGCCGGATCCTCCGCCTCGGCGCGGAGCCGGGAGAGCAGCTCCACCTGGACCAGGTTGATCGGATCCACATAGGGATTGCGCACATCGATCGAGCGGCGGAGCACCGGGTTGTCGGCCAGGAGGTGCGCGTGGCCGGTCACGGCGAGCACGGCGGCCTCGGTGTCGCGAAGCTGCTGGCGGAGCCCCTCGCCGAGCGCCCGGAGCGCGGGCGGCACCAGCTCCTCGTCATAATGGGCCACGATGTCGGGCGACGCCTTGGCCAACACCATCGCCACCAGATCCATGGTGGAGCGGAAGAACGGCCAGCCACGATACATCGACTGCAGCTCCTCCAGCTGTCCCTCGTCGATGGCCCATCCCAGCGCCTGGTCCACCCCCAGCCACGATGGGAGCAGCAGTCGAGTCTGGGTCCAGGCGAAGACCCATGGGATGGCCCGCAGCGAGCCCACCCCGGTGCCGGGGTGGCGACGGGCCGGCCGGCTGCCCACCAGGAGCTGGCCGAGCTCAATCTCCGGGGTGGCGAGCCGGAAATACTCGAGGAACTCTGGGGTCTCGTACACCAGGGTGCGGTACGCATCGCGGGAGCGGTCGGCGAGGTGCTGCATCCGGGTGCGCCAGGCAGGTGCGGGGGCCGCGGTGGGCGCCACCGTGGCCAGAAGGACCGCGGTGGTGTAGAGCTCCAGCGTCCGCTCGGCAATGGCGGGGAGAGAGAACTTGGCGTCGATCATCTCTCCCTGCTCGGTGACCCGGATGGTGCCGTCCACCGAGCCGGGGGGCTGGGACTGGATCGCCAGATGGGTGGGCCCGCCGCCCCGCCCCACCGAGCCGCCGCGGCCGTGAAAGAGCGTCACCCTCACCCCGTGGCGGGCGCAGGCCGCGACCACCTCTTCCTGGGCGGTATAGAGCTCCCACGCGGCGGCCAGGCGCCCGCCGTCCTTGGCGGAATCGGAGTAGCCGATCATCACCTCCTGGCGCCCACCGATCCGGTCGCGGTATCCCGGGACCTGGAGCAGCACCTCCAGGCAGGGCCCGGCGTGGCGAAGGTCCTCCACCGTCTCGAAGAGCGGCACCACGCGGAGCGGCGTGGGCACCCCCGCCGCCTCCTGCAGCAGCACCACGGCCAACACGTCTGACGGCGTGCGCGCCATGGAAATGACCCACGCGCCCAGGGAGCCTGCGGGGATGGTGGCCACCACCGCCGCCGTGCCAAGGACATCTGCGACCTCCGGGGCGGCCCCCGCCATGGCCCCGGCGAATGCCGCGCGCAGCGCAGGCGCGCCCACCTTGAGCTGCTCCGCCAGGAACTCCTGCCGCTGGGGTTCGTCCCACTCCGCATAGGCTCCCAGACCCGCCGCGCGGGCCAGCGCGTCCACCGCGCTGGCGTGGCGCCCCGCTTCCTGCCGGATGTCGAGGCGCACCAGATTCAGACCGAAGCACCGGGTGCGCCGGCGCAAGTCGAGGAGTCGGCCGCGCGCCAGTACGCCGGCGCCGGTCTCCTCCAACGAGCGGGCGCAGAGCTCAAGGGGCTCAGCCAACTCGGCAGGGTCGTCGTAGATCCCGTCCTCCGGCACCGACGTGGCCGAATCTCGCAGCAGCCGTTCCAGGTAGTCGCGGGTGCGGTCAAGTCGGTCCACCACCTCACGCAGGAGGATCCGGTAGGGCTCGGGGGCCGAGCCCACCCGCGCCTGGAGCTCGGGGCTGCCGCTGCGGAGCGACAGCTCGTTGCGCAGCGCCTCGACCTCGCGGTGATAGAGGTCGGCGGCCATCCACCGGGCCATGTGGCAGGCCCGGATGGTAATCTCCGGGGTCACGGTGGGGTTGCCGTCGCGGTCACCTCCCATCCAGGAGCCGAACCGCACCGGTGCCGCGTGGTCGGGCAGCCCCTGGCCGCAGACCTCGCGGAGGGCGGCATCGAGGGTGCGGAGGAAACTGGGGATGGCCTCCCACAGGGTCTGCTCGAACACCACCAGTCCCCAGGTGACCTCGTCGAGCGGGGTGGGCCGCCGGTGCCGCACTTCGTCGGTGAGCCAGGTCGCGGCGATTTCCTCGCGCAACCGCCGCCGCCGATCGGCCTCCTCAGGCTGCGTCAGGTCGGGACGGTCGCCCAGGGCCAGCAGCTCCGCGATCCGCCGCTGCTTCTGGCGCAGGGTGCGCCGCACCACCTCGGTGGGATGCGCGGTGAGTACCAGTTCGATCTCGAGCTCGGTGACGCGACCCACCAACTCGGCAGGGTCGATACCACTGGCCAGCAGCTGGCCCAGGGTCTCGGCGGCGGAGCCGCGCTGCGGGGCGGCGCCGGGGAGGCGCTGGTAGTCGCGCCGCCGCCGGATCCGGTGGTGCTGCTCCGCGATATTGGCCAGGCCAAGGAAGTGGGCGAAGGCGCGGGCAACGGTGGTGGCGTCTGCCACCGAGAGTGCGTGCAGGATGGCGGTCAGTTCCGCGAGCGGGGCCTCGCCGGCACGGGCCTGCTTGGCGGCCGCCCGAACCCGCTCCACCGCCTCGAACAGCGCCGGGCCCTCCAGGCCGCGCAGTGTGTCGCCGAGGAGGGTGCCGAGGAGGCGGACGTCGTCGTGCAGCGGCTGGTGCGGGTCGGTGGCCATGGTCACTGCATACTACCCGCGGCCGGCGGCGCCGAACAGGTGGCCCGACGCTGGCCCGCCGCCTGACTCGGCGTCGGGGACCTGACCCTGACGTCCATGTCGCGCTGGCGTCCGTCGGGATTCGGTGTCATCATTGCACAGCCCCCAGACGGAGTCGAGTGATGCGACACGCGCAGGTCTGCTTGGCCATGCTCCAGGGCCTTAGCGCCGGCGGACGCTCGGCGCCCTGCCGGTAGAATCCAACCCTATCTTGCTGGATCAACCACATGCCCCCTGGCCTCCCCCTGCATGACGACCAGCTCGACCTCGTGCTCACCCGCGTCGTGCCCGTCCCCCGTGCCCTGGTCTGGAAGGCGTGGACCACGCCGGAACTGCTGTTGAAGTGGTTTACCCCGAAGCCCTGGGAAACAGTGGCCTGCGAGATCGACCTGCGTCCCGGCGGGAAATTCAATACCACCATGCGGTCTCCCGACGGCACCGACTTTCCGAACAGCGGTTGCTACCTGGAGGTGGTGGAGGGCGAACGCCTGGTCTTCACCGACGCGCTCCTGCCCGGGTATCGCCCATCCGGCAAGGGGTTCATGACCGCGTTCATCACCCTGGAGGATGTCGAGGGCGGCACCCGCTACACCGCCCGGGCCATCCACAAGGACAAGGCCGACCGCGACCGCCATGAAGCGATGGGATTCACCGAGGGATGGGGGGCGGCACTGGACCAACTGGTGGCATTGATGAAGGGGTGAGGACGGGCCAACCCTCGCCCGCCGGGGCAGATCCCGGTACTTTCTGAGGCTGTCGAATCAGCCTAGCCTCTGCCTGCCGGGGTTGCCATGCGCCATTCTGCCGTTCAAGCCGCTGTCCTTGCGCTCGTCCTTCCATTCTCGCTTGCTGCCGCCCAACCCGGCATGGCCGGCGGCACCCGGATCGAGCCGGGCCAGCAGTGCCCCGCCGGGATGACCGAGATCCGGCCCCGCGTCTGCCAGGCGCCACAAGTACCCCCGCCCAGCATCGTGGACTACCGCCCGCGCTCCACGCTGGTGGTGCCCGAACACCCGGTGCCGCGGCCGAAGTTTCCGGCCATTGATTTCCACGGCCATCCGCAGGGGTTGAACAGCGCCGAGGGGCTGGAGCGCCTGGTGGGAGAGATGGACCGCATTGGGCTGCAGGTGATGGTCGCCGCCAACAACATCTCCGGCGAGGCGCTGCAACGTACCCTGGAGCTCATCCGCTCCACGCCCGCTGCGCGCGATCGCGTGCGCGTCATGACCGGCATCGACTTCCGCAACGTCGGCCCCGGCTGGGCCGAGCGCGCGGTGGCCCAGCTCGAGGCCGAGGTGGCCGCGGGGGCGGTGGGCGTGGGCGAGATCGGCAAGTCCTTCGGGCAGACGATCCGCAAAGCCGATGGCTCCCGTCTCCGTGCCGACGACCCCGACCTGAAGCCGGTGTGGGACGCCGCCGCGCGGCTCGGCATCCCCGTGTTCATCCACACCGGCGACCCACCGGAATTCTACGAGCCGTTCGACCTGACCAACGAACGGTGGCTCGAGCTGGCCCTCTTTCCGGGCCGGCGCATCCCGCCTGACCAGCGCCCGACCTTCGAGGAGCTGATGACCGAGCGGGACAATCTCTTCCGCAACAACCCGCGCACCACGTTCGTCACCGCGCATATGGGATGGCATACCCACGACCTGGCCCGGCTCGGCAAGATGTTCGAGGAGATGCCGAACCTCCACGCCGAAGTCGGCGCCGTGCTCTATGACATTGGCCGGCAGCCACGCTACGCGCGTGAATTCTTCATCAGGTACCAGGACCGGATCCTCTTCGGCAAGGACTCGTTCCAGCCCGGAGAGTATCCCTACTTCTGGCGTGTCTTCGAAACCGCAGATGATTATTTCGACTACTATCGCGACTACCATGCGTTCTGGAAGCTGTACGGCATTGACCTGCCCGATGAGGTTCTCAAGAAGCTCTACTACGGGAACGCGTTGCGGATCACGCCCGGGCTGCCCCGGGGCGGGTGGCCGGAATAGGAGCCGTCGGTGGCGCCGGTCCCGCCCGGACGTGGGGCTAACATCCGGCCGGGACCTGCGTCTCTTCTGCTGAGTGAGAGAACCGGCGGCGTGACCGCCCTCAGCCGAAGGAGTTTGGAATGCGTGCTCGACATATGGTACTGGCCGCGATGCTGGTGGCGATCACCACCCCCGCACTCGCCCAGCAACCCCCCCAGCCCCGCCAAGGCCAACAGGTGCAGGAACGCCGCCAGCCCATGACACGGAGCGTGCAGCCTCGCAGGCAGGCCGGTGCCGGCCCCGAGATGATCCTCCGGCTGCGCGAGCAGCTGAACC
>JBHEPH010000080.1:0-10953 GCA_046260395.1 Gemmatimonadales bacterium
TCGCGATGGAAGAGGGGCTGCGGTTTGCGATCCGCGAGGGCGGCCGGACGGTGGGCGCCGGCGTGGTGACGAAGATCCTGAAGTAGGGGCGCGCCCACCGGGCGCGCCCTTCGGGGACACGGCTACAGTGATCCGCGGCGATCGCGGACCATGATGAGCACTGAAAGGAATGACGATGGCAGGCAAGATTCGGATTCGGCTCAAGGCCTTCGACCACCAGGTCCTCGACCAGGCGGCGGCGGACATCGTGCGCTCGGTCCAGAAGACCGGGGCGCAGGTGTCGGGGCCGATTCCCCTCCCGGTGAAGATGGAGCGCTGGACGGTGCTCCGCAGCCCGCACGTGGACAAGAAGAGTCGCGAGCAGTTCGAGCTCCGCACCCACAAGCGGCTGCTCGACATCAACGACTCCCGGCCGCAGACGATGGACGCGCTGACCAAGCTGGACCTGCCGGCCGGCGTGGACGTCGAGATCAAGGTCGGGTGAGTCGATGACCAACGGACTCATTGGCCGCAAGCTCGGGATGACCCGGGTCTTCGCGGAGGACGGCACCGCGGTGCCCGTCACGATCATCGAGGCCGGCCCGTGCCGTGTCGTGCAGGTGCGCGACGACCAGGTGCAGCTTGGCTTCGGCGCCCGCAAGGCGCAGCGAACCACCAAGGCGGCGCTGGGGCACGCGAAGAAGGCCGGGCTCGAGGTGGCGCCGCAGGTGGTGCGCAGCTTCGGCACGTCCGACGCCGCGCCGACCCCCGGGGACACCATCACGGTGGAGATCTTCGAGGCCGGCGAGCTGGTCAAGGTGACCGGGACCAGCAAGGGCCGTGGCTTCCAGGGCGTGGTGCACCGCTACGGCTTTGGCGGCGGGCCCGGCTCGCACGGCAACACGCGGCATCGCAAGCCGGGCTCGATCGGACCGGGCACCGATCCGTCGCGCGTCATCAAGGGGAAGAAGATGCCTGGCCATCAGGGCGACCGCCGCCACACCGAGCTCGGCCTCAGGGTGGTCCGCGTGGATGCGGAGCGCAACCTGCTGTTCGTGCGCGGGGCCATTCCCGGCAGCAAGAACGGCATCGTGATGGTGGCCAAGCAGGGGGGAGCGAGTCGTCATGCTTGAGGCAGCGCATTTCTCCGCCACCGGGGCCCGGCACAAGGCCGCGTTCGCCCTCCCCGCGGAGTTGTTTGACGGGACGGTGAACGAGCCGGTCCTGCACCAGGCGGTCAAGACCTACCTGGGCAACCAGCGGCAGGGCACCGCCGCGACCCGCACCCGGAGCAATGTCTCCGGCGGCAACCAGAAGCCGTGGCGCCAGAAGGGCACCGGCCGTGCCCGGCAGGGCACCACCCGTGCCCCGCACTGGCGTGGCGGCGGCGTCGTCTTCGGTCCGCATCCGCGGGATTACCGGGCCGACCTGCCGAAGAAGGTGCGCCAGCTGGCCCGTCGCTCGGCGCTCAACGCCCGGGCGCGCGAGGGCAACCTGGTGGTCATCGACCCGGTGACGCTGGCGGCCCCGAAGACCCGGGCCGTGGCCGGCCTGCTGACGGCGATGGGCGTGGCGGACCGCAAGGTGCTGGTCCTGACCCACGGCCTGAACAGCCTGCTGCACCTGAGCAGCCGCAACCTGCAGTCGGTTCGTGTGCTGCCGTTCCATGAGGCCAGCGCCTACGATGTGCTGTGGGCGGCCACGATCCTGGTCGAGTCCCCGGCGCTGGGCGCCGAGGCGCCGGAGGCCGAGCTGCTGGAGGCCAAGGTGACGCCGAAGAAGGCCAAGGCGGTGAAGAAGAAGGCGGCCAAGGCCAAGGCGCCGAAGGCGGCCAAGGCCAAGACCAAGGCCAAGACCAAGGCCAAGGCCAAGGCGGCTCCGAAGGCCAAGACCGCCAAGAAGGCGGCCAAGCCGGCGGCCCGCGCGAAGAAGGAGAGCAAGTAAATGCCGACCCTGCACGAGACGCTGGTCCGGCCGCTGATCACCGAGAAGAGCTCGGCGGCGTGGCAGGACCGGAAGGAATACGCCTTCGAGGTGCATCCCGACGCCACCAAGCACCAGATCCGCGATGCGTTGCAGTCGCTGTTCGGGGTGACGGTGACCGGGGTTCGCACCATGCAGATGCGGCGCCACGCCGTCACCCGCGGCCGCACCCGGGGCATCACCCCGCGGTGGAAGAAGGCCTACGTGACGCTCAAGGACGGCGACTCGATCGCCGTGTTCGAGGGCTGAGATGAGCATTCGACAGTTCCGGCCGATGACGGCCGCGACCCGCTTCCGTTCGGTCTCGGGGTTTGACGAGATCACCCGGGGCACGCCGGAGAAGAGCCTCGTGGAGCCGCTGCCGAAGACCGGCGGCCGCAACAACAAGGGGCACATCACCAGCCGACGCCGGGGCGGCGGGCACAAGCAGATGTACCGGCGGATCGACTTCAAGCGGGACAAGTTCGGGATCCCGGCCCGGGTGGCCGAGATCGAGTACGATCCGAACCGGACCGCGCGGATCGCCCTGCTGGTCTACGCCGATGGTGAGAAGCGCTACATCCTGCACCCCAAGGGGCTGAAGCAGGGTGACACGGTGATCTCGGGACCCGGCAGTGACGCCCGGCTCGGCAACACCCTGCCGCTGGGGGAGATTCCCCTGGGCACCACGGTGCACAACGTGGAGCTGAAGATCGGCAAGGGCGGCCAGGTGGCGCGCACGGCGGGCTCCTCGGTGCAGATCGTGGCCAAGGAGGGTGTCTACGTCACCCTGCGGATGAAGAGCACCGAGGTGCGACTGGTGCACTCCCGCTGCCTGGCGACGATCGGCGAAGTGGGCAACAGCGAGCACGAGCTGCTCTCGGTCGGCAAGGCCGGCAAGAGCCGCTGGCTCGGCAAGCGGCCCAAGGTCCGCGGCGTGGCCATGAACCCGGTCGACCACCCGTTGGGCGGCGGCGAGGGCAAGAGCTCGGGCGGGCGGCCGCCGGTGAGCCCGTGGGGCAAGCCGGAGGGCGTCAAGACCAGGAAGCGCAAGAAGGCCTCCACCCGGCTGATCGTGCGCGGCCGCAAGCGCGGAAAGGCGACCAAGTAAATGGCACGTTCCATCAAGAAGGGCCCGTTCATCCAGGAGGCGCTGCTGAAGCGCGTGCTGGAGCTGAACGAGAAGAACGAGAAGAAGGTGCTCAAGACCTGGAGCCGGTCGAGCACCATCCTTCCCGAGTTCGTGGGGCACACCTTCGCGGTGCACAACGGCAACAAGTTCGTGCCGGTGTACGCCACGGAGAACATGGTCGGGCACAAGCTGGGCGAATTCGCCCCCACCCGCCTCTTCCGCGGCCACAGCGGCAAGCTCGTGGCTGACAAGAAGGCGAAGCCGGAGTGATGACGATGCATGGGCATGCCATCCAGCGCACCGTGCGGCAGTCGCCGCGCAAGATGCGCCTGGTCGTGGACCTGATCCGCGGCCGCGACGTGAACGAGGCCTACGCGCTGCTGAAGGTCAGCAAGAAGCTGGCGGCGAAGCAGGTCTCCAAGACCCTCCGCTCGGCGGTGGCGAACGCCGAGCAGAAGGCGCTGGCCAACAACGAGGCGTTCGACGTGGACGAGCTGGTGGTGGCCAAGGCGATCGTCAACGAGGGCCAGACGCTCAAGCGCATCCACGCTGCGGCGCAGGGGCGGGCCACGCCGATCCGCAAGCGCACCAGCCACGTGGAGATCCACGTGCAGCCGAAGAAGGGACGGGCCTGATGGGCCAGAAGACACATCCGATCGGGTTCCGCCTTGGTGTCATCAAGCCGTGGACCTCGCGCTGGTTTGCCACCAAGGAAATGCCCGCCCTCCTGAAGGAGGACGAGCTGATCCGGAAGTACCTGCATACCCGTCTCGGGCATGCCGCGATTGCCAAGATCGACATCGAGCGGCGGCCGGGCAAGGTGACCGTGACGGTGCACACCGGGCGGCCGGGCGTGGTGATCGGCAAGCGTGGCGCCGAGGTGGACAAGCTCCGCGACGAGCTGGCGCAGCTGACCGGCAAGGAAGCGGCGATTAACGTCGAGGAGATCAAGCGCCCCGAGACCTCGGCCCAGCTGGTCGCCGACAACATCGGCCACCAGCTGCTGCAGCGGGTGTCGTTCCGCCGGGCCATGAAGCGCGCGGTGCAGAGCGCCATGCGGATGGGCGCCCAGGGCATCAAGGTGCGCGCCTCCGGCCGGCTGGGCGGCGCCGAAATCGCCCGGACCGAGGGGTACCACGAGGGCCGCGTGCCGCTCCACACCCTGCGGGCCGACATCGATTACGCGACCTCGACCGCCAAGACGACCTACGGGACGATCGGCATCAAGGTCTGGATCTTCAAGGGTGAGGTCGTCGAGGACGTGAGCGGCCGCACCTACAGCACGGGAGCCTGAGTCATGCTGGCGCCAAAGCGGATCAAGTTCCGCAAGACGTTCAAGGGGCGCACCACCGGCATCGCCACGCGCGGCAACACCATCGCGTTCGGCGAGTTCGGCCTGATGTGCCTGGAGCCGGGCTGGATCACCAGCCGGCAGATCGAGGCGGCGCGTATCGCCATGACGCGCGCCATGAAGCGCGGCGGCAAGGTGTGGATCCGGATCTTCCCGGACAAGCCGATCACCAAGAAGCCCGCCGAGACCCGCATGGGCAAGGGCAAGGGCAACCCCGAGGGTTGGGTGGCGGTGGTCAAGCCGGCGCGGATCCTCTTCGAGGTCGAAGGGGTGCCGGAAGCGCTGGCCAAGGAGGCGATGGCGCTGGCCGCGGCCAAGTTGCCGCTGAAGACGCGGTTCATGACCCGCGAGGAGACCTGAGCCATGAAGGTGACCGAACTCGAGGACCTGTCCGTCGAGGATCTGGAGCAGAAGCTGGCCGAGGTGCGCGAAGAGCGCTTCCGGCTGCGGTTCCGGGGCGCGACCGAGTCGATTGAGAACCCGATGCAGTTCCGGGTCCTGCGGCGGGACATCGCCCGGATCCTGACCGTGCTGCGCCACAAGCGCGGCCACGCCTGAGGATGGCAGCGATGAATGATGCAACGACCACGGACCGCGCCCGGCGGAAGGTTCGCACCGGGGTGGTGACCAGTGACAAGATGACCGGCACGGTGACGGTGGAGCTCAAGCGCCGCCTGGCCCACCCGGTCTACGGCAAGCAGATGACGCGGAGCGCCCGGCTCAAGGCCCGCAACGAAAAGGGTGCCCGGGCGGGTGACACGGTGCGCATCATGGAAACCCGGCCGCTCGCCAAGACGGTGCGCTGGCGGGTCGTGGAGATCGTCGAACGGGCGCGCTGACGCCGGCGTCAGGCGACGACGGCACTACTTGGGCATATCGAGGCCAGCATGGTACAGCAGGAGACAATTCTGAAGATCGCGGACAATTCCGGCGCCCGGAAGGCGCTGGTCATCCGCGTCCTCGGCGGCACCCGCCGGCGCTATGCCGGCCTCGGGGACACCGTCGTGGTGGCGGTGAAGGACGCGATCCCGACCGGCCAGGTCAAGAAGGGCGACGTGGCCAAGGCGGTGATCGTGCGGACCGCCAAGGAGACGCGGCGGCGCGACGGGTCCTACATCCGCTTTGACGAGAACGCCGCCGTCCTGATCGACGACAAGGGCGAGCCGCGGGCCACCCGCATCTTCGGCCCGGTCGCCCGTGAACTGCGCGAAAAGCGGTACATGAAGATCGTCTCGCTCGCGCCGGAGGTGCTCTGACATGAAGCCGCTCGTGCACAAGAAGTCCCACCGGCTCCGGAACCAGCCCGTGGTGCGCGTGCGGATGCACGTGACCAAGGGTGACATGGTCCAGGTGATCAGCGGGGACGATGCCGGCACCCGGGCCCGGGTGCTCCGGGTGCACCCCAAGACCGGGCGGGTGACGGTCGAGGGGGTCAACATGGTGAAGCGGCACCGCCGCGCCACCCAGACCGCCGAGGGCGGGATCGTGAGCTTCGAGGCCCCGATCCACCACTCGAAGGTGATGCTGCTCGACCCGAAGTCCGGGGAGCCGAGCCGGGTCCGCCGTCAGGTGGACAAGGACGGCACCGTGGAGCGGATCGCCATCAAGAGCGGCCAGTCGATTCCGAGGAACCGGTAAATGGCACAGAAGACCCCGGCGAAGGCGCCCGCCAAGAAGGCGCCGGCCAAGGGCGGCCCCCCGGCCAAGGCCACCAAGTCGGCCGGCCCGGCCGGTGTGACCGACCCGGCGCCGAAGGTGCGCGAGGGCGCCCCGCGGCTCCAGGCGCACTACGAGCAGGTGGTTCGGCCGCGGCTGGCCAAGGCGTTCGGGATGGACAACCCGATGCAGCTGCCCAAGGTCGTGAAGGTGGTCCTCAACGTCGGGCTCGGCGAGGCCACCAAGAATCCCAAGCAGCTCGATGCGGCGCTTGAGGAGCTGACCCAGGTGACCGGCCAGCGGCCGGTGGTGACCCGGGCCAAGAAGGCGATCGCCAACTTCGGCTTGCGAGCGGGCATGCCCGTCGGCGCGATGGTGACGCTGCGCGGTCCCCGGATGTGGGAGTTCCTGGACCGCTTCATCAGCCTGTCCATCCCGCGGATGCGCGATTTCCGTGGCATGCCGAACAAGAGCTTCGATGGGCGGGGCAATTACACGGTGGGGATCAAGGAGCAGCTGGTCTTCCCCGAGGTGGATTATGACAAGGTGGAAAAGGTGCATGGCCTCGACCTGACGATCGTGACCAACGCCGGCCGGGATGACCTGGCGCTGGCGCTGCTCAAGGAGCTCGGGTGGCCGTTCCGGGGCGAGAGCCCCCAGCAGGCGGCGTAAGGCCGCCGAGGATAGAACATGGCAAAGACCTGCTGGATCGAGCGCGCCAAGCGCACTCCAAAGTTCAAGAGCCGGGTGGTGCGGCGCTGTCAGCGCTGCGGCCGGTCGCGCGCATTTCTCCGGAAGTTCGGACTGTGCCGCATCTGTTTTCGTGAGCTCGCCTTGAAGGGGGAAATCCCGGGCGTGCGCAAGGCCAGCTGGTAAGGAGAAGGCCACAGCATGAGCATGACTGATCCTGTCGCGGACATGCTGACACGCATTCGCAATGCGTGCTCAGCGGGGCACCGGCGCGTTGACATCCCGACTTCGAAGCTGAAGGCGGAGGTGGCGCGCCTGCTCCGGGACAACCATTACATCGCGGATTTCAAGCTGCTCGACGGGGGGGAGCGCGGCGTGCTGCGCCTCTACCTGAAGTACCACAACGAGCTGCCGGTCATCCGGGAACTGCGTCGCGTCTCGACGCCGGGCCTCAGGCGCTACGTCAAGTGCCGCGAGATTCCCCGGGTCAAGAACGGACTGGGCATGGCGATCGTCTCGACCCCCAAGGGGTTGATGAGCGACCGCGACGCCCGGACCGCCAACCTGGGCGGCGAGCTGCTCGCCGTCATCTGGTAGGGGGCGGCCATGTCACGAATCGGCAAGCGGCCCATCGCGATCCCGTCCGGGGTGACGGTCACCGTCGAGGGCCAGGACGTCACGGTCAAGGGGCCCAAGGGCACCCTGAACCGCCGGGTCCACCCCGAGATGGGGCTGGTGCGCGAGGGGGACACGCTGACGGTCAGCCGCCCCTCCGATGCCCCGCAGCACAAGGCGCTGCACGGCCTGACCCGTTCGCTGCTGGCGAACATGGTCGAGGGCGTGGACAAGGGCTACGAGAAGATCCTCGAGATCCAGGGCGTCGGGTACAAGGCGGAGGCCAACGCGAAGGGCGTCACGCTCATCGTGGGCTATTCGCACCCGGTGCCCTACGCCGCCCCGGCGGGCGTCTCGATCACGGTGGAGAACAACACCGTGGTCAAGATTGCGGGGGCGAACAAGGAACTGGTCGGCCAGGTGGCCGCCGAGCTGCGCCTGGTCCGGCCCCCCGAGCCCTACAAGGGCAAGGGCGTCCGGTATCGCGGTGAGCAGGTCCGGCGCAAGGCCGGCAAGACAGGAGCCAAGTAATGCGCGCGATTCACTCGCCCAAGCGCCCGGCGGAGCGGCGCTACCGCCGGCACCTCCGGGTCCGGAAGAAGATCTCGGGCACCGCGGCACGGCCGCGCCTCGTGGTCTACCGCTCCCTGAAGTCGATCTATGCCCAGCTGGTGGACGACGATCGCGGCGTGACGCTGCTCGGCGTCTCCGACCGGAGCGAGGGGCTCACCCTCGACGGCAGCGGCAAGGTGGCGCGCAGCAAGGCAACAGGCAAACTGCTGGCGGAGAAGGCCAAGGCCGCCGGATTCACCACGGTAGTCTTCGATCGC
Organism: Gemmatimonadales bacterium; assembly: GCA_046260395.1. Lineage (GTDB taxonomy): Bacteria > Gemmatimonadota > Gemmatimonadetes > Gemmatimonadales > GWC2-71-9 > JAWXBA01. The sequence goes on from JBHEPH010000080.1 coordinate 8,216, forward strand.
GGTGGCTATCGGTACCACGGCCGGGTGCGCGCCGTGGCCGAGGGCGCCCGCGAGGGCGGACTGGAGTTCTAGATGAGCGACGAACAGCAGACTGAGGGCACCCCGACCGAGGGCGGCGCCGAGGCCACCACCACCGCGACCACCGAGCAGCGTCCGCGGCGCGGACGTGGCGGTGGCAGCGGCCGCGGGGGCGGGGAACGCGGGGGCCGGGGTGGCGAGCGCGGCCCGCGGCGGGACCGCAGCGAGTCCGCCTCCGACCTGATCGAGAAGGTCGTGGACATCAACCGGGTGGCCAAGGTCGTCAAGGGTGGCCGGCGGTTCTCGTTTAATGCCCTCGTGGCGGTCGGTGACGGCCGCGGCAAGGTTGGCCTGGCCACGGGCAAGGCGAATGAGGTCGCCGAGGCGGTGCGCAAGGCGGTGGAGGGGGCCAAGCGGGCGATGATCGAGATTCCGCGGACCGGCAGCACGATTCCGCACGAGGTGATCGGGCACCATGGCGCCGGGCGGGTGCTCCTCAAGCCGGCCGCGGCCGGTACCGGGATCATCGCGGGCGGTCCGGTGCGCGCCATCCTCGAGTGCGTCGGGATTTCCGACATCCTGACCAAGAGCCTGGGGTCCACGAACCCGCACAACATGACCCGGGCCACGATTGATGGCCTCACCCAGCTCGTCTCGGCGCGCCAGGTGGCGCGGGAGCGGGGCATTGAGGTCGAGCAGCTCGGCTACCGGGCGCGTCAGGAAGGGAACTAGGCATCATGGGACGCAATCCGGTGGTGGGCCGCCAGGGCCCCGTCTATCACGCCGCAACCCTGCCGGCCGACACGGCCAAGGGCGGGCTGCGGGTCAAGCAGATCCGGTCCGGGATCGGGCATGCCGACACGATGCGCCGCACGCTGGCGTCGCTCGGCCTGTTCCGCCACCAGCAGACGGTGGTGGTCCCCGACAACCCGTCGGTTCGTGGCATGCTGTTCAAGGTGCGGCACCTCGTCGAGGTGTCGCCGGTTGAGGAGGCGTAACGTGGCACGAGAGAAGGACGCCGAAGTCCCGATGATCACCCTGTCGACCCTCCGCCCCGCCCCCGGGTCCCACCGGGCGCGCAAGCGGATCGGGCGCGGGCCGGGCAGCGGCACCGGCAAGACGTCTGGCAAGGGCCACAAGGGCCACAAGGCGCGCACCGGGGGCGGCACCAACCCGGGCTTCGAGGGTGGCCAGATGCCGCTGTACCGGCGGCTGCCCAAGCGCGGCTTCACCAATCCGTTCAAGGTCACGGCCCAGGCGGTGAACCTCGGCCGGCTCAAGGCGCTTGAGGGCACCGAGGTGACCCCGGACACCCTGCACGCCGCCGGTCTCGTGGGGCGCCCAGGTGATGTGGTCAAGCTCCTCGGCACGGGTGAGGCCGACCGGGCCTACGTGGTGCGCGGGCTGGCGGTGAGCGCCGGCGCCCGGGCCAAGCTCGAGGCGGCAGGCGGACGGGTCGAGGCCTAGGTGACCGCACCGAGCGTTCCCGGCCTCGGGATGGACGAGGAACTGAAGCGCAAGCTCACGGTCACCATCGTCGCCATCCTGATCTACCGCATCGGCGCGCACATCACCGCGCCGGGCGTCAACGTGCCCGCGCTGGCCGCCTTCATTTCGCAGTCGGCGGCGGCGGGGTTCTTCGGGTTGTACGATACCCTCGGTGGCGGCCTGTCCCGGGCGACGATCTTCGCGCTCGGCATCATGCCCTACATCTCCGCCTCGATCATCTTCCAGCTGGCCGGCGGCATGGTGCCGACCGTCAGCAAGATGCAGAAGGACGAGGAGGGCCGGAAGCGGCTCACCCAGTGGACCCGGTATACCACGGTGGTCATCTCCCTGGCGCAGTCGTACACCTTCACGCTGTTCACGGAATCGATCCCCGGGGCGATGCCGGATGCCTCGTTCTGGACCCGGATGATCATGGTCATCACGCTCACGACCGGCGCCATCTTCGTGATGTGGCTGGGCGAGCAGATCACCGAGCGGGGTATCGGCAACGGGATGAGCATCCTGATTGCGGTGTCGATCCTCGAGGGCGTCTGGCCGGGCGGGATCCAGCTGGCCGGCTTCGTCCGCGAAGGGGTCGTGTCCCCGATCGGGGCGGTCTTCCTGCTCGCGGTGATCCTCTTCTCGATGGCGGCCGTCACCGGCGTCACCATGTCGGCCCGGCGGATCCCGATCCAGATTCCGCGCAAGGTCATGGGCCGCGGTCGGATCCGCGAGGGCCAGAAGACCTTCATCCCGATCCGGCTGCTGACGGCCAACGTCATGCCGATCATCTTTGCCCAGGCCATCATTATCGTGCCCGGCACGCTGGCCAGCTTCACCAACAGCCCCCTGATGACGGACGTGGCCAACACCTTCGTCCCGGGCGGCTGGGCCTACAACATCGTGTTCGCCCTGATGGTCATCCTGTTCAGCTACTTCTACACGTCCATTATCTTCAATTCCGTGGACCTGTCGGAAAACCTGAAGAAGCAGGGTGGCTTCATCCCCGGGGTCAAGCCCGGCGCCGCCACGGCGGATTACATTGACAATGTCCTGGCACGCATCACCCTGCCGGGCGCGCTTTTCCTGGCGGCGATTGCGATCTTTCCGATCATCGTATCGCAGCGGGTCGGGTTCCAGGCCCAGTTCGGCGGTACCTCGGTCCTGATCGTCGTGGGCGTGCTCCTCGACTTCATGGCGCAGGTGGAACAGCACCGGACGCTGCGGAAGTA
>JBHEPH010000081.1:0-10405 GCA_046260395.1 Gemmatimonadales bacterium
ACCCACGACTGGCATGTCGTGGACGCCACCGGCGTGCCGCTCGGCCGGCTGGCCAGCGTCGTGGCCCAGCTCATCCGGGGCAAGCACAAGCCGACCTTTACCCCGCACATGGACGGCGGCGATTTCGTCGTGGTCGTCAACGCGGCCGAGGTCAAGTTCACCGGCAACAAGCTCGATACCAAGCGCTACTTCAAGCACACCGGGTATATGGGCCACGAGTCCCACACCCCGGCGCGCCGGATGATGGAGAAGCACCCCGACCGCGTCATCGAGAAGGCGGTCTTCGGGATGCTTCCCAAGAATTCGCTGGCCAAGCAGAAGCTGCGGACCAAGCTGAAGGTGTATGCGGGCGCTGAGCATCCGCACGCCGCCCAGCAGCCCAAGCCCTACACCGTGAAGGTCTCCTGATGAGCGCCGCCCCCAACGAGTTCCGCTGGCAGGCCGTCGGCCGCCGCAAGACGAGCGTCGCCCGCGTCTACCTGACCCCCGGTACCGGCAAGTGGGAAGTGAACGGCCGCACCCTGGGTGACTATTTCCCGCGGCCGTCGCTGGTGCAGCACATCCAGCAGGCGTTCACCGTGACCGACACCCTCGGCGCCTTCGACGTCAAGGCGAATGTGGACGGCGGCGGCGTGGCCGGACAGGCGGGCGCGATGCGCCACGCCATTTCCCGTGCCCTGATCGCGGCCGACGAGATGCACCGTCCCAAGCTGCGCACCGCCGGCCTGTTGACCCGCGATGCCCGCATGGTCGAACGCAAGAAGCCGGGCCGCCCAGGCGCCCGCAAGCGCTTCCAGTTCTCGAAGCGGTAACCGATCCTCGCGTAGGGGCATTCCTCCGGAATGCCCCTGGGATATACGGGCGTGCAGGATTTACGGGGCGCACAGAAGGCGCGCCCCAAGCAGAAGGGCGCACGGTGCGCCCCAACAAAATGGGCGCACAGAAGGTGCGCCCCAACACACACCCCCCGACTGGGACAGGGTGCCTCGCTTCGGCGAGGTCGAGTCCCGGGATGACGGCGGTGGACGACTCAACCCTCATGCAGCAAGGAAACGAAACAACGTGACGCAGCCCAAGGTGCAGGAACTCCTCGAAGCCGGTGTCCATTTCGGTCACCAGACCCGCCGCTGGAACCCGAAGATGCGCAAGTTCATCTTCGCGGAGCGCTCCGGCATCTACATCATTGACCTTCAGAAGACGGTTCGCCAGATCCAGAAGGCGCAGGAGCTCCTGCGCACCGTGATCATGAAGGGCGAGAACGTCCTCTTCGTCTGCACCAAGAAGCAGCTCAAGGCGCTGGTCGAGTCGGAGGCCACGGGGGCCGACGCCTTCTACGTCACCGAGCGGTGGCTGGGCGGCACGCTCACCAACTTCCAGACCATCAAGAAGCAGATCCGCCGCCTGCGCGAGCTGGAGCAGGGCACCACCGAGGGCGACTTCGAGAACTACACCAAGAAGGAGCGCCTCCTCTTCGAGCGCGAGCGTCTGAAGCTGTCGCGCAACCTCGAGGGGCTCAAGAACATGGGCCGCCTGCCGGGCGCCCTGTTCATCGTGGATGCCAAGAAGGAAAAGATCGCCATTCAGGAGGCCAACAAGCTCGGCATCCCCGTCCTGGCGATTGTGGACACCAACGCCGACCCGGATGTCATCACGGTGCCGATCCCGGGCAATGACGACGCGATCCGCTCGGTCGCCCTGATTACCGGCGCCCTCTGCGACACGATCCGCGAGGCCCGCAGCCAGATGCCGGCCCGCGAGCTGCTCGAGGATCCGGATGCCGCCACCTACAGCACCGACGGTGGCACCGAGGGCGACCCGGACGCCGAGCGCCGCCGGCGCCGTGGCGCGGCCCCGCGCAAGCGCCGGCCGAAGCCCGAGGCCATCGCCGCCCGCCTGAAGACCGACGCCGACTCGGCGCCCGCCGCCGACGCGGTACCCGAGGCGGATACGGCCCCGACGGGCGAACCCAGCAACGCCTGAGCGCCGCCGGCGACAGACCCGCGCCGCCGCGCAATGGCCTGCCCGGCCGTTGGCGGCGGTCTTACTATCCACTGATGAAGGCAGGACGATGAGCACCGCGATGATTACCACCAAGATGATTGCCGAACTCCGCGCCCGTACCAGCGCGGGCATGATGGATTGCAAGAAGGCCCTCGAGGAGGCCAATGGCGACCTCGACAAGGCCTCGGAGATTCTCCGCGCCAAGGGCATTGCCAAGGCCGACAAGCGCGCTGGGCGCAGCGCCTCCCAGGGCCTGGTCATGGTCGAGGTCGCTGCCGACGCCACCACCGGCACCATGGTCGAGGTCAACTGCGAAACCGACTTCGTAGCCCGCAACGACTCGTTCCGGGAGTTCACCAAGGGGCTCCTCCAGCACGCCGTGGCCAATGCCCCGGTCGGCGCCGATGTCACGGCGGAGGTCCTGGCGCAAAAGTGGCACGGCGGCACGGACACGGTCGAGGAGAGCGTCAAGACGATGTCCGGCAAGACCGGCGAGGCGATGGCCCTGAAGCGGGTGGCCAAGTTCACGGTGACCGGCGGCGTCATTGGCCACTACCTGCACCACAATGAGCAGGTGGGCGTGCTGGTGGAGCTTGACGGCGCCACGGGCGATGCCGCGCTGGCGCTGGCCAAGGACATCGCGCTGCACGTGGCCTCCGCGGATCCAATCGCGGTGCGCGCTGAGGAGATCATGTCCGACCTCCTGGACCGTGAGCGCCGGATTGCCGAGGAACAGGTGATTGCCGAAGGCAAGCCCGAGGCGATTCGTGCCAAGATCGTCGAAGGCAAGCTCGGCAAGTTCGTCGCCGAGCGGACCCTGTTGTCGCAGCCGTTCGTCAAGGATGACTCGAAGCTGGTGTCCGACCTCCTGAAGACGGTGGACGGCGCGACTGTGGTTCGCTTCGCGCGGCTCAAGGTGGGAGAGGGCTGATGACCGTGGTGTACCGCCGGGCGCTGCTCAAGATCTCGGGGGAGGCGCTGGCGGGAGCCCGCGGCGTGGGGCTCGATTACCAGGTCATCGAGTCCCTGGCCCAGGAGATCAAGGGGGTCCATGCCATGGGGGTGGGCCTCGGCCTGGTGGTTGGCGGCGGCAACATCGTCCGCGGTACCATTGCCAGCCAGGCGGGCATGGATCGCGTCTCCGCCGATTACATGGGGATGCTGGCCACCGTCATCAACGCACTGGCGTTCCAGGATATCCTGGAGAAGTCGGGCGTCGAGACGCGGGTCATGACCGCCATCCGCATGGAATCGCTGGCCGAGCCCTACATCCGGCGCCGGGCCATCCGGCACATGGAGAAGGGACGGCTGGTGATCTTTGCGGGCGGGACGGGTAACCCATTCTTCTCGACTGACACGGCGGCGGTGCTGCGCGCGCTGGAGATCGAGGCGGAGGTGATCCTCAAGGCCACCGGCGTGGACGGGATCTACACCGCCGACCCGAAGACGGATCCCAAGGCGGAGTTCATCCCGGAGCTCTCGTTCCAGGATGCCATCGTCAACGGGTACGCGGTAATGGATGCCAACGCCTTCGGGCTCTGCAAGGCCAATGAATTGCCGATCGTGGTCTTCAACATCAATCAACCCGGCGCCATCGAGCGTGTGCTGCGGGGCGAGCGGGTGGGGACGATCGTACGATGATGACCATTCCTGAAGTGGTGGCCCAGGTCAACGAGGGCATGAACAAGGCGGTGGAGAGCACCAAGAAGGAGTTCACCACCATCCGCACCAACAAGGCATCCACGTCGCTGCTGGACCTGGTGAAGGTCGAGGCGTACGGCAGTCATGTCCCCCTGAACCAGGTGGGCATGGTCTCGGCGCCGGAACCGCGGATGCTGACGGTGCAGCCGTTCGACAAGGGGCTGACCCAGGCCATCGAAAAGGCGATCCGCGATGCCGACCTCGGCCTGAATCCGGCCAGCCAGGGCAACCTGATCCGGGTCCCGCTGCCGATGCTCTCCGAGGAGCGCCGCAAGGACCTCGTGAAGCTGGTGCACAAGCTGGCGGAGGAGGGTCGCGTGGCCGTGCGCCATGCCCGCCATGATGGCCTGGCGAAGATCAAGAAGCTGGAGAAGCTCCCCGAGGACGAGAAGACCCGGGCGGAGAAGGAAATCCAGAAGCACACCGACGATCACATCAAGCAGATTGATGAGATCCTCAAGCACAAAGAAGCGGAGATCATGGAGGTGTGACGGACTCCGCCGACGACCTCCTCAGCGCCCTCCGCCTCCATGGTGCCGTTCCCGCGCACATCGCGGTAATCATGGACGGCAACGGCCGGTGGGCCCAGGCGCGCGGCCTGCCGCGGCCGGCGGGGCACCAGGCCGGCATGAACGCGGTACGGGAGATCGTCGAGGGCGCGGTGCAGGCGGGGGTCGGGGTCATGACCCTGTTCGCCTTCAGCCAGGAGAACTGGCAGCGGCCCGCTGACGAGATCGCCGCCCTGATGTTGCTCCTGGAAGAGTACGTGGCCAGCGAGACCGCCGAGCTCCGTGAGCGCGGGGTCAGCGTCCGGATCCTGGGCGACATCGAGCGGCTCTCCCCGCCGGCCCGGGCGGCCGCCGAGCGCTGTGTCAGCGCCACCGTCGGGGGAAGCGCCCTGGCCCTCAACCTCTGCATCTCGTACGGCAGCCGAGCCGAGATCACCCGCGCGGCACGCCGTCTGGCGGAAGAAGTGGCCGCCGGCCGCCTGACCCCCGATGGCATTACCGAGGCCCGTCTGGCGGCCGAGCTCTACACCGCCGAGTGGCCCGATCCCGATCTGCTGATCCGCACTTCCGGCGAGCAGCGGCTCTCCAATTTCCTGCTCTGGCAGCTGGCCTACGCCGAGATTTACGTCTCCCCGGTGCTCTGGCCCGACTTCTCCCGCGCCCACCTGTTCGAGGCCATCCGCGACTTTCAGCGGCGTGACCGCCGGTTCGGTCGCGTTCCCGCCTGAGTTCTCATGGCCAGTAACCTCACCAAGCGAATTGCCTTCGCCGTCGTGGCGATTCCACTCGCGCTCGCCGTCGTGTGGCTGGGCGGGCCGGCGCTCGCCGCGCTGGTGGCCGCCGTGGCGGTGTTGGGCACCAGGGAGTTGTTCGCGTTCGCGGAACTTCAGGGGATCCGCCCAGCCGCGGTGCCGGGGTACCTGGCGGCGGCCGCGGTGCCGTTGCTGGTGTGGGCCTTCCTGGCCGGGGCAGGGTGGGGCGGGACGATCCTGGCGGCTTGGCCGCATGCCGTGGCGCTCTGGGTGCTGCTGGTGCTGGTCTGGGTGCTCGCCATGCAGCGGAGTGGCGCCCGGCCCCTGACCGCCGCCGCCGTGACGATCTTTGCCCCGGTGTACTGCGGGGTGCTGCCGTCCTTCCTGATCGGGATCCGCCATGCCGGGTTCGGGCCGCAGTCGTGGGCCGGCGCGACGCTGGTGTTCTTCCCGCTGGTGGTCACCTGGATCTGCGATTCCGCCGCGATGTTCGTGGGCAAGGCGGTGGGCGGGCCGAAGCTGGCGCCGGTCATCAGCCCCGGCAAGACGCGCAGTGGCGGCGTTGGCGGGTTCTTTGGCGCCATCGTGGCGGCGGTGCTGTGGAACCTGCTGGTGCTGGAGCCGGCCGGGGTGGCTGTCACGGTGGCGCAGTCCATCATGTTTGGCGCCGTCATCGGTGTGGTGGCCCAGGTGGGAGACCTGCTGGAATCGGTCTTCAAGCGCGAGGTCGGCGTGAAGGATTCGGGCGGGCTCATTCCCGGGCACGGCGGTGTGCTCGATCGCTTCGATTCGCTGTACTTCGTGCTGCCGGTTGCCGCTGCCATGCTGCGCCTCTTCGGGACTGGCTGATGACGGGCGTGGCGGTGCTGGGCTCCACCGGTTCCATCGGTGTCAGCGCCCTCAACGTCCTGCGCCGCCATGCCGATCGGTTCCAGGTCGTGGCGCTGACTGGCGGCGCCAACCAGGAGCTGCTCAAGGCGCAGGTGGAGGAATTCCACCCGGCCTTCGCGGGGCTCGCCAACGGCAACGGGCACTCCGAATGGCCCTGCGGCCCCGACTGCCTGACCGCCGCCGCCACCCGTGCCGATGCCGACATCGTCCTCAACGCGGTGGTGGGGTTTGCGGGGCTGGATGCCACGCTCGCCGCGCTGCGAGCCGGCAAGCGCGTGGCGCTGGCCAACAAGGAATCGCTGGTGACCGGCGGGGAGCTGGTGCTGGAGGCGGCGCGGGCCGGGGGCGGTGAACTGGTGCCGGTGGATTCCGAGCACAGTGCGGTGCTGCAGTGCCTCGCGGGGGCAAGGTCGCCGGTCTCCCGTCTGGTGCTGACCGCCAGTGGTGGGCCATTCCGGGAGTGGCCCGCCGACAAGTTGGCTCGGGCCACTGTGCGCGAGGCGCTGAATCACCCCACTTGGCAGATGGGGCCGAAGATTACGGTGGACAGCGCCACCCTCGCGAACAAGGCGCTCGAGGTCATCGAGGCGCACCACCTGTTTGGGCTGCCCTACGACAGGATCGAAGTGGCCGTCCACCCCCAGAGCATCATCCACGCCCTGGTGGAGTTCGAGGACGGCAGTGTCCTGGCGCAGCTCGGCTTCCCCTCGATGGAGCTTCCTATCCTGTACGCGCTGACCCACCCGGAACGGCTGCCAGATTCAGGGGTGCGGCGCTTCGACCCCGTGGCCGCGGGCCCACTCACCTTCGAGTCAGTGCGGCAGGAGGCCTTCCCCGCCTTTGCGCTCGGCGTGGCGGCGGGGTGTGCAGGTGGGACCTCGCCCGCCGTCTTCAATGCGGGGAATGAGGTGGCGGTAGCCGCCTTCCTGGACGGGCGGATTCCGTTTGGACGGATCGCCGGGGTGATCGACGGGGTATTGAATGAACATGATCCGGCCCCGGCCGGTTCGGTGGAGGCGGTTCGCGCCGCCGATGCGTGGGCCCGTGCGCGGGCGGAGGAGTTGATCGGATGATGACGGTCCTGGCGTTCATTGTTGTCCTGGGCGTGCTGGTATTCGTGCACGAACTGGGGCATTTTCTGGCCGCCAAGTGGGCCGGGATTCACGTGCATCGCTTCTCCGTGGGGCTCGGCGCGCCGATCAAGGCGCTCACCTTCACACGGGGTGGCACCGAGTATTCCGTGAGCTGGGTGCCGCTGGGCGGCTACGTGAAGATGGCGAGCCGTGAGGAGCAGGGCGGCAGTGACTCGCTCGAAGGGGGCGCAGCTTCACTGGCGGATGTACCGCCCGACGCGGTCTTCGAGGCCAAGCCCATCTGGAAGCGAATGATCGTCATCATGGCCGGCGTGGTCATGAACGTCCTCTTTGCCTGGGCGGTGTTCGCCGGGTTGCTGCTCTACCAGGGGAAGGCACAGCTGCCGGTGCGCACGATCGGCATGGTGGCCCCGGCCGACAGCCTGCCTGAGATTGCCCGGCCCATCACCGCCCTGCAACCGGGTGACAGCATCGTCAGCATCAACGGCGAGGCGGTCAACACCTGGGATGACATCACCTCCGGCATCGCCTCCGCCCCGGCGGATTCCGTGGTGATCGAGGTGGCGGGGAAGCCGCCGATCATCCTGCGGATCCACCGGGACCAGCTCGATGAACGGATCCGGGCCGCCACGTCGCTGGTGCCCTTCATGCATCCGGTCGTTGGCATGGTGCAGGCGGGGAGACCAGCCGCGGCTGCCGGGATGGAGCGGGGCGACACGATCCTCGAGGTGGCCGGCATCCGGACGCCGGAATGGAATGACGTGCTGACCGAGATCTCGGCGCGTCCCGCAGAGGATGTGGCCCTGGTTGTCTCCCGTGGGGGGGAGAGGATTACCCTGCAGGCCACCACCTCCAGCGAGCCTGACCCTGCCGGGGGGGAGGGTCGCGTTGGCCGCCTGGGCTTCGGGGTGGAGACCCCGCGGGTCCTGACCGAGCCTCTGGGGTTGTTCGAGGCCATCGGGGAGGGTTGGAGCCAGACCGCCAATGCCTCGACCCAGGTCATCCGCGCGGTGCGGGGGCTGCTGACCGGGCGGGTCTCCACCCGGGAACTGGGTGGCCCGATCCAGATCGGCCAGCTGGCTGGCCAGACCGCCCAGCTGGGGTTTGAGGCCTTCCTGCTCTTCATGGCCGTCATCTCAGTGAATTTGGCGGTCATGAACCTCCTGCCGATCCCGGTCCTCGATGGCGGGCAAATGGTCTTCCTGATCGGCGAGGCGGTCATGGGCCGGCCCCTGTCCCCCAAGCTCCGGGAGCGCTTCAGCATGCTGGGGCTGGTGATGATCCTGATGCTGATGGGGCTGGCCTTCAGCAACGATATCCGGCGGTTGTTGGGGTGGCTGTAGACGGGAACTGCCGGGGTTCCCCGACCGGGCCGCCATCGGTGCGAGGTGAGCGGGACCTGCTGGGGCTCTGCGGACGGGCTGCCATCGGTGCAGGGTGAGCGGGAACGGCATTTGTCCCGCTTACCCTGAGGGGAGGGCCGTCTGCGCAGGGAAGGCCGGCAGTTCCCGCTCACCTGGCACTGGGGGTCCCCGGTCCATCGAACCCCGGCGGTTCCCCTTGCAGCCCCCCTCCAGACTCGCTATATTACCGTGCTATCTACATTTACGGTCCAAAACAGTTACGAGGCACGCAGAGAGCATGGGTTTCGACAAGCAGGCGGTCATCGCCAAGTTCCAGCGCACTGATGGGGACACGGGGTCGGCTCCGGTCCAGGTGGCGCTGCTCACCGAGCGGATCAACTCGCTCACCGGGCACTTCCGGACGCACGCCAAGGACCACCACAGCCGCCGCGGGCTGCTGAAGATGGTGGGCTCCCGTCGCCGGCTGCTGACCTACCTCAAGCGCAACGACCTCGAGACGTACCGGGCCCTGATCGCAGACCTTGGTCTGCGCCACTAGGACCCGGACAGATCACCAGGGCGTCCCGAACGAGCACGTCGGGACGCCCTCTTCGCATTGGTGTGCTCGTTCCAACTGAAGGCATTGACTGTGCATCGCATTGAAACTGAATTTGCCGGCCGCCCACTGGTCATCGAGACCGGTCGCTTGGCGCGACAGGCCGCCGGCTCCGTGCTCATCCGCTTTGGCGACACCATGGTGCTGGGTGCGGTGACCGTCTCCCCGAACATCAGCCACTTGCCGTTCTTCCCGCTGACGGTCGAGTACAAGGAAAAGACCTATGCCGCCGGCAAGTTTCCGGGTGGCTTCATCAAGCGCGAAGGGCGGCCTCAGGACAAGGAAATCCTGGCCTGCCGTCTGATCGATCGCACGATTCGCCCGCTCTTCCCGGAAGGGTTCAAGAACGAGGTCCAGGTTTTCATCACGGTCATCTCCGCCGACCAAGAGAATGACGCTGATATCATCGGCGCCCTGGCCGCGAGCGCCGCGCTGTCGCTGTCGCAGATTCCCTGGAAGGGCCCCATCGGCGCCGTGCGTGTGGGCCGGGTGGATGGCAACTGGATCCTCAATCCGACCTTCCAGCACCTCGAGCACTCCACCATCGACCTGACCGTCACCGGTACCGCCGACTCGGTCGTCATGGTGGAGGGTGGCGCGCTGGCCATCTCCGAGGCGGAGGTGCTCGACGCGTTGAAGGTGGCCCAGAAGGGCATCAAGGAACTGACCAAGCTGGTGGATCAGCTGGTCAAGAAGGAAGGCAAGCCGAAGATGGCCTGGACCGCGCCGGTGGCTGATGAAGCGCTGCAGGGTCGGGTCCGTGAATTGGCCGAGGCTCGGATGGCCAAGGCCATCAACGCCAAGGACAAGGCGGGCCGCGCCGATGCCTTGCGCGCCATCAAGACCGAAGTCTTTGCCGCCACGGCGCTGGAGTTCCCGGACCGGGGCAAGGAGGTCGGCCAGGAGTTCGAGGAGATCGAGTACCGCGTCATGCGCGCCCAGGTGCTCGACAAGGGCGAGCGGGTGGACGGCCGGAAGCCCGACGAGATCCGCCCGATCACCATCACCACCGGCGAGCTGCCGCGGGTCCATGGCTCGGCCATCTTTACCCGGGGACAGACCCAGGCGCTGGTGGCCGTGACCCTCGGCACCAGTGACGACGAGCAGCGCGTCGACAGCATCGACGTGGCGGGGGAGACCAGCAAGTCGTTCATGCTGCACTACAACTTCCCGCCGTACTGCACTGGCGAGGTGAAGATGCTCCGCGGCACCAGCCGCCGCGAGATCGGCCATGGCGCCCTGGCCGAGCGGGCTCTCCAGCCGCTGCTGCCTGACTTCAACGTGTTCCCGTATACGCTCCGGATCGTGAGCGAAGTGCTCGAATCGAACGGCTCCTCATCCATGGCCTCGGTCTGCGGCGGCTCCCTGGCCCTGATGGATGCCGGCGTGCCGATGAAGGCCGCCTGCGCCGGTGTGGCGATGGGCCTGATCAAGGAAGGCAAGAAGGTCGCCATCCTGACCGACATCCTGGGCTCCGAGGATCATCTCGGCGACATGG
>JBHEPH010000081.1:10415-10652 GCA_046260395.1 Gemmatimonadales bacterium
GGGCACCGAGGAGGGAATCACCTCGATTCAGATGGACATCAAGATCGAGGGACTCGACCTCAAGCTGATGGAAGAGGCCCTGGAGCGCGCCCGGGTGGGTCGGCTTCACATCCTCGGCGAAATGAAGAAGGCCCTGGCCACGCATCGCGACGACCTCTCCAAGTACGCGCCGCGGATCATCACGATCCAGATCAAGCCGGACAAGATCGGCGACGTGATCGGTCCCAAGGGCAAGAC
>JBHEPH010000082.1:0-10272 GCA_046260395.1 Gemmatimonadales bacterium
TCTTCGTCATCACATTCTGCTTCTTCGTCATCCTCACCGTCGTCGTCTGCATCAACGGGACCAGCACAAGCTGGAAGCAGTGCATCCTCTTCGTCCTCCTCGTCCTCCTCCTCGTCGTCCACATCGTCGAGGATGAAGCCGTCATCCTCGAAGTCTTCGTCGTCATCGAATTTCTTGCGCAACTCCACCTGCTCCAGGGACGCTTCCCAAGCCGACATCTGATTCTCTGCCTTTCGAGTTAAAAGTCATGAACCTGCTCGGGTCCGGGCCCCACTCCGGCCGGCGAGCCGTGACGGGGCAGCTGTTCACTCAGGGTACAGGATCGACCCGGAGGGCTGTCTCGTCAAGGGGGGGGTACCCCGACGGTCAGTGCGAGTGCCCGTGGTGGTCCACCCGGCCGGCCCCCTCGGGCAGCCCCGGGTAGCACGATTCCCCCTCACAGTCCCCCGTCACCTCCAGCTGGATGGTGGTGTGGGCGATCCCGCTCGCCTTCAGCGTCGACTGGATCAGCCCCAGCGTGACGGGGTGCCGCTCGAGTTCCGGCACGACCACATGCCCGCTCATGGCCACCATCCCGCTGGTGACGGTCCAGACGTGCAGGTCATGCACGGATGCCACGCCCGGGACGGCCAGGATGTCGCGCGTGACTGCCACCAGGTCCACGTGCGCCGGCACCGCCTCGAGCAGGATATCCACGCTTTCCCGCACCAGCCGCCAGGCTCCCGCCAGGATGAGCAGCGAGAGGACGATCGAAATGATCGGGTCGGCCGGGAGCCAGCCCGTGAACTTGATGACCAGGGCCGCGCTGATGGCCGCCACCGAACCGAGCGCATCACCCATGATGTGGAGGTAGGCGCCCCGGACGTTGAGGCTGCCGGTGTGGTCACCATGGAGGACCCGCAGGCCCACCAGATTCACCACCAGCCCGATGATGGCAATGACCAGGAAGAGGTCGGCCTCCACCGGCACCGGGTTCCGCAGCCGCCGAACCGCCTCGATGATGATCCAGAGGACCAGCACCAGGAGCATGGCCCCGTTGATGAACGCCGCCAGGATCTCCAGGCGCAGGAACCCGAAGGTCCGCCGCATCGTGGCCGGCCGGCGCGCCAGCCACACCGACCCCAGCGAGAGGGCCAGGGCGCCCACGTCGGTCAGCATGTGCCCGGCATCGGCAATCAAGGCCAGGCTGCCGCTCAGGTACCCACCGACCGCCTCCACCAGCATGAAGACACTGGTGAGGACCAGGACGAAGAGCAGTTTTCGGGGAATCTCCGCGCGGGTCATGAGCGGGCCGCCCCGGCGGCGAGGCGCAGCGCCTCCAGCATGCTGGACGAATCGGCGGTTCCCCTTCCCGCGATGTCGAGGGCGGTGCCGTGGTCGGGCGAGGTGCGCAGGAACGGCAGGCCGAGCGTGATGTTCACGCCCTGGCCGAAGGCCGCCACCTTGATGGCCGTCATGCCAACATCGTGATACGGCGCCAGCACCGCGTCAAACTCGCCCCGCATCGCCCGCACGAAGACGGTGTCGGCGGGCAGCGGCCCGGCGGCGCCCAGCGCCTCGGCGGCGGGGCGGAGCACGCGCGCCTCTTCGTCCCCGAAGAGCCCCTGTTCCCCCGCGTGCGGGTTGAGCGCGCAGACCGCCAGCCGGGGCTCGGCAATCCCGAACCACCGCTGCAGGCCGCTCTCCGTGAGTCGTCCCGCCTCCACCACGCGCGCCGTCGTCAGGAGGGCGGGCACGTCCCGAAGGGCCACATGGGTGGTGACCAGGACGACCCGCAGGCTGGGGCCTGCCAGCATCATCGCCACCGGCACGTCCCCCGCGAGGTGGGCCAGCCATTCGGTGTGGCCGGGCCAGGGGTGGCCGGCCAGGTGCAGGGCGTGCTTCTCGACCGGGGCGGTGACCACGGCATCCACCGTGCCCTCGAGCGCCAGGCGCGCCGCCGCTTCGATGGCCCGGCCGGCGATGGCGCCGGCGCGCATGGCGCGCGCCCGTAGCTCGGCCGGGGTGCCGGCCCCGGCGCCCGCGCCCTCCCGCCAGGGGCCGAGCGCGACACGATGCTCAACGGGCATCAGGGCCACCTGTTCGGTGGCACCGAGCACCGTGACCTCAGCGTCTGGAAAGTTGGTGAGCGCCTGCGCGGTAATTTCGGGGCCGATGCCGCGCGGGTCGCCGAGGGTGACGGCGAGCCGGGGCCGTCGGGTCACGGCTCGCGGACCTCGACATGCGTGAAGGCTCGCAGCCCATCGAGATAGCGGCGCACCCCGATCTGGCGTGACAGCTCGCGGCGGAGCAGGTCCTGGACGTCCTCAAAACGTGGCTCACCACCCGGGGTGCGGGCGGTCAGCCGGAGGATCGCATACTTGGTCTGGCGAGGGTCGGCGTCTTCCATCGGCACCAGCGGGGCCACCTGACCCGGCTCGACCCCGGCCAGCGCCTCCAGATAGGTTGGTGGCAGGTTGGACTCGGGGACCTGGCTGAATTCACCCTGCGCCGAGCGATCGTGGTGCAGCCGCTGGAGGGAATCCATGGAGGCGCCGGCCTGCAGCGCCGCGCGCACGCGCTCGGCGAGCCCACGGGCGCTGTCCGCCTCAGGTTGTCCGATGGTCGGCCGGAGGAGGATGTGGCGGGCTTTCACCTCGGAGCCCTGGACCCGCTGCACCTGGATGATGTGGAAGCCGAACGGCGATTCGACGGGATCGGAGATGTACCCGGGCCGGAACCCGAACGCGACGGCCTCGAATTCCTGCACCATGCTGCCGCGCCGGAACCAATCCAACTCGCCGCCCTGCTCCTTGGAGCCCGGGTCCTGCGAGAACCGGCGCGCGGCCGTGGCGAAATCCGCCCCGGCCCGGATCGAGGCGGCGATCGAGTCGCCGAGTTGGCGCGTGACGGCCTTGGCGGCCTCGGTGGCCTGCGGCGCGACCATGACCTGCCGGAAGGTGAGGAGCGGGGGACGGGGTTGCAGTCCGGGCTTCTCACGCTCGAAGAAGGCGCGGAGCTCCGCTTCCGTCGGCGGCACTGAGCGAATCTTGCCATCCGCCTGCCGCGCCGCCTCCACGGCCTGGATCAGCAGCGCTCGCCGCTGCTCGTCGACCAGCCAGGCCCGGTACTCCTCCGGCGTATTGAAACCCGCGGCCGCCAGGTCTGCCCGGAAGGCGGCATCCGTGGGGTAGCGCTGCCTCGCCGCGCGGTAGGTCTCCTCCACCGATTCCTGCACCTGCTCCGGCGACACCTTGATGGCGGTGTCTCGCTGCGCCTCGATGACCATCAGCTCCGCATCAATCAGCAGCGCCAACTCTGCCTGCTGCACACGGCGCAACTCCGCCGGGTCGGTCGGCAGGCCCTGCGGGAATCGCTGGAACACCGCCTCGTCCACCTGGGACGCGAGGATCGCCCGCGCCCCGACGACCGCCACGACCCGGTCCACGACCCGACCGGAGTCACCGGGCACCTGTCGGGCCAGGACGGGCGATGCGGCGCCGAGCAGCGCCGCCACGACGAGGGTGGAACGGATCATCGCTACTGTCCGCCCCCGGGCAGCGGTGCGCCACCGGGCGCCGGCGTCACGGCCCCGGGGGGAATCGCGCCCTGACCGGCGGTGCCGGCGGTCGAATCAGCCACCCACTTGGGGACGGCCAGGGCAACGGCCCGGGCCACGCCGGCGGCATTCACACGGTTTGGCGCCTGCGCCCGGAGGCTGGCGGCCATGCCGGGAAGGACCTGGCGACGCTGGGCCTGGCCGGTGGCAAGCCCATCGATGTAGGTGTTGACCCGTTCAGAGGCCAGCTGGATCCGCTGCGCCTCGGTCGTGCTGTCGCGGGAAAACTCGGGGCCGTTCAGGCCCAGCTCAGCGGCCATCTGGTCCACGCTGACCCGATAGCTGAGCTGCATCGCCTGCCAATTCACTTCAGGCACCCCAATGCCGGCCGAGTCGGCCTGCTCGAGCATCACCATGTTCTGCGCCAGCAACCGCGCAAAGCCGATCAGGGACGAGTCGGACTCGCTCTGCAGCCGCTGGGGGAATCCGGCCGGCAACGCCCCGACCCAGCGGGCAAACTCT
Source organism: Gemmatimonadales bacterium (assembly GCA_046260395.1). Lineage (GTDB taxonomy): Bacteria > Gemmatimonadota > Gemmatimonadetes > Gemmatimonadales > GWC2-71-9 > JAWXBA01. The sequence continues at coordinate 4,061 of JBHEPH010000082.1, forward strand.
GCCGCCGTCATTTCCCCACCGGTCCAGGTGACCACCGCACGGCTGGAGGAGCTGGCCTTGGCCAGGTCCGAGAGCGCTGTCCGGATGATCGACGGCGCGGCACGTGTGACCGTGATCTGGCGGCCCTCGATCAGCTCCGCGCTGTACACCGAGTCCGCGCCCTGGCGCGCCTGCTGCGAAATCCCGGCGGCCAGGCGGGGCCCCGCCTCCAGCAGGGGGGGGCGGCGGATGAAATGCACGCCGAACTCGGTCCGGACCGCCGCACTGGTCTGGCCCGGGGTCAGGGTCCAGGCCACGGAATCAAATGGCTGGACGAAGCCACCGCGCGGCGTGGGCGGGAGAAAGCCGCCGTCCTGCCGGGTGGCATCAGGGTTGTGCTGCTCCGCAAACTCTGCGAACGGCCGGCCCGCCCGGAGCCCTGCCTCAATCTGCCGCACCGTGGCCTCGGCCTGGTTCGTATCCGCCCGGGTGGGGCCCGCCGCGACCAGGATGTGCTGGAAGACCCGGGCGTTGCCATTCTCATAGAAATCGGCGATCGCCTCGTCGGACACAGTGATCCGCGTGGCCATCAACGTGTCATGCCATGCCGAGATCTTGGCCTGCGCCAGGTCGAACCAGAGGGCGCTGGCCACGGCGGTCGAGTCGGTCGGCAACTGATCGGTGACGATCGCCTGGGCCATCAGTGTCAGGTCCACCCACAGGGTCGCGACGAAATCCGCGATCTCGGTCTCGGGGCGCTGGCCCTCGATCTTGCCGAGGATTCCGGCGAGCTGCTCGGCCCGAAACGTCTGTCCACCCGCCTCTGCGGCAACGTCCGCATTGCCGCCCAGACTGCCGCAGCCGCCCAGGGCCAGCGTTACCGCTCCAACCAGCACCAATCCACGCATGCCAACTCCAGTCAGAAATGAATGAAGATCACCCAGGTGCGGGGGCCGGCGATCCGGTCCCTGCCACCTTGCCCAGTGCCCGCACGAGCGCCGGGATGATTGCCTCGCCGCCCAGGCGCTCCAGCCGGAGCGACAGCGGCATGGTCCGGCGGACATCCACCGCCAGCTGCACATCGTCCATGGCGCTCGCCAGGCCGGCCATCCGCGGGGTCGTCCCGGCCCGGAAGGTCACCCGGGCCTCGTCACCCCGCACCATGATATGCTGGATGCCCAGTCGGGCCCCCAGGACGCGCAGGCGGGACAGGTCCAGCAGGTGTTCGGCCTCCACCGGAAGCGGGCCGAACCGTTCGCGCATTTCCCCGCGCAACTCATCAATTTCGCCTGTCCGGACCGCTCGCGCCAGTCGCCGGTACAGGTCCAGCTTGATGGCGTCGTCCGGGATCCACTGGTCCGGCAGCTGCGCCGCCCGGTCGAACACCACCTCCGGCGGGGCCGGAGGCTCGGTATCGCCCGCGCCGCGGAGCCCCCGGACGGTCTCCTCCATCCAGCGGAGGTAGAGGTCGAATCCGACCGCCTGGGCGTGTCCGGACTGCTCCGACCCCAGCAGATTGCCCGCGCCCCGGAGTTCCAGGTCCTTGAGGGCGATCCGGTACCCGGCCCCCAGTTCGGTGTGGTGCTCAAGCACCTTGAGGCGCTCTTCGGCGTCCGGATCGATCATGTCGGGCGTGAGCAGGTAGCAGTACGCCCGCCGGTGGCTGCGTCCCACCCGACCACGGAGCTGGTAGAGCTGCGCCAGGCCGAGGCGATGCGCATCGTGGACCACCATGGTGTTCGCATTCGGCACGTCGAGCCCCGATTCGACGATCATGGTGGTGACGAGGATGTCCACCTCACCGGACACAAAGCCCTGCATCACGGCTTCCAGCGGCTCGGCCGCCATCTGTCCGTGCGCCACCCCAACGCGCGCCCGCGGTGCCAGCGACCGGACCCGCGCCGCGATCGTGTCGATCGTCTCAATCCGGTTGTGCACCATGAAGATCTGGCCGCCGCGATCCAGTTCGCGGGCAAAGGCCTCCTCCAACAGGGCGTCGTCCCAGGGCTCCACGAAGGTGAGGATCGGTGAGCGGTCGCGCGGCGGCGTCTCGATCAGGGTCAGGTCGCGCAGCCCTGCCAGGGACATGTGCAGGGTGCGGGGGATGGGCGTGGCGGTGAGGGTGAGCACGTCCACGGCCAGCCGGAGTTCCTTCAGGCGTTCCTTGTGCCGCACCCCGAAGCGGTGCTCCTCGTCCACCACCAGCAGGCCGAGATCCTTGAAGAGCACGTCTTTCGACAGCAGGCGATGCGTGCCGATGATGACGTCGGTGGCTCCGCTGGCCAGGCGCACCAACGCCTGCTTCTGTTCCTTCGCGCTCCGGAACCGGGAGAGCACCTCCACCTTCACGGGATAGTCTGCCAGGCGTTCCGCGAAGGTCCGGCCGTGTTGCTCGGCGAGGATGGTGGTGGGGACCAGGATGGCCACCTGCTTCCCGCCCGCCACCGCCTTGAAGGCCGCTCGCACCGCCACTTCCGTCTTGCCATACCCGACATCGCCCACCAGCAGGCGGTCCATGGGCCGGGGGCGTTCCATGTCGCGCTTGAGCTCTTCGGTGGCCTTGCGCTGGTCGGGGGTGTCCTCGTAGAGGAAGCTCGATTCGAGCTCGCGCTGCCAGCGGGTGTCGGGCGGGAAGGCATAGCCCGCGGCCACCTGGCGCCGGGCGTACAGCTCCAGGAGTTCCTGTGCCATTTCCCGGATCGCCGAACGGGTGCGGTCCCGGACCTTCTTCCAGCTGGTCCCCCCCAGCCGGTGCAGGCGGGGCGGCGGCTGGTCGCCATCATCCCCGGCGGCGCGATACCGCTCGAGTTGGTCCAGCCGGTAGAGGGGGACATTGAGCCGGTCCCCCCCCTCGTACTCCACGATGGCCACCTCGAGCAGGCCCCCCTCCACCGTGGTGGTGCCGATCCCGCGATAGATCCCGATGCCGTGGTCCAGGTGCACGACATAATCCCCGGCGGCGAGCACCCCGGTCGCGGCCGAGGGCGCGGCCTGCCGGTAGCGGCGGGGGCGGCGCAGGCGCCGGGCACGGCGGAAGATCTCGTGGTCGGTGAGGACCCGCAGGCCGGGCAGCAGGAACCCGCCGTCGAGCGCGCCGACCAGCAGCCGTGCGGACCCGCGAACCCCCTCCCCCTCGTGCAGCAATTCATCGAGGCGTTCGAGCTGGCCCTCGTTGTCGCAGAGGATGATGGTCTCCGGGGGGGTGGCGAGCAGCGCGCGGAGCCGGTTCAGGTCGCGGTCAATCTTCTCCGGGGGCAGGAAGCCCATCTGGAGGTCGGGGGACGCGGCCCGGAGGACCAGCGCCGGAAACCCTCTCAGGAGCGAGGCCCAGCGGTCCGGGTCGAGGAAGAGCGCCTCCCGTGCCGGGACGTCCTCTCCGAGCCGGCGGGCCACCTCGAGGTGGTGGGCCGCGTCACGCCAGGCGTGCTGCACCTCCTCGGCCAGCGGCCCTTCGTCCTCTTCCACCATCAGGGTGTCCGGCGGCAAGAGCTCCAGCAGCGACTCCCGGTGCCCGCGGTCCGGCACCTCAGCGCCCGGGTTCACCGGGCTGCCGGCACCCGCGGCAATCGGGAGCACACGCACCGTGGTGAGTTCCTCGCCGGAGCGCTGGGTGGTCAGGTCGAACGAGCGGACGGTGGCGATGTCATCGCCCCACCACTCGATTCGCGCGGGCGCCGCCATCCCGAACCCATAGAGGTCCACGATCCCGCCGCGCACGCTGAACTCGGCAACCTCCGTCACGACCGGGACGCGATGGTACCCCATCGACTCGAGCATGACGATCAGGTCCGCCAGGGGCCGCGCCTGAGCCGGCGCGAGGTCCAGCCGGAACTGTTCCAGCGCTGCCGGCACCCGGGTCCGCTCCGCCGTGGCACGGGCGGTGGTGACCAGGACACGGAGCTGTCCGCGGAGCAGGGCTTCGAGTGTCTCCACCCGCTCACCGGCGATCTCCAGGTGCGGCTCTTCCTCGCCGAGCGCCTCTCGTTGCGGGTAGTGACCGACCGGAAGATCGGTCAGGTGCGCCAGGTCGGCGAGCCATCGCTCCGCCTCGGCCGGCGTCGTCGCCACGACGGTGATGAGTTGGCTCGAGAGCTGCTCAGCCATCCAGGCTACCAACGCCGGCCCGGTGGAGCCCGGCAGGCCACCCAGCTGCAGACGATCTCCGCGAGCGGGGAAGCGCGCCCACAGCTCGCGAACCGCTGGCGCGGTCCCGAGCGCCGCCAGGATCTCGGGGAGGCTCATGCGGTGCGCCGCCGCAGCGAGCCGCCGAGCAGGAGCTCGACGCCCGCCAGCAACAGCACCAGCCAGAGGAATGGCCCGCGCAAGTCGGCCCGGGTGCCCTGACCGAACGCGAGCGTCACGGCGCCTTCCGGCGAGCTGAGCGTGGCCCGCGGCCAGAGTGCGCGCACCGCCTCCGGCGTGGCGGCAGCCAGCCAGCTCTCCCGCGGGTCCGGGTTGACGGCCAGGACGCCAACGGTGTCCCCGCGGTCCAGCAGCCAGTGCAGACCGGTCACAGTCACCAGGTGGGACCCGCCACTCTCCACGCGCTGTTCGCCCAGGGGTCCCAGCACGCGCGTCACACCGCTGGGCAACGTCACCACGTCACCAGGTGCTGCCTCAAGCGTGGCCACCTCTCCGCGCGCCTCCCGGTTCACCAGCGCATCCATGAACGGCATGAAGCCCGCTGTCAGCGGCAGGTCGGTCCAGTCCGGGTCCAGCCGGCTGCCGAGCAGCAGCACGTTTCCGGACCGGACCAGCCACGGTTCGCCATCCACCGTCGCAATGACCCCGGTCACCCCGCTGCCGAGAGGCGACAGGCGGTGGCGACGCGACACGACCACGGCGGGGGGAGTCGTCGAGCTGTCGGTATGGCTGGCCGGCGTGTCCAGCTCACCAAACGCCCATCCCACGCCGCGGGCGGCGAGGGCCCGATTCAGCGCGCCGAGTTCGGCCGGATCGGCGGGTGGCAGGACGATCGATGGTCCGGGCCCGAGTCGTCCAACGGTGAGCTCCCTGCCCCGCAGGCTTCTCCCGTTGGCCGCCAGCACTTCCATCGCGGCGTGGACGTAACGGTCCGTCGGATCCCAGGCCACCGCTGCTGGCGCAGCCTGGCGGACGGCGGTCACCGCCCGATCATCGCCCCGGAGCTCGTCAGGGTCCAGTCGCACCTCCACCGGATGCCAGCCGACCGGGGGAGCCGCCATTGGGATGGCGGTACGCGCCCCGGCATCCACCAGGACCTGTCGCACCTCACGACCGGCCACGGACACCCGGAGGGGACGCGGGTCACTACCGGTATCGCCGAAAACTTGGACGCTCAGGCGGCCGGCGCCCAGCCAGGGTTGGGCACCGGCATCAACGCTGGTCACACCGAGGTTGGGAGGCGCCGCAGTCTCCGGGGCACCGATCACGATCGGGACATCCCCCACGGCAGGGGACAAGGCGGTGGCCTGGAGATCGGTGAGCATCAGCACCTCACCGGGGAGTGCGGTGGCCGACAGCAGCGCCTGCGAAACGGCCAGGGCCGCGCCCAGATCCAGGCGCCAATCGGACACCTCCGTGCTGTCCACCACCGCACGGAGCCGCTCGGCGGACCCCGATCGCGGGACACCATCGGCCGCCACCAGCCAGAGACGATCCGCCGGCGTGGCGCGCGCGAGGGTAGCGCCCGCCGCCGCGCGCAGGCGGGCGAGGGTCGCCTCGCCGCCACGTACCGCGCCGCTGCTGAGCGAATTGTCGAGGATGATCACCAGCGCGGTGGGCGCATGGCCACCCAGCCCCGTGCTGCCCTGCCGGGTCGGGCCCGCCGCCGCCAGGACCAGCAGGATGATGAGGAGGGTGCGCACCACCAGCAACACCCAGTGCTGCACATGGACCCGTCGCTGGTGGCGGCGGGACGTCTCCTCCAGATAGCGAACGGCGGGGAACTCCACCACCGGTGGCTCACGTCGGGCCACCAGGTGGAGCACGATCGGGACGGCGGCCAGCAGCAGCCCGCCAAGCACCCAGGGTGTTGCGAAGGCGATCACGCCAGGCGGGTGGAGCCGACCAGCGCCTGCCGCAGGGCGGGGCCGAACGGCTGGTCGGTGGTGATCCGCTCGTAGGCGATCCCATGGCGGCGGCAGCCGGCCCGCCACCAGGCCACGGTGTCCCGGACGGTCTGTTGATAGGCCGCGGACCAGTCCTCGGGCCGGAGCGTCACGGCCGACCCACTTTCCGGATCGGTGTAGCGC
>JBHEPH010000083.1:0-6383 GCA_046260395.1 Gemmatimonadales bacterium
GGGGTGAGCCGTGGTGAGTCAACTTGAGGACGGTTGTCCCCATCGTCGGACACCCCGGCCACGCCATGAATCCGGGTCCCATCGCTATATTGTTGCCCCGTAACATGTTGCAGCCAAGGGTGGCCTTGGCACGCCACTCGCTATACCATTGGTCACCATGACTCCCCGTGCCCTGGTCCTGACCACGCTGGCCCTCGCCGGCCTCACGCTCGCCACACCCGCGACACAAGCAGGTGCCTCGGCCGGTGTCGAGATAGCGGTCCAGGACACGACCCGGCGCCCCCCCCCAAAGGCGGAGCCGAAGAAGCCTGAACGGCCCCGGCCCACCGGAACACCCGTGCTCCGCCGCCGCCCACCGCCCAGCCCAGCCCCGGCTCCACCACCGAGCCGTACCCCCCCACCGCGCCGCCCCCCGGACGGGTAGATTTCCCGTTTCGTGGCGGGCGCCTCCTGTTCGCCTGGCAGTAGCACCCCAACCGAGAGTCCCATGCCCCGGCCTGTCCTGCATGCAGTCCTGACCGCCGCCACGCTCGTCACGGCGCTGCCCCTTGGCGCCCAGGCGCCCACCACCGCCGATCGCCTTGCACCACCGTCCGCCGCCGTCAGACGTGGCGCGGAGGCGATCAGCGTCGAATACCTCCGCTACGGTGTCTATACCATCGCCGACGACTCAATGATGGGCCGTGCCACCCCCAGCCCCGGCCTGGAGAAGACCGCGGCATGGGTGGCATCGCAGTTTCGCGAGGCGGGGCTCCGCCCTGGCGGTGACAACGGCGACTGGCAACAGCGCTATCCGGTGTACCTCCACCGCCTGGCGGTCGAGTCATCGGCCGTACGGTTTACCATGGCCGGCGGCCCAGAGCTCAACTTCCCGCTCACCTCCTCCGCATTGATGCGGTTCGGGCCGCGCGGCGAGCCGGCAACCGGCCCCGTCGTGGTGCTCAGCGGGATAGTGGACACCGTGGCGCTGGCCGGGGCCCCGATCCGCGGGGCCATCCTCGTCTGGGCGGCGACGATGCCGACCGGCGGATCGCCGGCAGGCCTGCAGTCCGTGCTGCGCACAGCGGTGCGGGCCGGCGCCGCCGGGGTTGTGCTGATCTCCCAGCCCACCGACCCCGCGATCTTCCCGAGACTGGTGGCCAACCAGGCCCGCTCCGCGGTCACTCGGGACAGCGTGCGGGGACAGACTCCCGGTATTCCGGTGGTGGAGATCCCCGAGACGGAGATCGCCGCGGCGATGATCGAAGCCGCGGACCAGTTGGCCGCGTTGCGGGCCAGCCCGACCGCCGTCATCCAACCGATGCCGGAATGGAGCGGCACGGTGGACGTGCGCGTGGTACCTGCCGAGCGGGCAATGGCCCCCAACACCGTGGGCATCCTGGACGGTTCCGACCCGGAGCTCCGCCACGAGTACATCGTTTTCTCGGCGCACATGGACCATGTCGGTGTCGGCGGCACCGCCGCGGACTCGATCTTCAACGGCGCCGATGACGACGCCTCGGGCACCGTCGGCATCGTAGCGCTGGCGCGGGCCTACGCCCAGCCCGGTGCGCGGCCGAAGCGCTCGATGGTCTTCCTGACCGTGAGCGGCGAGGAGCGGGGGCTCTGGGGTTCGGCGCATTTTGCCGACAACCCGACGGTGCCGGCCGCCCAGATCGTGGCCAATGTGAACATGGACATGATCGGCCGCAACTGGGAGGACACCGTCGTCGTCATTGGCAAAGAGCACAGTGACCTCGGCCAGACCCTGCACGCGGTGGCCCGGGCGCACCCCGAACTGAACATGGCCATGATTGACGACCTCTGGCCCGAGCAGAACTTCTACCGCCGTTCCGACCACTTCAATTTCGCCCGGAACGGCGTGCCGATCCTCTTTTTCTTCACGGGCGTGCACGAGGACTACCACCGCGTCTCGGACACTCCGGACAAGATCGGCTACGAGAAGATGAGCCGCATCCTGAAGATGGCATACTTCCTGGGTCAGGAGATCGGCAACCGGCCCGGGCGCCCACAGTGGAACCCGGAGAGCTACCAGCAGATCGTCCGGCCGAGGACGCCGTGAGCGACACCGCCAGCAGCCTGGCGGAGTTCCGGGCCTTCCGCGAGCGGATGAACGACGCCATCCTCGGCGCGGGCAACCTGACCGTCAACCGGTTCTTTGCGCTGGACAGCCGCGCCTACGAGCCGGGGGCGCTGGGCACGAAGACCAAGGAGATGCTCGGGCTGGTCGCCTCCCTGGTGCTGCGCTGCGACGACTGCATCACCTACCATGTGGTGCGCTGCAAGGAAGAAGGGGTGACGCACGAGGAGTTCCTGGAGATCTGCTCGATCGGCCTGGTGGTGGGCGGCAGCATCGTCATTCCGCACCTGCGCCGGGCGATGGCGAGGCTCGAGGAACTGGAAGGAAGGTAAGAGGTGAGAGGGAACTGCCGGATCAATCAATCAGCCAGGTTCCCCGCATGGTGAGAGGAAACTACTCGACGAGCTAGTTCCCGCTTACCACGCGGGGGACGAACCCTTTCAGGGAGCATCGGCAGTTCCCGCTTCCCTCCTACCATTCACCCCGCCGCCTCATCCTCCTGCAGCAGCACCGGCGCGGGCTGGCCCATCCGGCTGACCAAAACACTCACGACGATGAGCAGCGCACCGGCACCCTGCATCCAGGTGGGGCGCTCGCCGAGCGCCACGACGGCGATGGCCACGGCCCAGAGCGGCACCATCATGCCCATGAGTGCCGTCCGACTGCTGCCGACCTGGCGCACCATCGCGTTCCAGATGATATAGGACAGCACGATGGACAGCACCGAGGCGTAGAGGATCGCCGCCCACAGCTGCCAGCCCAGGCTTCCCCAGGCCACGTCCCCCAGTTCCGGGAGGGAGAGCAGGACCAGCCCTGGCATCCCTGCCGTCGTGGCGATGGCGGTCAGGCGGAGCGGCGTGATATCGGCCTGGATGGCGCGCACGCCCAGGGTGAAGATGGCCCAGCAGATCACCGCCCCGAAGGTGAGCAGGTCACCGGTGACAGTGGAGTCGCCGAAGGCGGCCCCGCCACCCTTGCTGAGGACCACCAGCACCACACCGGCTGTCCCCAGGAGCACCGCGCCCCAGACCGCGCGGTTGGGGCGCTCCACGCCGGAGAGCCACCCCAGCACGATCACCGCCATCGGGGTGCTCGCCACCAGCAGGGAGGAGTTGGTGGCCGTGGTCATGGTCAGCCCCGTCATGAAGGCGAGCTGATACAGCGTGTTGCCGATGATCCCGAGGACGACCAGCCGCCAGAATGCCCCGCGGGGGATCCGGCTGGCCGGCTCCATGGCGTGCACGATGACCCAGAGCAGGACGGTGGCGATCGAAAAGCGGAGGGCGCTGAACGTCAGGACGGGCAGCTGGGTGAGCGCGTACTTGCTGACCGAGAAATTGCCGCCCCAGATGAGGGTGACCAGCGCCATCGCGGGGAGGGCGGGCAGGATCCGGGCAGGCGCTGGGGGCGAGGCCATTGGCGGTGGAAGATAAGGGGCACCCTTATATTCGGGCATGCGCCAGCGTTCCATTCGCAATTTCTGCATCGTTGCCCATATCGACCATGGCAAGTCCACCCTCGCTGACCGGCTGATCGAAGCCACCGGGACGGTGGAAAAGCGCCAGATGCGGGAACAGCTGCTGGACACCATGGACCTGGAGCGGGAGCGCGGGATCACGATCAAGCTCAACGCCGTCCGGATGCCCTACACCGGCCGCGACGGCGAGGAGTACGAGCTCAACCTGATCGACACGCCGGGGCACGTGGACTTCACCTACGAGGTCTCCCGCTCCCTGGCCGCCTGCGAGGGGGCCATCCTGGTGGTGGACGCCTCCCAGGGGATCCAGGCCCAGACACTGAGCAACCTCTTCCTGGCGCTGGACGCCGGCCTGGAGATCATCCCGGTTCTCAACAAGATCGACCTGCCCGGCGCCGAGCCGGAACGCCGTGCGCAGGAGATCATGGACCTGATCGGCTCGAAGCGCGAGGAAATCCTGGCGGTCTCCGCCAAGGAGGGCACCGGCGTGCCGGAGTTGCTCGAGGAGATCGTCCGGCGGGTGCCGCATCCGCGGGGCCGCGGGGAGGCGCCACTCCGGGCGCTGATCTTCGACACCTACTACGACCGCTACCGCGGCGCGATCCTCAGCGTGCGCGTGGTGGACGGATCGATCCGGCCCGGCATGAAGATCGCCTTCGGCGCCCATCCGACCGACGTATATGACGTCGAGGAGGTGGGCTACCTGCAGCTCGGGCGCCGCCCGTCCGAGATGCTGGAAGCGGGCGAGGTCGGCTTCGTCGCCGCCAACCTGCGCAACGTCCGCGACGCGCGCACCGGCGACACGGTGCTGGACGCCGCCCACCCGGCCACCGAGCTCCTGCCGGGCTACCGCGACGTGACCTCGATGGTGTTCGCGGGCATCTACCCGACCACCACCGACCAGTACGAGCAGCTGCGCGACGCGCTCGAGAAACTGCGCCTGAACGACGCCAGCCTGAACTACGAGCCCGAATCCTCCACCGCGCTCGGCTTCGGGTTCCGCGTCGGCTTCCTCGGCTTGCTCCACCTGGAGATCGTGCGCGAGCGGCTCGAGCGGGAGTTCGACCTCGACCTGATTACCACCGTCCCGACGGTGGAGTATCACGTCTTCCTGACCAATGGCGAGACGGTGATCGTGGAGAATCCGTCACTGCTCCCCGACCCGTCGGGGATCGAGCGGATCGAGGAACCGTACGTCAAGGCGCGGATCATGTCGCCGGCGGAGTTCATTGGCGGGATCATGCAGCTGGGCCAGGAGCGGCGAGGTGTCTATCTCGGGATGCAGTACCTCGACACCAGCCGCGTGGAGTTCTCCTTCGAGTTTCCCCTCGGTGAGATCGTGCTCGATTTCTATGACCGGCTCAAGTCGCTCAGCCGAGGCTACGCGTCGCTCGACTACGAGCTGGCGGGCTACCGACCGTCCGCGCTGGTCAAGCTGGACATGCTGATCAATGGCGACCCGGTGGACGCCTTCGGCGTGATCATTCACCGCGACAAGGCCTATGCCTGGGGCCGCCGGATCACGGAGAAGCTCAAGGAGCTGATCCCGCGGCAGCTCTTCCAGGTGATCCTGCAGGCCGCCATCGGGCAGAAGATCATCGCCCGTGAGACGATCTCGGCGCTGCGCAAGGACGTGCTGGCCAAGTGCTACGGCGGCGACATCACCCGGAAGCGCAAGCTCCTGGAGAAGCAGAAGGAAGGCAAGAAGCGGATGAAGCAGGTGGGCCAGGTGGAGATTCCGCAGGAGGCGTTCCTGGCGGTGCTGCAGGTCGGCGACTGACCATGGAGTCGGCGGTCATCATCGCCACCTATAATTGGCCGCGGGCGCTGGAGCTGGCGCTCTGGGGGTTTGCCGGCCAGACCGACCGGCGCTTTCGGCTGGTGGTGGCGGATGACGGATCGGGCCCCGAGACGGCCGGCCTGCTGGACCGCCTGCGGGGGGAAACGGGCCTCGACATCACCCACGTCTGGCACGAGGACCGCGGGTTCCGCAAGAGCGAAATCCTCAACCGGGCCATCCTCGCGGCCGAGGCCGACTACCTGATCTTTACCGACGGCGACCTCATCCCGCGCGACGACTTCGTGGCCACCCATCACCGCCTGGCGCAGCGAGGCCGCTACCTCGTGGGGATGACCGTGCGGCTCCCGCAGGAACTCAGCGCCCGCATCACTCCCGAGGATGTCCGTGCCGGCCGGGCCACCGACCTGCCCTGGCTGCGGGCGCACGGGTTCCGGCCTGGCCGCCACGCGCTCCGGTTCTCCCGAAACTGGCGCTTCAACACGCTCATGGACCACCTGACCACCACCCCACCCCGCTGGCGCGGCGGGAATGCGTCGGCGTGGCGAGACGACCTCGTGGCCGTGAACGGCTTCGAGATGCTCATGGGCTATGGCGGCCAGGACGCCGAAATCGGGGATCGGCTCGACAATCTTGGCGTACGCCCGCTGCGCGTCCGGTTCCGGGCCCCGACGGTGCACCTCTGGCACGAGCGGCCGTGGCGGGATGAGGCGATGGTGCGGCAGAACCGGGAGCACCGTCAGGTGGTGCGTGGTTCGGGGGCCACACGCGCCCGGCGGGGGCTGGCCGAATTGCAAGACCCCGTTGCGGCTCAGGGCTGAGACTCGAGACCCGCCACCGCCCGGACACGGCGCGTGGCCACCGTCTCGGCCCAGATGGCACGATTGTGCTGGACCGTCGCGTCATCGCGGTAGGCCCGATCGTGGTCGAGATGCAGGACAATGGCGCGGTGGCGGACTTGGAGGCCGGGGCGGCCGAGGTTTTCCAGCCGGGCACCGAACTCGCGGTCGAGTCCGCCGTGACCCATC
>JBHEPH010000083.1:6393-10020 GCA_046260395.1 Gemmatimonadales bacterium
CGTCGAAGCCGTTGACGGCCAGGACATCCTCCCGCCAAGCCGAGGCGTTGCCGCCGTTGAAGGTGGCCCCGGTCGGCGTCAGGGCATCCAGCAGCGCAGCCCCCGCGGGGTGGACGCCAAGCCTGGCCAGGCGGAGGGACCATGGCACACCGGCGGCATGGAGCCAACCAGGCCGGAAGGCCTTGCCGGTCAGGATCGCGTCCTGGCTGAGGGCGACACTCACCGGGCGCGGGAGCCGGAATGCGCCCCCGGAGAGAAACCGCCCGGGCCGGGCAAGGCGGCGGTGCACCGCGACGAAGTCCTGGCGAGGAATGCAATCGCCATCGAGGAAGACGACATAGTCGCCTTGACTGGCGCGGATGGCGGCATTGAGGATGGCGCATTTGCGAAACCCGCGGTCCTCCTGCCAGACGTGTCGGACCGGAACGCCCGCCAGGGTGTTGGCGCGGGACACCAGCTCGCGGGTCGCCGGCCCGGAGCCGTCATCGGCCACCAGGACCTCGAAGTTCCGGTCGGTCTGGGCCCCGAGGCTCCAGAGCACCTTCTCCAACCAGTCCGGCTGGTTGTAGGTTGTGACCACGACGGAGATCAGCATGGGCAGGGCGGAAGGTAACCGACGCACGGGAGCCTGGGAAACGCGGAACGCCAAGGGGGCTGGGTGACACGCTGGGTGCTGGGGATCGACCTGGGCGGAACCAACATCGTGGCCGGCTGCGTCCGCGAGGACGGCGAGGCGATCGAGGGACTGCGCTCCGAGCCGACCCGGGCGGAGGAGGGTCCCGACGCCGTGGTCGAGCGCATCGTGGCGCTGGCGGAGCACGCCCGTCAGGCCACCCGCGCCCACGTGCCCGACGCCGAAATCCTCGGCGTGGGCATCGGTGCCCCCGGGCCCCTGAACCGGGCCGAGGGCATCGTCCTGCTGACCCCGAACCTTGGCTGGGTGAACATGCCGTTGCGCGAGCGGATCGGCCGTGCGCTGGGACTCGACGCCGCCCTCGACAACGACGCGAACTGCGCCATCCTCGGCGAATGGTGGCGGGGGGCCGCGCAGGGCAGCCGGCACGCCGTCGGCTTCACCCTCGGCACGGGCGTCGGCGGGGGCATCATCCTGGATGGCCGGCTGTACCATGGGGTGTCGGATGTGGCTGGTGAGGTGGGACACATGACCATCGAGGCCAACGGCCGGCGCTGCGCCTGCGGCAACGATGGCTGCCTGGAAGCGTATGCCTCCGGCCCCGCGATCGCCCGACGGGCCGTCGAGGCCCTGGCGGCGGGGGCCGAATCCTCCCTTGCCCGCCAGCCCCCCGAGACGATTTCTGCGCAGACCGTTTACCAGGCCGCGACCGAAGGCGACCAGCTGGCCCGGGATGTGGTGCGGGACACCGCGAGGTACCTGGGCGCCGGGGTGGCCACCCTGGTGAACATCTTCAACCCAGAGGTGGTGGTCATCTGTGGCGGCGTGACACTTGCGGGCGAAGGACTCTTCGGGCCGCTCCGGCAGGAGGTATCCCGGCGCGCCTTCCGGCCGGCCGTCGAGGCCTGCCGGATCGTGCCGGGTGAACTCGTCCACTCCGCGGGCGTCTTTGGTGCGGCCCGCGCCTTCCTCGAGCAGCGGGGCCTGGCGGATGCCTAAGGTCGGGGTGATTGGCTCGCTGGTCTGGGACGAGATCCATGACCGGGACCCCAGCGCGGGGGTGGTCGAGGAGTGGGGCGGCATTGCCTATGCCCTGGCCGCGCTCGATGCGGCGCTGCCGGCGGGCTGGGAGCTGGTCCCCCTGATCAAGGTGGGCGCCGACCTGGCCCCACAGGCCCGGGAATTCCTGCGTGAGTTGCGGACCGTGGCCCCAGGCGCGCGGTTCATCGAGGTGCCGGTGCCCAACAACCGGGTGGTGCTGCGCTACCAGAGCACCGACCGGCGGTGCGAACGCATGGCGGGTGGTGTGCCCGGCTGGACCTGGCCGGAGCTGGGGCCGCTGGTGAAGGACCTGGACGCCCTCTATGTCAATTTCATCTCGGGCTTCGAGATGTGCCTCTGGACCACCGAGCAGCTGCGCCAGGGATTTGCGGGCCCGATCCTGGCCGACCTCCACAGCCTCTTCCTCGGTATGCAGACCGACGGGATCCGCACCCTGCAGCCCCTGGCCGAACCGGAGCGGTGGTTTGCCTGCTTTGACGTGGTACAGATGAACGAGGACGAACTGCACCAGCTCTCCACCGAGCCATTACCCCTGGCCGCCCGGGCCATGGGGTGCGGCGTGTCCTTGTTCGTGGTGACGCTGGGGCCGCGCGGTGCGGCCTGGGTGGCGGCGCCCGGCTTCGACCGCTTGGCCGATCGCGGGCGCACGGTGCGGGACTCGACGGCGATCCGCACCGCGCTCTCGCCCGCGCCCGAGGTGATCGCCCTGGACCCGACCGGGTGCGGGGATGTCTTCGGCGCAACCCTGGCCGGCCGGCTGCTGGCCGGGGATCCGGTCGCCACGGCCGTGGCGGGTGCCAACGCAGCCGCCAGCCGCAACGCCGCGTACCGCGGTGCCACATCACTGGCCGGGCACCTGCGCGGCAACCTGGTGAGCCGCTGATGCACGTCGCCACGGTGCCGGCCTATCTCGATGATCGTGGCCTCGATCAGTTCGCCCAGACGCTGGCGTCCTGGCCCCCGCCCGAACGACTGCTGGTGGACGCCCGCGCCTGCAAGTGGTCCTCCCCCTACGGCTTCGTGTCCCTCCTGACCCTGGGCCAGGCGCTCGCCGAGGCGCGCGCCGAGCGACCACGCCTGGCCGTGCCCGACAGCGAGGATGTCCGGAGCTATTGGGCCAAGGCCGGGTTTTTCCGTCATGCCGCCGACCTGTTCGAGCTGCATGGCAAGGTGCCACGGCGCCAGCCGGACGAGCAATCCGACGTCCTGCTGCCGGTCACCCCGGTCCGGGTGACCGATGACGTCCACGCCGTGGTGGACGCGGTGGCGCAGAGCGCGGCACGGATCCTCACCGCAGAGCTGGGCCTGGAGGCGAAAGCCGCGGCACGCTTCACGATGACCTTCTCCGAAGCGGTGCAGAACATCACCGAGCACGCCGGCACGGGTGGATGGGTGGCGATCCATGCCTACAATTGGCGGCGGCGCCTGGGGCGGCGGGTGGTGGTGATGGCGATCAGCGACGCCGGTGTCGGCTTTCGGCGCTCACTGGAGGCCACCGAGAGCCGCAAGTTCGGCGACCGGTGGAGCGACGGCACCGCGCTGGAGACCGCATTGATCCAGGAGATCAGCCGCTTCCGCGATCCCGGCCGCGGGCAGGGACTGGCGATGATCAAGCGCACGCTGCGCGAATGGCAGGGCAAGGTCTCGATCCGGAGCGGCACCGCGCGGCTGGCGATCGTGCCCCCCTGGGACGAGGATGTCCCACTCGCCGAGCAGTTGCCTTATTTTCCGGGGTCCCAGGTCCAGATCGTCATCCCCGCGCGGGAAGGCTCTACGAAGTGATCCAGACGATTCACCTCGATCGCGTCCTGCGCGAGGCGGTCCCCACGCCCTATGGCGACCTGGTGACCCGTCCGACCGGCGCCGCGGTGCGCGGTCACATCCAGCGCACCATGGCCACCGCCGCACGCGGCGTGCTGACCCGGCTGGAT
>JBHEPH010000084.1:0-9687 GCA_046260395.1 Gemmatimonadales bacterium
GTCGAAATCATCCCCGGGGTCGAGGGGTTGCTGCACATCAGCGAGCTGCAGCACACCAAGACCGAGAAGACCGAGGACGTCGTCAAGAAGGGCGATATCGTCAAGGTCAAGCTCCTTGAGGTGGACGAGCGCGGCCGCATGCGCCTCTCCCGCAAGGCCCTGATCCCGAAGGAGTAAGCGCGGGTGCAGCGGGAACAGCTTGATCAGGAGCTCTTTCGGACGGTCACGCCGAGCGGGCTCACGGTTCTCAGCGAACGGCTGCCGGGCATGCGCTCGGCGGCCGTTGGCGTCTGGGTGCGGGCCGCCAGCGCGCATGAGCCCCCTGCGCGCATGGGGGTGTCCCACCTGCTGGAGCACATGGTCTTCAAGGGCACCCAGCGCCGCAATGCCATGCAGCTGGCCCAGGCGCTAGAATGCCGTGGCGGCTCACTCGATGCCTACACCAGCCGCGACCACACCAGCTACCAGGCCCACGTGCTTGACGAAGACCTCCCGCTGGCGGTGGACGTCCTCTCCGACCTGGTGCGCCGCCCGTTGCTGCGCGCCGAAGACCTGGAGCTGGAACGAAACGTGGTGCTGGAAGAGATCAACGGGGTGGAGGACACCCCCGACGACCTCGTCTTTGAACTGCACTCGCGCGCCCTCTGGCCCGACAATCCCTACGGCTACTCGATTCTTGGTACCCCGGACACCGTGGGGGCGCTGGGAGCCTCGGACCTGAAGGACGTTCACCAGTCCGGCTACTACCCGGCCAACTTCGTGGTGGCTGCCGCAGGAAATGTGGATCACGACCAGCTTCTGGCCTCCCTGGACGTCGAGGGGTGGAACGAGCCGGACGCGGCGGGGCGCGGGGCGCGGGAACCCGCCGGGACCGTGCCGGCGCAGCGCGGGGTGCGCAATCGCGTGGAGCGCGAAACGGCACAGGCTCACATGGTGATCGGCACCGACACCTTCGAGAGCCGCGACCCGCGGCGCTACGCTCTGGCCCTGCTGACCAGTGCCATGGGTGGCGGCATGTCGAGCCGGCTCTTCCAGCGCGTCCGTGAGGAGCTGGGGCTTGCCTATGCCATCTTTGCCTACCAGCATTTCTACCAGGGCACGGGCCAGCTTGGCGTCTACGTGGGTACCGCGCCGGCCACCGCCGAGCGGGCCGAGGCGGAGATCCGGTCGGAGTTCGCCAAGGTGGCGGCGGGGGGCCTGACCGCCGATGAGGTGGAGCAGGGGAAGCGGCAGCTCAAGGGGCAGGTGCTGCTGGCACTGGAGAGCCCGGTGAGTCGCATGCATCGGTTGGCCAGCACGGTGCTGAACCACGACCGCTACAAGACGCTGGACGAGATCCGGGCCTCCATTGACGCGATTACCGTGGCCGAGGTGGCCGCCTTGGCGGAGGAGTTCTTCGATCCGGACCGGCAAACGACAGTTTCGCTGGGCGGGGCATCGTAGGCGCGCAGCTTGCTGCGCGCACATTCATCACCATTTCTGGATCCACCCATGATCATCGGCGTCCCGAAGGAAATCAAGACAAACGAAAACCGCATCGCGCTGGCGCCGGCCGGGGCTGAGCTGCTGGTGAGCGACGGCCACACCGTCTACATCGAGGACGGCGCGGGGGAGGGGAGCGGTTTCCTGAATGAGGACTACCTCGCGGTGGGGGCCAAGCTGCTGCCGAGTGCGGACGAAGTGTGGGCCACGGCCGAGATGATCATGAAGGTCAAGGAGCCGATCGCGGTGGAATGGCCGCGGATGCGGCCGGGCCAGATCATCTACACCTACTTCCACTTCGCGGCCGCCGAGGAGCTGACGCGGGCCGTCATCGCCTCGGGCGCCATCGCCGTGGCCTACGAAACCGTGCAGCTGCCCAACGGTGAGCTACCGCTGCTGACCCCGATGTCAGAGGTGGCCGGCCGGATGGCGGTGCAGGAGGGCGCCAAGTACCTCGAGAAGCTCTATGGCGGGCGCGGGGTGCTGCTGGGCGGTGTTCCGGGCGTGGCGCCGGCGGAGGTCACCATCATTGGCGGCGGTGTGGTGGGGATCAACGCCGCCAAGATGGCCGCCGGGATGGGTGCCCACGTCACCATCCTGGACATCTCGCTTGACCGGCTGCGCTACCTCGATGACGTGCTGCCGAAAAACGTGGATACGGTGTACTCCAACCGCCACAACATCCTGGAGTCGATTGCCAGGGCCGACCTCGTGGTCGGCGCGGTGCTGCTGCCAGGCGCCAAGGCGCCGCATCTCATCACGCGTGCCGATCTGGCGCTGATGAAGCCGGGGGCGGTCATCGTGGACGTGGCGGTGGACCAGGGGGGCTGCGTCGAGACGATCAAGCCTACCACCCACGAAAATCCGACCTACTTCGTGGACGGGATCCTCCACTATGCGGTGGCCAATATGCCGGGCGGCGTGCCGCGCACCTCCACCCTGGCGCTCACCAATGCCACCCTCCCGTACGGCCGCAAGCTGGCCCGTCACGGCTGGAAGCAGGCGTGCAAGGCGGACCCGTCCCTCTGCCTGGGCCTGAACGTGGTTGAGGGCAAGGTGGTCTATCCCGGCGTGGCGGAGGCCTTCAACCTGCCGCTTGCCAGCGTCAGCGACGTCCTCTAGGTGGCCGAGGTCCTGATTTCGCGCCTCCCGCATGGGGAGGGGCTGCCACTTCCCGGCCGGGCCACCGAAGGCTCGGCCGGGTTTGATATTGCCAGCGCCGAGGACGGCGTGCTCCAGCCGATGGAGCGTAGGCTGTTCGGGACCGGGTTCGCGGTGGCGATCCCGGAGGGGTGGGAGATCCAGATACGCCCTCGCTCAGGGCTGGCGTACAAGCATGGGATCACGTTGCCCAACACCCCCGCCACGATCGATTCAGACTATCGCGGGGAACTGAAGATTGCACTGGTGAACCTGGGTGCGGAGCCATTCGCGGTGGAGCGAGGGATGCGGATCGGGCAACTGGTGGTGGCGCGGGTGCCGGAGGCGTCGTTCCGGGAAGTGACCGAGCTGCCGCCGTCGGGGCGTGGGGCGGGCGGGTTTGGGAGTACGGGGGCGTAGGCGGGCGGAAGGGGCTATGTCGGAAGTCGGCGTTGGCGTTTAGAAGTCCCCTTGAGGGTGGTGCTCCATTGAACTTGGCTCCTGGTAGGCGCCTGAGGTGGGTCTGGGTACTGCTGGCCGCAGGCTTCATTTCTGCGGGCTGCAGTCTCTTCTCGCCCACAAGCTCCTTCATCATCCGAGTCGATAATGTGACCGTGGTCGGGGAGGCGGTTGCGGGAGGGGAATTGACCGTACGATTCCAGGGAGTTGTTGGCTCCGACGGCTGCTCGCGTCTTGTCAGGATAGTGAAGAACGTGACGGCATTGAGCCTGGAAATCGTTTTCGAGGGCGAGAAGGTTGGCGGCGACTGCACCGCTATGCCGGTGCAGCTAGACCACAAAGAAATCGTGTCGCTTCCCGGATCGGGGACGTTCCAGATTCGCGTTCGCCAGCCTGACGGGGATTTCCTCGCTCAATCTGTGCAAATCCAGTAGGCCGAGGGGGTCACGCCCGCCTGGTTGATAGTGAGTCGAGGGCTGAGCTCCCGCCCGACACGCTGCTCCGCGGCCTCACCAATCGTTGATCGGGCGGTGCCAGGACGCAGTGTACTGAGCGCAGTAAGGCTTGCGAGCAGCGCCGTTTACGGCTCCCGCCGCGTCCAGAGCACGATGATCCCGCACCGCGCATCCGGGTCCGCGAACTGGACCGGGGTCTGGGCCATGCTCCGATAGACCTCGACGCCATGGATTTCATGGACAAGCAGGAAGTTGCGGAGATCGAGCTGGCCTCCCTTGGTAATGAGAAACCCGTCGATCATCACCTGCATCGGGCAACCCACGCCCCCTCCCATGCTCTGCTGCCTCGTGTTGAAGGCAACGTATCCTTTCTCCGAATCAGTGCACCCGGGGGCTCTCCGTAGTGAGCCGAGGCAGACATAGCGAATTTCAACCCTGCTATGCCGCTGCAGGACATCCGTGAGCCGCAGGTGCTCGGCTCGGCTGAGCATGTCGCGGTCAATGAACTCTCCGAACCCCATCGCCCGCCGCTCCTCGAACGCATCCACCATGTTGCCTCGGGGCCGCGGCGTCTCGCCGATGACCTCGATTGGATCCAGCACGACTTCGGAGCGAACCAGCACCGCGTTTGCCCGGGTGGCCTCGCCATCCCTGAGCAGGACGTCCATCCGGACCGGCAGGTACCCCACCTGGCGGAAGATCACCTGATAGACACCGGTCGGAAGGCCCGTCAACTCATACCGGCCGGCTTCGTTGGTGAGGGCACGATGGTTGGTGGTCTGCAGGATGATCTCGACACCGGCGAGCGGCCGGGCCGTGGAATCGTCGCGGACGATACCGGTCAGCGCCGCCTGGGCGTCAGCCGCCACCGGCGTCATGAGGGTCAGGGCTGCAGCGAGAACTGCCGAATGGCGGAGCATGGTGCCTCGGGGGACGGGAACCGCCTCGAGGATGCTACCCCGGTCCGGCACGGTGGGGAAGGGGTTTGGGGCGGGTATTGACATATCAATAAGCATTGATATATTTGACCCCATGACCGCAACAGCCAACATCCGCCAGGGCGCCGCCAAGCTCTTCCACGCCCTCTCCGACCCCACCCGCCTCGAGATCCTCGAGCGGTTGCGGGGCGGGGAAAGCTGCGTCTGCGACCTGCAGGGTGCCCTGGATGCCTCGCAGTCCCGGTTGTCGTTTCACCTCAAGACCCTCCGCGATGCCGGTCTGGTCAGCGACCGGAAAGATGGCCGGTGGGTGTATTACCGGCTCCGCCCCGAGGCACTCGACGACCTGACCCAGGCGCTCGGCGCACTCGCAACGCCCAAGCCGAGGTCCCTGAAGGTGTGGTACAGCTGCTGTGGATGAGGCATTTTTTTGTAGATAACATATCAACAATTATTGATGAAAGGCGGAGCAGGGCTATGAGTGACACGACGGAGCAGGCGATCAGGGAAGAGGTGCGGGCCCGGTATGCAAAGACCGCCTTGGAGGTCTCCACGGGCGGGGGCTCATGCTGCGGCGGAGGCTGCGGCACCGCCACCGACCCGATCAGCTCCAACCTCTACGACGCAGCGGAGCAGGCCGAGCTTCCCGATACGGCCGTCCTCGCCTCTCTGGGTTGCGGCAACCCGACCGCCCTCGCCGAGCTGAACCCCGGTGAGGTGGTCCTCGACCTCGGCTCCGGTGGCGGGATCGACGTGCTCCTTTCCGCGAAGCGCGTCGGACCCACTGGCAAGGCGTACGGCCTGGACATGACCGATGAGATGCTGGAGCTGGCCCGGGCCAACCAGGTCAAGGCCGGCGCCACCAACGTCGAGTTCCTCAAGGGGCACATCGAGCAGATCCCGCTTCCCGACAATGCCGTGGACGTGATCATCTCCAATTGCGTCATCAACCTCTCCGGTGACAAGGCGAAGGTGCTGCGCGAGGCATTCCGGGTCCTGAAGCCGGGTGGTCGCTTCGCCGTGTCCGATGTGATCACCAGGGGAGAGGTTCCCGCCGAGATCAAGCGGAGCGTGGAGCTGTGGGTTGGGTGTGTGGCCGGGGCACTCGAGGAGAAGAAATTCGCGGAGCTGCTGGCCGAAGCCGGGTTCAAGGACATTTCCTTCGAGCCGACCCGCATCTATCGGCTCGAGGATGCCCGCGACTTTCTGGCCGGCACCGGGATTGACGTTGACGCAGTCGCCCCGCAGGTTGAAGGTCGGTTCCTTTCCGCCTTTGTCCGGGCCCGGAAGCCGGAGGCCCAATGAGCGCCGCGACGATGTCTCCCAACAGCGTGTCCCTCCGGGCTGGCTGCCCGGAGGACCTGCCCTCGATTCTCTCCCTTCTGGAAGGGGCTCGACTTCCCCTGGCCGGAGTGCCCGATGGCCTGAGCCGCCTGGTGGTCGCCGAGGTTGGCGATGAGCTGGTTGGCGTGGCCGGTCTGGAGCGTTACGGCACGAGTGCCTTGCTGCGCTCGGTGGCCGTCTCGCCGAGGCACCAGGGGAAGGGGATCGCCGGTGCGATGATCCAGCGGCTGCTGGAGGAGGCGAAGTGCGACTGTATCCATGACGTGTTCCTTCGGACGACCACCGCCGAGGGCTATTTCCCGAAGTTCGGATTCAGCCCCGTGGAACTATCGAAAGTGCCCCTCCAGGTCAAGGATTCGGTCGAGTTCCAGGGGGCCTGCCCGACCTCGGCGGTGACAATGGTCTGCTGCCTGGACCGGGCATCAGACGCCGTCAACCGGTGAATCTGCCCCCTCAGGGGTTAAAATCCATCAAACCAGCCCAGGTGAGTGACCGCTCGCATTTAGAGGTCACTCACCTTTTGGCTGCACGACGCTGACGGCAACCTCAGGCCAAGTCTCGCTGGTCTTGTAGAAGTAGTTGCCGCGCATTAGGTTAGGGGAAAGATGTAACCTGGATCACCAACGCGGGCCGGCCCCTCTCGATGAAATTTTCCTGGAACTTCGGTTCGTTCATTCCCGCCACCGAAATCGCGGTTGATCTCGGTACGGCCAACACTTTGATCTACGTCAAGGGCGAGGGGATTGTCCTGAACGAGCCCTCCGTGGTGGCGCTGGAGCGCAGCACGGGTAAGATCAAGGGGATCGGTCTCGAAGCGAAGCGGATGCTCGGACGGACCCCCGACGGGATCATCGCCGTTCGGCCACTGAAGGACGGCGTGATCGCCGACTTCGACGTGACCGAGAAGATGCTGCGGTACTTCCTCAAGACCATCATCGACAAACATGTCTTCCGGGTGAAGCCGAAGGTGATCGTCTGTGTGCCAAGCGGCATCACCGAGGTGGAGCGCCGCGCGGTGCGCGACAGTGCCGAGACGGCCGGGGCCAAGCAGGTGTGGATGGTGGCCGAGCCGATGGCCGCCGCGATCGGGGTGGGGCTCCCGGTCGAGACGCCCACCGGCAACATGGTGATTGATATCGGCGGCGGCACCACGGAGATCGCCGTCATCGCGCTCTCCGGCATCGTGTCCGACACCTCCATCCGCACCGGCGGTGACGAGCTGGACCAGGCCATCGTCCAGTTCATGCGCAAGAACTACAACCTGCTGGTGGGCGAGCCCACCGCCGAGCAGATCAAGATCAAGATCGGATCCGCCGCGCCCTCGGGGGACGAGCGGGAGATGGAGGTCAAGGGGCGGGATCTCGTCTCCGGCATCCCGAAGACGGTCCGGGTGCATTCCAGCGAGATCCGCGAGGCGATCCAGGAGCCGATCCAGCAGATTGTGGACGCGGTGCGCCGGGCCCTGGAGATTACCCCGCCCGAGCTGGCCAGCGACATCGTGGACCGCGGCATCATCATGACCGGTGGCGGCGCGCTGATCCGCGGGCTCGACATTCTCCTCTCGCAGGAGACCGGGTTACCGATCCACGTGGATGAAGACCCCCTGACCTGCGTCGTCCGCGGCACCGGGCGCATCCTGGACGACTTCGAGAAGTACCGCACCGTCCTCTCGACCTGACATGCGTCGCGCGCCGGATCAGAGCGACTCGCGCCGCGACAACCTGATCTTTGCCGCCTGCCTGATTCTGTCGGTCGGTGCCATCGTGGCGCCGGCCTCGGCGACGCTCGGGCTGGCCGGCAGTGTCCGCGAGACGGTCCTGGCCCCGGTGATCTGGCTGCAGCAGTTTGGCGCTGAAGGCCGAACCAGCCGGGCTCGGCTGGCCGCGCTCCAGGCCGAGCGCGACAGCGTGGCGCTCTCGATGCTCGGCCTGCCGGCACTCGAGGCCGAGAACGCTGAACTGCGTCGGTTGTTGCAACTGCCAGCTCGCCTCGGCACGGGGTGGGTAGGTGCCGAGGTGCTGCACCAGCCGGTGCCCACCGACGGCCGCACCATCCTGTTGTCAGCGGGCACCCAGGCCGGCGTCGGGATCCATTCGCCTGTTGTCTCGTCGGACGGCCTGCTCGGAGTGGTCGTGCAGGTGGGGCCGTCCTCGAGCATCGCGCTGACCTGGGCCCATCCCGAGTATCGGGTGAGCGCGGTGACCCTTGACGGTGCGGTACAGGGCATCGTGGCGCCGGCCGGTGGGGCGGCGAGCGAGGCGTTCCTGGAGTTTCGCGGTGTGGCCTTCCGGGACACGATCCCGACCGGTGCCGTCGTCGTGACGTCCGGCCTGACCGGGGTCTACCCGAAAGGGATCCCCATCGGGCGGGTGGTGGGGATCCGGCGCGAGCAGCTCGGCTGGGAGCGGGTGTACCGTCTGGCACCGCTGGCGAACCCCTCCCGGGTGGCGCACGTGATGATCCTCGGGACCGGCCGGTCGTCGAGTGAGGTGGCCTGGCCGGCCGATTCGGTGGCGACACCCTGATGCGCAGCGGACGGCGGCGGAAGGGTGGCCCGTGGCGGGTGGCGGTCCTCATGGCCGTGCTCGTCGGCCTGCAGTTCTACGCCAGGCCGCGGGTCTGGGACGGGCCGTCCGCCCCGGACTTTCTGGTGATCGGACTGCTGCTGCTCGCCATCAGGACCAGCCCGGGGATGGCTGCACTGTTGGGTTTTGTCATCGGATTGGTGACCGACGTCCTGACGCCGGCGCACTTTGGCGCCGGCATGCTGGCGCACACGGTGGTTGGCTACCTCGCGGCACAGGGGCGGGCCGTGGTTTTTGCGGACAACCTGCTGGTGACGACCGCGGTCTTCGGTGTGGGGCTGTGGCTCCGCAACGCGATCATGCTGATGGCGAGTGCCACCGACCGGGTGGAACTGCTGCCGGCGCTCACCATCTGGTCGCCTCTCCAGGCGCTGACAACGGCCTTGGCCGGCGTGGTCATCGTCATCCTTTTTCGTGATTGGCTTGCGATCCGGTTCGTCGAATGAGCAAGATGCAATCCCACCGCCTCAGTGAACGGGCCGACCGCGCCACTCTGGTGCTCGGCCTGGCGTTCCTCGTCCTGGTCGGCACCTTCTTCAAGGTCCAGGCCCTCGAGAGCGACCGGTTCCGCAGCAGCGCCGAGCGCAACCGCCTGCGGGCCGTGCCGCTGGCCGCGCCCCGTGGCATGATCCTGGACCGCAACGGCCTGGTGATCGCCGAGAATGTTCCCGGCTACGCCGTCAAGCTGCTGGCCACCTCGTCCGATTCGCTTCGAGCCGTCCTCGGCCGGCTCTCGGCCCACGTGCCGGTCGACTCGGCCACCACGGTGCGCGTTCTCCAGCGGTGGGCGCAGGCCCAGTTCCAGCCGGCCACGGTCATCGACAACGCCCCCTTCGAGGTGGTCGCGATCCTCGAAGAGCACCGCTACGAGCTCCCCGGGCTGGTCATCCAATCCGAGCCGCGGCGCCTGTACCCGGCGGGGAAGGCGGTGGCCCATGTGGTCGGGTACGTCGGCGAGATCTCCGCCGACGAACTCGGTGGGGAGCGGTTCGCCGGGGCCCGGATGGGAACGGTGGTGGGCAAGGACGGCCTGGAGGCGGAATACGACCGGATCCTCCGTGGCGTCGAGGGCGTCCGCTACATCGAGGTGAACGCGCGGGGCCAGATGGTGCGGGAGGAGGCGGTGGGTCCGGCCCAGGCACCGATCGCCGGCAAGCCGCTGCAGACCAGGCTGGACCTGGCGCTGCAGGTGTTCATCGACTCCCTGTGGACCGCCTCGATTCCCTACCAGGGCTCCGTCGTGGCGTTGGACCCGGAAGGCGGGATCCTGGCCCTCTACTCCGC
>JBHEPH010000084.1:9697-10017 GCA_046260395.1 Gemmatimonadales bacterium
CATGGCTACCAGAACCTGATCGGGGCGATGGCCACCAGCTGTGACGTCTACTTCTACCAGCTGGGCGGAATGCTTGGGGTCAACGCCATCCTGGAGGAGGGGACGGCGCTTGGGTTCAACGAGTTGAGCGGCGTGGACCTGCGGGATGAACAGGTCTCGTTCATGCCGAGCGGCACGGCCTGGTACGACCGGACCTACGGTCCCCGGGGATGGACCCGCGCCGTGGAGCTGAACCTCGCCATCGGGCAGGGAGAAAACGACCAGACCCTGATCAACATGGTCCGGTTCTACCAGGGCGTGGCGGGTGACGGTATCATGGT
>JBHEPH010000085.1:0-9991 GCA_046260395.1 Gemmatimonadales bacterium
GAGCTGGCGGAGGCCCTGGCGGACGGCGATGCTGCCCGAGCCGTGGAGGAGGCAGCGGATCTCCTGTATCACCAACTGGTTGCGCTGCAGGCAGTAGGCCTGACCCTGGCTGATATTCGACGGGTCCTGGCAGGCCGTGCTGGGTAGTGCCACGGTACCGGGAAACCCGGAACCCGCTATCTTTCAGTGTTACCCCTAACGGGATCGGGAACGACACGTGAGCGAAACTGAGACCATGACGACCCCCCAGGACCTTTCAGGCTGGCGGCAGATTGTTGCCCGGTACAGCAAGCCGAGCGTGCCGAAGAGCATTTTCCAGATCTGCACCACGATCCTGCCGCTCTTCCTGGCCTACTGGCTCATGTACCTCAGCCTCGGCGTCAGCTATTGGCTGACCCTGGCCCTGGCGCTCCCGACCGCCGGCCTGACCGTCCGCACCTTCATCATCATGCACGATTGCGGGCATGGCTCATTCTTCCCCTCGCGCACCTGGAATGACATCGTCGGCTTCGTGACCGGTGTGCTGACCGCCACGCCATACATGGCCTGGCGCCGGGACCACGCCATCCACCACGCCACCTCGGGTGACTTGGAGCAGCGTGGCGTCGGGGACATCAACACCCTGACGGTCAAGGAATATCTGGCCCTCAACCGGCTCGGCCGGTTCAAGTACCGGATCTACCGGAATCCGCTGATCCTGCTGGTTTTTGGTCCGATCCACCTGTTCATCAGCCACCGGATTCCCGTGCGCAAGGGTGGCATCAAGGCGCAGGACCGCTGGAGTGTGTGGCTCACCAACCTGGCCTGGGCCGCGCTCTTCGTGGCGTTCTCGGTCTGGATCGGCTGGTGGACGGTGCTGAAGCTCTACGTGCCGGTGTTCATGATCAGCGGCGCGGCGGGGATCTTCCTGTTCTACGTGCAGCACCAGTTCGAGGATGCCTACTGGGATCGCAAGCCGATCTGGGAGTATCCGGTCGCGGCGCTGTACGGCAGCTCCTACTTCAAGCTCCCCCGTGTGCTGCAGTGGTTCTCGGGAAATATCGGGTTGCATCACGTGCACCACCTGAGCCCCAAGATCCCGAACTACGCCCTGCAGTCATGTCACGACGACAACCCGGCGTTCCAGCAGGTCGTCACCCTGTCGCTGCGCGACAGCTGGCACACTCTCAAGCTGCGGCTCTGGGACGAGGAGCAGAAACGGATGATCGGCTGGCGAACCCTGCGCGAGATGCGGCGGGCGGGGCAGATCGGCGGGTAGGCGGACTGGCGGATAGGCGGATAGTTGAAAAGAAAGCGGCCCCCGGAGCCTCAGTGCGAGCTCCCGGGGCCGTTTCGTTTTTGTGCTTCGCAAACCTGCTTGCCGCTACCCGCCAAGTCCGCCTGCCCGCCTACCGCTTCGCGTACACCGTCGTCCGACCCTGGGCGTCGAAGAGGAGGACATCATACGAGTGCTTGGTCGGACCCTGTTCCATACCGGGGGCACCGATCGGCATCCCGGGGACGGCGATCCCGACCACCTGCGGCTTCTCCTGCAGCATCTTCTTTACCAGGTCGGCGGGAACGTGCCCCTCGACCACGTAGCCTTCGACTACCGCGGTGTGGCAGCTCTGCAGCCTCCCCGGGACCCCAACGTCGGCCTTGATCGGCGCCAGGTTCTCGATGTCCCGCACGGTCACGGCGAAGCCATTGGCCTTCATGTGGTCACCCCATTCCGCGCAACAGCCGCAGGTCGGGGATTTGTACATGGTGATCGGGATCAGGCGCGGCTGCTGCATTGGCAACGCGGCCACCGTGCCGGCTACCGCCACGGCGAGCAGGCCTGCGACAGCTAAACGTTTGTACTGCAACGACTTTCCGGTCATCGCGATGCCTCCAAAGGGTCGTTGCCGGTGCACCCGCACCGGCACCCCCGCAATGTAATCCTGCCACTCCACAAACGCCTGAAGCTTCCATGAAGGTTTGCTGATTCCTCCCAATCATCGCCTATCCACCTGCCCGCCTGCCCGCCTGTCCGCCTATGCGCCTATCCCCCCGACCCCTGCGACCTTTCCCCGCACCAGTGCATCTTTATGGTCGTGCACACAGGGACCCTGACCATGGACGCCTTCCGGGCGGCGGAACTCGAGGCGGTGCTCCCCCTCCTCAGGGCGGGAGATCCGGCGGCCCAGGAGGCGCTCTACCGCGCCTTCGAGGCGCCGGCCTACAATCTGGTCCGACGCATCTGCCGGACCACCGAGGACGCCGAGGATGTCCTCCAGGAGACCTTCCTGGAGGTCTTCCGGAGCATCGGACGGTTCCGGGGCGACGGCTCCCTCTGGGGCTGGATCCGGACGGTGGCCTCGAGCAAGGCGCTGATGCGACTGCGACGCAACCGGTACCGCGACACCGACGAGCTGGTGGAGGACGCCGCGCCGGTGCGCCGTGAGGACACCGCCCTCCGAATGGACCTGGAAGCGGCCTTGGAACGGCTCTCCCCGACAGCCCGGGCGGTGGTCTGGCTGCACGATGTGGAGGGGTATACCCATGAGGAGATCGCGGGGATGATGGACCGCTCCGTGAGCTTCTCAAAGTCCCAGCTGGCCCGGGCCCATGCACGCCTCCGGGTCTGGCTGGGTGAGGAGGTGGCGGTATGAATCACTTGACGATTGAACAGCTTCTGGCGCTCCGCGAAGCGGGCAGCGAGCCGGGCAGCCACGCCGCGAAGGCCCACCTGGAGGACTGTCCGGCGTGCCGCGCCGAGCTCGACCGCCTCCACCAGCGGGTGGCGCGGCTGAAGGCGCTGACGCCCCTGCGCCCGGCGCGCGACCGCTTCCCGGCCGTCCGGACCCAGCTGGTGGCCGACCGCCGTCGCCGCCAGGCACGCTGGGTCGGCGTGGGCGGGCTGGCGATGGCCGCCTCGGTGGCCCTCTTCATGGTGCTCTCACCTGCCGAGCCGGTCAACAACGCACCCGTCCAGGCCTACACGAATGAGCTGGCCGAGACGATGACGCGCTCCCAGCAGTTGGAGCAGGCGCTGCTGGCGCTCGACCCCGAGGCCCGGCTGCTCGACGGCCGCACCGCGGCAATCGCCGGACGAATCGAAGACCGGATCTACCTGGTGGACCGCGACCTCCAGGCGGCCGATCTGCTTGATCGCCAGGTCCGGACGCGAGAGCAGCTGCGCCTGTGGCGGGAGCGGGTTGGCCTGCTCGACGCGCTGGTGGACGTGCACGTGACCCGTGCCAGTTACGCGGGGCTCTAGGCCCCGAGGAGTGATAGCATGACTCGTTTCCCGAAGTCCCTCCCCCTCGCGGCCCTGGCCGCGCTCCTGCTGGTCCCGGCCGCGATGGCCCAGGGCGGGGGCGGCTCATCCGCGCCGCCTCGCCCCCGGATTTTCATTGATGGAATGGAAGTCCCGGCCAACCTGCACGACATGCTGTTCACGCGGCGCGCCCGGCTCGGGATCACCGTGGACCTCCGCGCCCAGCCCAACGACTCGATCGGCGCCACGGTCACCGCGGTGACCCCCGGGGGGCCAGCCTTCAGGGCCGGGATCCAGTCGGGCGACGTGATCGCCCGGTTCGATGGGACCCTGCTGGTCACCGGGCCCAGGCCGGTCGGCGCTGAGCCGGATCAGTCGTTGCCTGGCCTGCGCCTCATTGAGCTCGCCTCACGGCTGAACCCCGACGTCTCCGTCGGCATCGAGTACAAGCGCGGCACCCAGCGGCGCACCGTCTCCCTCGTCACCGGCAATGAGCCGATTCCGCTGGGTGACCTGCTGGAAGGGGAGCGTCGCCTCTTCTTCGGCTTCCCCGACAGCAACGCCGAGCGCCAGATCGTGGTGGAGCGCGCCCGCGATCCGTTCACCATGGGACGCCTCGAGCTCTCGCCCATGGGTCGCTTCACGGACCTGGAACTGGCGCCGTTGAACCCCGATCTCGGCAGCTATTTTGGCACCACCGAGGGTGTCCTCGTGGTGCGTGCGGGCGAGCGCTCCAGCCTCGGCCTCAAGGGCGGCGACGTCCTCCTCGCCATCGACGGGCGGGCGGTCACCACCCCTGCCGCCGCCCTGCGGATCCTCCGCAGCTACGAATCCGGCGAGGCCGTCCGGTTCGAGGTACTGCGCAATCGGCAGCGGCAGGTGGTGAACGCCACGATGAACCGCAACGAGTAGCTCCGGAGCGGCCGGGCGGGGTTAGATTTCCGCCTGCCTCAACCGGAGCCGCCGTGACTTGCAGCCGAATCGTCGCGGCGCTGGCCGCCATGGCCCTCAGCCTGGCTACCAGCGCCGCCGCGCAGGGACTCCCCGCCTACGTCCCGATCAATCCCGCCACGACATCCCGCAGCGCCCTCTATTTCCAGCCGTACGAAGCCCCGGCTCCGGGCTGGCGGGCCACGGTCCAGTTCGAGTGGTCAAGCATGATCGAGTACAAGGGTGCGGCACCCGGAATCCCAGAGGCCTGGCTGTTCGACGCCGAAATGCTCCGGCTCGATGTCACCCTGGTAAGGGATTACGGCTCGGGGAACTTCCTGCTGGTCAGTGCCGGGGCCGCCAGCGTCGTTGACGGTGTCATGGATGAGTTCTTTGACTGGTACCATGACCTGGTCGGCCTCCCGGGCGGTGGGCGCACCGTCCGCCCGACCAATGAGTTCGCCTACGAGGCCACCCTCCCCGGCAACCGTTCGTTTACCTGGGGCAAGCCCGGACTGATGCTCACGGACGTGAAGCTCGGCATCGGGGTACGGAATACCCCCTCCATCCAGACGCTCGTCTTCGCCACGCTGCCCACGACGACCCACCAGCGGGGCTATGGCCGCGGCACGGTAAGCGCCAACGGCATCGTCACCGCCCGCAGCCAGCTGTCAGAGCGCCTGTACTACGAGGGAAGTGTCGGGATGGGTTGGACGCCGCGCCAGGGTGACATGGAAGCGTTCCAGAAGACCCTCTTCTGGTCGGCCAGCTCCGGGCTGCGGTTTCGCTTCTGGGGACGGCAGGCGATGTTCTTCAATGCCTTCTACCAGACCGGCTCCTACCGCGACAGCGGGCTCAAGCCGATTGACCGCGCCGAGCTGACCGGCGACATGGGGTTCCTGCTCCGGACCGGCCGGAACGCGCCGGAATTGATCCTGGCGCTGACCGAGGACCTGCTGCCCACCGGCCCCGCGGTGGACGCCACCTTCAGGATTGGGTTGCGCTGGTAAAGAGGAACTGCTCCATCTGCTGGAACAGGAACTCCTTGGCCTTCGGGTCGCGGAGGTTCAGGGCGTAGTGATTGATCAGGGCCTGCTGGTGCTTGAGCCACTCGCCCCAGCAGTCGGCACAGATCGTTTCGAAGGCACGGCGGCCGAGCTCATTCTGGAACAGCGGGAAGGGCTGCTGGTCGCGCAGGAGCCCGCAACGGGCGCAGGTAATGGTCGGCATGCGGGAAAGATAAGGCCGGGCGGCCCGCCTAGGGCCGCCCCGATGGCAACAGGTCCATCCGCTTCACGGCCTTGGCGCCACTCGACGCCCCGAATCCGGCCGCGATGGCGGTCAGCGCCGCGGTGGTCTTGGTCACGATGGGCAGCAGCGCAAACGGCCACGCCACCACCGCCACGACGGCCGCGACAGCAAACGGCAACCACGGCGCCTGGACGGCATCCACAAACCGCAACCGACGGCGCACGAAATCCCGGGTCAGCAGGTACCCGCCGCCCATCGCCACCACCGTGATCACCAGCGAAAGCAACTCGAACATTGTGGCCTCCTGCACCAGAAGTCAGCGTTCACCTCATGTTCCACTACGTAACATACACCCGCAAGGTTTCCAGATCGAGCCGCCCTGGCCTATAACGCTGTAAGACTCATCACGACAGTGTGTTGCAGGGTTGAGCGAAGATCCGTTTACCCGGGAATCCAGCGGCTGTCTTCGGCGGAACCAAGATTCGCACGCGTTTCATCGTCGTTTCATGGCCAGGGAGTAGATTGCTATTCAGACACCGGGCAGGACATCGAGTCGGATGGTTTCCGGCGGCAGGTCGATCTCCTGCGGGCATCCCCGGAAGGCATGGGGCCCCGAGAGTGGCGATGGGAGCACTCGCCTGGTGCACGATCAGCCGCCCGAGACTGGATCTGGGCGGCTGATTCGTTGGGTACCTGACGCGTTCCCCCTACCAGCGCACCAGGCAGCTCCCCCACATGAACCCGGAGCCGAAGGCGGTCATTACCAGCAGGTCACCCCGTTCGAGGCGGCCGGCGCGCACGCACTCATCCAGGGCGATCGGGATGGTGGCGGCCGTGGTGTTGCCATAGCGCTGGATGTTGTTGTAGAGCTGGTCGTCGCGCAGGCCAAGCTCCTTCTGGATCATCTCCGAGATGCGCAGGTTGGCCTGGTGGGGCACGACCAGCTTGACCTGGTCCAGGGTGACGCCGTGCGCCGCGAGCACCGTGCGCACCGATTCCGGCATCCGCACCACGGCATGCCGGAACACCTCCCGGCCATCCATCTGGAGCCAGTAGCGGCCTTCCGCGAGCGCCTCCGCGCTGATGCCGGGATGGTAGATCGCCCCGGGGCCGTCAGCCCAGAGCTTCTCGGCGAAGGTCCCGTCGGTGTGCAGGTCAAAGCCGAGTATCCCGCGAGAGGGATCCTCCGAGGCACCGACCAGCGCCGCCCCGGCGCCATCGGCAAAGATGACCGAGGTGTTGCGACCCTCGGTACTGAGATCCATGCGGGTGCTCTGGATCTCTTCCCCGATGACCAGGACCTTCCGCCAGCTGCCGCTGCGGATGAAGGCGTCGGCGACCGACAACCCATACACAAAGCCGCTGCACTGGGTCCGGATGTCAATGGCCGGGATCTGGCCAACGCCGAGCTCCCGCTGCAGGAAGACGCCATTGCCCGGCGCAAAGTGATCGGGCGTGGACGTGGCGAAGACGATGCCGTCCACCTCTGCGGGAGCGACGCCAGCCATATCCATGGCCCGGAGGCAGGCGGTCCGCGCCAATCCCACGCCGGTTTCCCCTGGCACGATCCAGCGGCGCTCCTTGATGCCGGTGCGCACGGTGATCCACTCATCCGAGGTGTCCATCAGGGTGGAGAGGTCGTCGTTGGTGACCACCCGGTCAGGGACGGCCATGCCGGTGCCGAGAATGACGGTGCGGGTCATGCGGGATCCCCGGAGAGAGGGTCAGCGCCGCCGGGACGTCAAGGCGGCCACGGCGGCTTCATGGCGGCGGCGCTGCTGCGTGCGGTACCACGACCCGGCGAGGGCGGCCGCCCAGACCCACACCAGCCAGCCAAGCGCCACCGGCACGCTGGTGGTGGCCCAGGCCATCCAGAGCACCCCGAGCGGCGTCAGGATCCAGGGCAGCGCGCTGTCCGTCCGGAGCCTGGTCCGCTCCACGATGCGGACCGTCTCCGGCCCTCCAGAACGAAATTGGGAGACGACCCCGGCACAAGGGGGGCCCTGGCCCGTTCGCCATCCGGGGAGGTGCATCACGTTCCACACCATGGGCGTGGCGCCGTACCCGTGCTGGTCGCCGGCGCCGACCAGGAGCAGATCGTGGCGCCGGGCCAGCGCGATGATGCTGTCCCGCTCAATCCGGGGCAGGTCGTTGCCTTTCGGCGAGGCGCTGGTGATCTCAAAGCCGCGCACGCCTTCGGCGATGAACTGCTCCGCCTGGCCCCGGTACTCCGGCAGCGAGGCGATGGCCACCGCGCCGGGCAACGCCGCGATCTCGGCGAACAGCCGGGCCCGGTGCGCGGGGCTGCCCCGGTAGGGTTGCTGGCTCTCGGGCAGCGGCTCCCCGAGCACCACCACATGGGCGCCATGGGCCGAGAGCTCGATGCCCGGGCAGATCTGGGTACGCCCCTGGGGCAGGTCCCCGCGGAAGCGGCGCCAACCACGCGTGGTGTTGTGGTCGGTAATGAAGAGCAGGTCCACCCCGGCACGTTCATGCCACTCGCGACTGGCCACCGCGTCGAATCCTTCGACCAGAAAGCCGCGCACATCGTGGGAGGCATTGGTGTGGCTGTGCATCTCGAGGGTCAGCTCGTCGGCGGCCAGGCCGGCCAGCCGAGCCACTGGCCGGTCATGCCAGACGAGGCCCAGGAGGACGAAGGTCACGAAACCCGCCACGGCCATCACCAGCACCCAGCACTCCCGAAGCACTGCCCGGGTCCATCGAACGCGTTGGGTCCGGCGAACCTGGATGCGCCAGGCGAGGTACAGCACGCCGAGGCCCGTCAGGAGGCCGGTGAGCCGGCTGATCGGCAGCATGGCGATCTGGTCCCAGAGAGTCGCCAGCGGGGCGATGATGGCGTACCCCAGGGACCTGTGGAGTTGCCAGGCAGCGGGGAGCGCGCCGCCGAGCGGGTCGGTCAGGGCGGGAACGGGCGCGGCCCAGGCCGCGACGATGGCCAGCGTCACCCCGGCGGCCAGTGGGTGCCGGGTGAGCAGGCGCATCAGCGGGAACGAAGGGCGCGAGACTGGCAGGGGCCGTGGGGGTATCGGGTGCGGATCGGGATCAACGCCGGGGGGCCATCAGGCCCCCGAGGGGTCGTGAACGACCGGGGGGCCCTGCGCTGCGGCCCCCCGGTCAGTACGACGGAATGTAACCTGCGGTCCCCGGCTGTGCCGGACCGCGCCCACGCGTTATTCGTACCGCAACGCGTCGATGGTGTTCAGCCCGGCCGCGCGCTTGGCCGGCCAGAGCCCGAAGAACAGTCCCACCGCCACCGAGAAGCCGAACGCCACGCCCACAGCCACCGGGGACACCAGGGTATTCCAGCCGAGCCACTTCGACATCGCCATCGCCCCGCCAGCGCCCGCCATGATCCCGAGGATGCCGCCGACCATGCAGAGCACGACCGCCTCGGTCAGGAACTGGAGCAGGATGTTGGTGCGGGTGGCGCCCAGCGCCTTGCGAACCCCGATCTCGCGGGTGCGCTCGGTCACCGACACCAGCATGATGTTCATGATCCCGATGCCACCCACGATCAGCGACACCGCGGCGATGCTGGCCAGCAGGACGCTGAACGTCTGGGTCGTCTGCTGGCGCGTGGCCAGGATTTCCTGCGGATTCTGGATCTGGAAGTCGTTGGCGGCGCCCGGGCGGATCTTGTGTTCCGAGCGCAGGATGCGCTCGACCTCCACCATGCCCCGCTCGAGCGGAATGCCATCCGCCACCTGCACCGCGACATTGCGCAGGCGGTCGGTGCCCATGAGCCGGTACCGGGCGGTGTTCAGCGGGACCAGGATCTGCTCATCGGGATTCTGCCAGCCCTGGGCCCCCTTCTCCCCGAGCACGCCAATCACCTCGAACGGCTGCCCCCGGATCTGGATCGTCTGGTTGAGCAGCGCGATGGGATTGACGCTGAGCATGCGGGGAACGGCGGCACCCACGATCGCATACCGCTGCCGCCCGCCGTCATCGCCGCGGGTGAAGTTGCGGCCGATCACGAGTTCAAAGTTGCGGGCCGACACGTAGTCCTCGGTGGTGCCGAGGACTCGCATGTTGAAGTTCTGGTTGCCGTACTTGATCTGCAGGGACCGCTCCATCTCCGGCACCACCGCGGCCAGACCGCGGGCCTGCAGCTTGAGGGCTTCGGCGTCGTCGATCGTCAGGCTGACCCGCACGTCGCTGGCCCGGCCACCCATGAACGACTGCCCGGGGGAGACGGTGAGCAGCTGGGCGCCGAGTGCCTGGATCTGGGCCTCCACCGCCCGCTGGGCGCCGGTACCCAGGGCCACGACGGCGATCACCGCCCCGACCCCGATGATGACACCGAGCATGGTCAGGATCGCCCGGAGCTTGTTGGCGCGAATGCTCTGGAACGCCACCTTGATGATTTCACCGATGATCATCGGGGACCTCCGCCCGGGGGCGCGGGGGGCGGCGCCGGCGTGGCCGCCTGCGGCCGGGTCGGCGTGCCCGCCTGCGGCCGGGCAGTCGTGCCCGCCCCGCCGCCCTGGGTGTTCTGCATGCCGGGAACCCCGGAGCCCCCGCTCATGCGCTGGATGCGCTCCCGCC
>JBHEPH010000086.1:0-9900 GCA_046260395.1 Gemmatimonadales bacterium
GGCGTCGAGATCGAAGCGCGGAATCACCGCCTCGAAACGGGCGCCATCGGGCCGCGTAAAGAGGTAGCGCCCCTCCATGTGGCCCGCCGGCGACTTGAGCTCGCAATAGCTCTGGTACTCATGGACCCCGCGCGGCGGCACGACGGGCTGCAGCCCAACCACTCCCTCCCCCACCACCTCCAGGTCCTCCCCGATTGAATCATGGATCCGCCAGTGGCGCCCCAGCAGCTGGGCTGCCTCGGTGCCGACGTTCTCGATCCGGATCCGGTATGAAAACACCCACCGCCCCGCATCCGGCCGCGAGTGGTGCGGCAGGAAGGCGGGGCGGACGGTGATGCGAATACCCTCGGTGATCTGGTGGTAGAGCGACCGCACCATCAGGGCGAGAGTTCCCGCGGCCTGGGCTCCATGCGGATGATCCACAGCCCGTTGTACATGTCGTTCACGTACGCCAGCCCGTCGCGCACCACCACGCCCCAGGTCATCGCGGTGTTGCGAACGCTGCCATCCATGTCCGCGGTGTTCACGTGCACCATCTCCCGTCCCTGGGCACGCAGGTCGCCGAGCAGCTCGCCGGAGATGTCGAAGGTGCGGAAGCCGCCGTTGTACGCGCCGAGGTAGAGGGTATCGCCCGCCACCCAGACGTTGTGCACGCCGCCGAATTCCGGCTCGTAGTAGGCCACCGACTTCGGGTTCTCGATGTCCGACACATCCACCACCTGCAGCCGGCCATAGGCGCGGCCCGCGGCGGCGTCCTTCGCCCCCCGCACCTGACTGCCCGGGAAGACCTCGTCGGCGATGATCACGTAGTTGCGCGTCCGCCAGGCGGTGTGCGTGCCCCGGATGAAACCGGGACCGCCAACCGCCTCGACATCGCGGTAGAGCGCGTTCAGGTCGTACTTGAACTGGCTGACAAACTGCGGATTGGAAGGGCTGCCACCCTTCATCCCGTTGCCGATGTCCAGGATGACCAGCCCGTCGTTCCAGTAGCTGAGATACGCCAGGCCATCCTGCACATCAATATCGTGCAGTGTCCGGCCGGCGTCCGGACGAGGCGTCCGCCACTGCGATACCTCACGCGGGTTGTACGGATCGTTGATGTCGATGACATGCATCGCCCCGGTCCCGTTGTTGGTCAGGTAGACGTGGGTACCGTGGCCGTCCTGCTGGTAGATGAATGACGAGTGCACGCCGGCGGTGACCCCGTCGGTGAACTCGGCGATGACCTTCGGATGCGCCGGGTCCTCCAGCGAGGCGAGCACGATGCCGTTGCGGCGGCTGGACGCGCCCTCGCGGGTGTGGACCAGGAACCGGCCGTCCGGCGTGGTCATGACGTCGTTGACGCGCCGGGTATCGGCGATCAGCGAATCGGTGACGCGGGGGCTGGCGGGGTCGCTGATATCCAGGGCATACAGGACGTCACCCCCACTGCCACTGCCCAGGTAGGCGTTGACGCCATTGGGATGGATCCAGACTTCCTCGGTGGTGAAGCGGGTCCGCGGCAGGCGTCCCACGACCGTGGCGGGGCGGCGCACGTCGCGCGGCGCGAGCGTGACCGTGGTCTCGGCGCTGCGGTTGCCGAAGCTGGCGGTGACCTCGTAGATGCCCGCTTCGTAGCCGACAAAGGCGCCCTCGGGGGTGATCAGGCCGTGCCCGGGCGAGATCGTCCAGGTCGGCGTCAACCCGGCGATCGCCCGACCCTGCGCATCGCGCGGGGTGACGCTGAAGCGGATGACGTCTCCGGTGCGGGCGGCCGACATGGCGGGTGTGATGTCCACCGTGCTGATCGCGTTGGCAATGACGCGCACGGCGGCGATCCCTTCGGCGGAGCCACTGCGGCCTCGGATGGTCGCGTTGCCCGGGGCCACGGCCGTGACGAATCCGTCCTCCCTGACCCGGGCCACACCGGTGGCGCTGCTGCTCCAGTTGGGGCGGTCCTCGCGCGCATCGCCGGCGGCCGAGAAGACCTCAGCCTGCAACCGCACCCGCTGCCCGACGACCAGGGTGACGGCGGCAGGCGCCACGGCCACGCGGGTGGCGGGCCCTGGTACCATCCGCACCTCGACCTGCTCGGTGACGGGGCGGCCACCCTCCACGAAGGCCACGACCGACACCGTCAGGGTGCCGGTGGAGCCGGACCGGATCAGGCCGTCCTGGTCCACCGCGGCCTCGAACCGGGCGTTGGTGCCGAAGAAGTTGACCCGGGCGTTGGGCACCGGCTGTCCGGCGGCATCCAGCGCCACGGCACGCAGGCGCAGGGTGTCCTGCGCCTGGACGGTCACCGAGCGGCCCGGCGAAATCTCCAGGCGGGCAATCGGGTTGGGCTGCTGGGCCGGAGCCTGCAGGAGGAACGTGGCCATCAGGGTCGACACAAGCATGCAGATATCCTTGCTGAAGGGTCAGGATCGGGGTCAGGAGGTCGGCGGGGCGAAGCCTTCGCCGCCGGTCTCAAGCCACGAACGGTGATACGCGGGATCCTCGATGGCCAGCGCCGCCTTGGCCACGGTCAACGGGCGGAAGGAGTCCATCATCACGGCCAGCTCGTTGGTGGCCTTGGCGCCGATGCTGGCCTCCGCCCGGCCCGGATGCGGACCGTGGGGCAAGCCATCGGGGTGGTGGGTGATACTACCATACTCGATCCCCTTGCGGCTCATGAACTCACTGCTGGCGTAGTAGAGCACCTCATCGGAGTCCACGTTGCTGTGATTGTACGGCGCCGGGATCGCCTCGGGGTGGAAGTCGTACGGGCGCGGACAGAAGCTGCAGATGACGAAGCCGTCGCCCTGGAAGGTCTGGTGCACCGGCGGCGGCTGGTGGATCCGGCCGACAATCGGCTCGAAATCATTGATGTTGAATGCCCACGGATAGAACATCCCGTCCCAGCCCACCACGTCAAGCGGATGATGGTCCAGCACCATTTCGTTCAGGCCATCGTATTGCTTGACGAGGATGGGGAACTCGCCCCTCTCATCATAGGTCCGCAGTTCAGTTGGTACGCGGAAGTCGCGCTCGCTGTAGGGCGCCCCCTCCACAATCTGACCGTACTCGTTGCGATACCGGCTCGGCGTGCGGACGTAGCCGCGGCTCTCCATCACCAGCAGCTTGTGCGGCACCGCGTCCATCCGATAGCGATGGAGGATGCCGCGGTGAATCATCAGGTAATCGCCCCCGCGGTAGGGCAGGTCGCCGAACTGGGTCTCCAGGACACCCGCGCCCTCGCCGACGTACACCACCTCGTCGGCCTGGGCGTTGCGGTAGAAGTGGTCATCCATCCGGTCGGGCTGGGTGAACAGCATCGCGATGTCGCGATTGAAGAGCAGCGGGGTCCGGTCGAGCGTCGGGCTGCCACCCACCGGCAAGCGGGCAGTGAGGAAGTGCCGATGGCGCAGGGTCCGGTCGGGATCCGGCTCCCAGACGATCTCCGAATGCCGTCGCACCGACTTGATGGTGGTTGGCGGATGGATATGGTACAAGAGCGCGGAGGGGCCGGTGAACCCCTCGTTGCCCATCAGCTGCTCCGAATAGAGCCCGCCGTCAGGACGCCGGAAAATGATGTGGCGCTTGCGCGGGATCGAGCCGAGTGAATGGTAGGTTGGCATGGCAGCTCAGCGAGAAGTGTGAAGCGAGAAGGGAGAAGTGGGGCCCGAGGGGTGCCGAGACAGGTGAGGGGGGAGGCGAGCGAGGCGAGTCAGGTCAGTGAGACTCGCTTCTCGCTTCTCCCTTCTCCCTTCTCGCTCCCTACAGGTTCCCCCGCAGCGCCTGCTCACGCTCGATCGATTCGAACAGCGCCTTGAAGTTGCCCTTGCCGAAGCTCTTGGCGCCCTTGCGCTGGATGATCTCGTAGAAGAGTGTCGGACGGTCCTGCACCGGCTTGGTGAAGATCTGCAGGAGGTAGCCCTCGTCATCCCGGTCCACCAGGATGCCCAGCTCGGCGAGCGGGGCGAGGTCCTCATCGATGGTGCCGACCCGATCGAGCAGGGTGTCGTAGTAGCTGGTTGGGATGGACAGGAATTCGACGCCGCGCTCGCGGAGCGCGGTGACCGTCTCGATGATATTGTTGGTGGCCATCGCGATGTGTTGCACCCCGGGGCCCCGATAGAAATCGAGATACTCCTCGATCTGGGATTTCTTCTTGCCGCTGGCGGGCTCGTTGATCGGGAACTTGATCCGGCCATTGCCGTTGGACATGACCTTGGACATCAGCGCCGAGTATTCGGTGGAGATGTCCTTGTCATCGAAGGAGAGCAGGTTGTGGAAGCCGAGCACCCGCTCATAGAAGCCGACCCACTCGTTCATCCGGCCCAGTTCGACGTTGCCGACGCAGTGATCGACGTATCGGAGTCCAACCGGCTCCGGCCGGAAAGGATTGTCCCGGGCCACGAAGCCGGGCAGGAAGAGCCCCTGGTAATTCCGCCGCTCCACGATCGAGTGGATGGTATCGCCGTAGGTCTCGATCGCCGCGATGACGACTTCACCCTGGTCGTCCTTCAGTACCCGCGGCTCATGGACCGGCTCGGCCCCGCGCTCCACCGCCTTGGCAAACGCGTCCCGCGCATCGTCCACCCAGAACGCAAGATCCCGCACCCCGTCACCATGCGTGGCGACATGCTTCGCGATGGGCCCTTCCGGCCCGAGGGGACTGGTGAGCACGAAGCGGATCTTGTCCTGCTGCAGGAGGTAGCTGCAGCGATCCCGCACTCCCGTTTCGGGGCCCAGGTAACCAACCAGGCTGAACCCGAAGGCCGCACGATAGTACAGGGCGGACTGCTTGGCGTTCCCCACCCAGAATTCGATGTAATCGGTCCCGTTGATGGGGAAGGTGTCGGTGGTCGGGGCCGTGGCGGGCAGGGTGCCGGTCATGATCATAACTCCCAATCGGGTACCCCATAATTATAGCAGCACAGCGGGGAGCGGGCAGGCGGACGAGCGGATGGGCGGATGGCAAACCGGATTCGCTGCCCTCAAGCGGCGGCAGGTGGATGATCGACCACGACGCGGTGGAGGTCCCGGGCGAAGCGGACCTTGATGCGGGCCACGAGGCCCAGCGCCACCGCGGCCAGACCGATCACCAGTCCCCACCAGAGTCCCGTGGCCCCTTGCCCGTATCTGAACGCCAGCAGCAATCCCGCGGGCAGGCCGATGACCCAGTACCCCACCAGGTTGATGAGCATCGGGACGCGCGTGTCGCCCAGCCCCCGGAGGACGCCGAGGCCCACCACCTGGAGCCCGTCGAAGACGCCGAAGGCGCCCGCCAGCGGCAGCAGTGTGGTCGCCATGGCCATCGCCACGGGATCACTGGTGTAGAGCCGCGCCAGGGCACCCGGGACGCCGATGAAGAACGCCCCGCCGACCAGCATGACGCCCCCGCCGAGCCGCATGGCCAGCCGGGCGTACCTCCGGGCCAGCACGGGGTCCCCTGCCCCGATGGCCCGCCCCACCATGACCGCCCCCGCCGACCCGATGCCCAACGGAACCATGTAGGACAGGGCGGCCAGATTGAGTGCGATCTGGTGACCAGCCATCGCGGCGGTGCCGATCCATCCCATGGCAAGCGCGGTCCCGCCGAAGGCCATGTACTCGAGCATCCGCTGGCCGGCAATCGGGAGTCCGAGCCAGGTCATCCGTGCCAGGGGTGCCACGGCCAGAGAGGTGCGGTCCCAGGGGCGCAGCAACGGGCGCAGGAGTGGCCAGGCGATGATGGCCAGCACGAGGCAGAGGAACCAGCGGCTGATACTCGTGGCCCATGCCGAGCCCGCCACGCCGAGTGCCGGGAAGCCGAGGTTGCCGAAAATCAGCAGCCAGTTGAGCGCCGCGTTCACCAGGTTGGCCAGGAGCATGGTGAGCAGGATCGGGCGCACCTTGCCGAGCGCCTGCAGGGTCTGGCGCTGCACGGCGAACAGGAAGAACGGCAGGACACCGGGAATCATGATCCAGGCGTAGCTGGTGGCGAGCGGCACCACATCCGCCGGCTGCCGGAGGACGGCCATGACCGGCTTCGCGAGGGCAAGGAGCAGGGCTGCCGGGACCGTCAGGACAACGGCGAGGACGATGCCGCGCTGGAAGCCGCGGGCCTGGCCGCCGCGGTCCCGGGCGCCGAACGCCTGGCTGATGACCGGATCGAGGACGAGCAGGATTCCCTCGCCGGAGATGGCGGCGGCGAAAAAGAACAGGGTGCCGAGCGCCACCGCGGCGATCGCCGCGGCCGAGACGCGACCGACCATGACGGTGTCCACGACCCCCATCATCATCTGGCCGAGGTTCACGGCCACGATCGGGAGGGCGAGGTGCACCAGGTCGCGGACCGGAGTGCGCGGGGTGGACATGCCCGAAGATAGCGGGCCGTGGAAGGGGGAATGCGCCCGGGTGGACTCGAACCACCGACCCACAGCTTAGAAGGCTGTTGCTCTATCCAGCTGAGCTACGGGCGCGCGCCTTTGCAATATAGCGGTCCATCCCGCCATCTTGACCAGCAACTTCCTCTGGACGAATCATGCCTGCTACCCTGCCAGACCCCAGCCGGCGC
The DNA here is from genome assembly GCA_046260395.1 of Gemmatimonadales bacterium. Lineage (GTDB taxonomy): Bacteria > Gemmatimonadota > Gemmatimonadetes > Gemmatimonadales > GWC2-71-9 > JAWXBA01. The sequence goes on from JBHEPH010000086.1 coordinate 6,524, forward strand.
CGCGCCGCGGTCCAAGGCGGCCTGCTCGCTGCCCTGACCTGGATCGGCGTTGGCTGGCTGGAGCTGCAACAGGTGGTACGGCTCCCCTTCCTCCTGCTCCTGCCACTCTTCGCCCTGCTCGGTGCCTTCCTGGCCACGACCCGCCTCCGCGCGGTCGTGGACGTCTCGGCGGGCCTCTTCCTCGCCATCGTGGTGATGGTCGGCGTGACCCCGTTACTCCGGCCCGGCGTGCAGGCCCTCATCGTGGATGAGCCGCTTTCCCCAGGCGGCGCCGATGCCCTCGTAGTGCTCTCCGCCGGACTCAGCCAGGATGGGTATCTCTCCCCGGCCGGCACCGAGCGCCTGCTCCACGGCGTGGAGCTGCTCGAACGGGGCGCGGCTCCCACGATCGTGACCACGCGCCTGCGCCGGCCGGTGGGAGCCGATACCGTCACCTCCGACACCGACCAGGCCCGCCTGATCGCCCTGGCCCCGGACAGCGTCCGACACCTGGTCGTGGATTCCGTCCACTCCACGCGTGACGAGGCGATGCAGGTGGCTGCACTGGCCCGTCGCGAGGGATGGCGACAGCTGGTCGTGGTCACCTCCCCAATGCACACCCGCCGAGCCTGCGCCGCCTTCCGCCACGTCAGACTCCACATCACCTGCTCGGCGGCCCCCTCCCGGGACGTGGCCGTGCACACCCTGCGGAATGCGGGCGAGCGCTGGCGTGCGCTCAGCCCCTGGCTGCACGAGGTCGTGGGGTGGTGGTGGTATGGGGTAAGGGGGTGGCGGTGAGGGGGAGTGAGAAGCGAGCAGCGAGAAGGGAGAAGTAAGAGGCGAGAAGCGGAGCCGGAATGCTGTCCGGACCTGCTTCTCGCTTCACACTTCTCGCCTCTCGCTCAATCGGGGCGCCGGGATTCGAACCCGGGACCTCCTGGTCCCAAACCAGGCGCGCTAACCGGACTGCGCTACGCCCCGCAATGCGAGGGGCAAGATAGCAGGGAGAAGTGAGAAGTGAGAAGTGAGCCGGAAGGGAAGACCGTGACCACCGCGTTCCCCTCGCTTCGACCCACCGTCCACTGCTTACCGCTCACGGCTCACTGCTCTTTTCCGCCAGCTCCGCGATCAGCGCCCGGAATGCCCTGCCCCGGTGACTGACCCCGTGCTTCTCCTCCGGAGTGGCTTCGCCAAAGGTCGTGCCAAGATCATCGCTGAGGAACAGCGGGTCGTAGCCGAAGCCGCCCTCACCCCGCGCCGCCTCGAGGATCTCCCCGGTGCAGGCGCCCTCGAAGAACGCCGGGATCGCGCCGGGGGCCTTCAGGTATGCCAGCACGCAGCGATAGCGTGCCTTGCGGCGCATCCCGGTGGCCCCGCCCAGGCGCTGCAGCAGGTAGGCGTTGTTGGCGGCATCCCCATCCCCGCCTGCGGCCGGAGCCGGCGCCCAGCGTTTCGACCGGACCCCTGGCTCCCCGCCGAGTGAGAACACTTCCAGCCCGCTATCATCGGCCACCGTGGGCAGCGCGGTGCGCTTGGCGAAGTATTCCGCCTTGGCCAGGGCGTTGCCGCTGAAGGAGTCATGCAACTCGAGCCCGTCTTCGGCCGACGAGTGGACGACGCCGGCCTGATCGGGAAAGACGACCTCGATGCCAGACTCGGCGAACAGCTCGCGCACTTCGCGCTGCTTGCCGGTGCTGCGCGTGGCGACGAGCAGCTTCACCAGCCGAGCGCCTTGCGCTGGAGCTGAAACAGCTGTCCGATGCCGCCGGTGGCCAGGTCGAGGAGGGTATGCAGCTCCTCTCGCGAGAAGGTACCCTGCTCACCGGTCCCCTGCACCTCGACGAACCGGTTCGGTTCCAGCATCACGATGTTGGCGTCCACGCCGGCGTCCTTGTCCTCGACGTAGGCGAGGTCGAGCAGCGGCTCACCCTCGACGACACCAACGGACACCGCCGCCACGAGTGTGCCGAAAGGGGAATCGATCCCCGTCTGCCCGGACAGCCAGGTGCAGGCGTCCGCGAGCGCCACGCAGGCGCCGGTGATGGAGGCAGTCCGGGTGCCGCCGTCGGCCTGGAGCACATCGCAGTCAATCCGGATGGTGTACTCGCCAAAGGCCATGGTACCCATGGCCGCGCGCAGCGACCGCCCGATCAACCGCTGGATCTCCTGGCTGCGCCCTCCCGGGCCGTTCCGCTCCCGCGACGTCCGTTCCGAGGTGGCTCGGGGCAGCATGGCGTACTCGGCGGTGACCCACCCTTCACCGGTGCCCTTCTTGAATCCCGGCACCCCCGGTTCGACACTCGCGGTGCAATGCACCAGTGTCCCCCCGAAGCGGACCAGGCAGGAGCCCTCGGCGTAGGGATTGGCGCCGCGCTCGAGGGCAACGGGACGGAGATCGGCGGCCGAACGGCCGTCATGACGTGGCACGAAGGCGCTCCACGAGAGAGGTGGTTGAGTACCCGGCGGTCAGGGGAAGGATAACCGCGCGGCCGCCCCACGACTCGACCTCCGCGGCGCCAACCATCGTCTCGTGAGTGTAGTCGCCGCCCTTCACCAGGACATCCGGGCGCAGGAGTGCGATCAACCGGAGCGGAGTCGGCTCGTCGAAGGTGACCACGCAGTCCACGCTGGCCAGCCCGGCCACGACCGCCGCGCGGGCCCGCTCGGACACCAGCGGGCGCCCCGGGCCCTTGCCGAGCGCGCGGGCGGAACGGTCGGTGTTGACGCCGACCACCAGCGCGGCACCCAAGGCGCGGGCCGCCTCGAGATATGCCACGTGCCCTGGATGCAGGAGGTCGAACACCCCGTTGGTAAAGACAAGCGGCCCGGCGACGGTGGATCGCCAGGCCGCCACGTCGTCCGCAGTCCTGATCTTGGCCAGATGGCTCACGGTGCCCCCCGGATCAGTAGACCCCTTCCACCCGTGGCTTGAACTCGATCTCCCGCGTCGTGAATGGGAGGGCGATCGTTTCGGTCCACGAGGTCTGGATGGTGATGCGCCGGTTGGCCGGGTTGCGCGTGACCCGGATGCGCCGGGCCTCGCGAGGCAGCTCAAGGCGATCCACGGTGAGGAGGATCTGCCGGACCATCTGGTCGTCGGCGATGGTCTGGGCAAACCGGACAGTGGTGCGCATCTCGTCACGAAGCTGGGTGTAGCGCCAGTACGACTGGCCGATCGGGAGCCCGAAGTGGAGGGCTGTGGCAAACAGGAGAAGCGTGAAGAGGCAGCCGATCGTGCCGCCGCCCCGGCGATCCCCCACCAGCGAGCCTACCACTGGGACTGGGCCCCTTCGACGATCTGGGTGATGAGGCGCTCCAGCGCCCGCTCGCGGCCCCGGCCCTCCTGCTCACGCGCGGTGTCGTACTCCCCTTCCACCATGAGGCCGCTCCGTTCCCAG
>JBHEPH010000087.1:0-9802 GCA_046260395.1 Gemmatimonadales bacterium
CTCCATCACGTCCGCCGTTTCTCGGTCGATTCGCTCGAAGACGCCGACCTGTACCGCAAGGCCGCCTCGGGCATCCTGACGCAACTTCCCGATCCCTATGCCGCGTTGCTGGTGGGCAGCGAACAGAGCTCGCTGGCCGAGCAGACCTCCGGAAACTATGGCGGGATCGGGGTTCAGGCGGACCTGCGCGGCGGCACCATCATGGTGGTGAGCGCCTGGCCCGATTCGCCGGCTGACCGCGCGGGGATCCGCACCGGTGACCGGATCGTGGGCGTGGACGACCGGATGGTCGGCCCCGATGACCTAACGGAAACGGCCCGCCTGCTGCGCGGCACCCCCGGCACCACCGTGGTGGTGCGGGTACGGCGCCCCAGCGTCGAGGGCCTCCTCACCTTCACCGTCCGCCGGGCCGAGGTGCAGCGGCGCTCGGTCTCACCGGGGATCCTCTACGACGATGGCATCGGCTATGTTGCCCTGTCGCGCATCGCGGCGCACTCGGCGGCGGACCTCGAGGCAGTGATCGATTCGCTGCAGCGCGTGGGGATGCGGGCCCTGGTGCTCGATCTCCGGGGCAACCCAGGTGGGCTGCTTGAGGAGGGGGTGGAAGTGACCGACCTGTTCCTCGACACCGGACAGCCAGTGCTCGAGACGCGGGGGCGGACGGCGTCCGTCCAGCGGCAGTATACGGATCACGCACCCCAGCGCTGGCCGGACCTGCCGATCACCGTGCTCGTGAACGAGGGCACCGCCAGCGCGGCCGAGATCATCGCCGGGGCGCTGCAGGATCACGACCGGGCGCTGGTCATCGGCCAGCCGACGTACGGGAAGGGGCTGGTCCAGTCGGTGTTCACGCTGGAGGATGGCGCCTCGCTGCGCCTGACCACCGGCCGGTGGTTCACGCCGAGTGGCCGGACCATCCAGCGTCCCGAGCGGGCAGTCGGGATCCAGGCGGCGGCCGAAGGGGTGGATACCCTGCCGCTGTTCCACACGGGGAGCGGCCGGGCGGTGCGGGGCGGCGGGGGGATTACGCCTGATGTCATGGTTCGACGTGATTCCCTTCCGGCCGGCGAACGCGCGTTTCTGGACGGTATGGGAAGCCGGCTGCCCGCCTATCGCGACGCGGTGACCACGGTGGCGCTGCGGATCCGGGGTCGTGAAGTCATTACCTCCGCGGCCTTCGCGGTGACTTCCGCGATGCGCAACGAACTGCTGGCCGAATTGGCGGCGCGTGAGCTCGTGATCCCCGGGGGACAGTGGCAGGATGCGATGACCGTAATTGACCGCGACCTGGGGCATGAAGTGGCGCGGTACGCCCTGGGGCGGCCGGCCGAACTGCAGCGGCGCGCCCAGTATGACAAGCAGTTGCAGGCGGCGTTCAAGGCGCTCCGGGCGGCGCCGACGCCGCTGGCGCTGATGAGGCTTGGGGGGGCGGAGCGCTAGGGGGAGATGGCGGCGCTGCTACTGGTCAATCACCCGCACGCCATCCGGTACACGGAAGCGGAAGGTGTTGGCCGGCACTGCCTGGTTCACCCGCAGGCGTGAGAGCTCCAGGGTGCGTCGCGCCCCCGTGGTCTCCACAATCACCATTTTCCGGGGCAGGGCATCGGCGCGGTCCAGCCACACCGTCACCTCGGTGAAGGGCAGCGTCGGCGACAGCGGCAGCATCCGGATTACGTCCGCCGCGCGCCCATTCACCATCTCCGACCGAAGCCAGGTTGATGCATACCGCTCGGTCGGCCGATCCAGGATCCACGCCACCACATTCAGTCCATAGACCGGGTCCGCCGGGATCGCCACCCGGATGACCTGACCCGCCGCGCTGCTGGGCGTGTAGATCCAGGCATGTTCGCCGTCGAGGGTGATCAGGTCGCCATCGGGGTCGGTGAAACGCATGACCAGGCGGTTGTTGCCGGCCTGGATCAGGGTGCCACGGCTGTCGAACTCGCCAATCATCCGGTCGGAAATCGTCTGGACAAAGTCGGCGCGCATCGAAGCGAGGCTGCGGTAGGCCTGCCCGGAGCGCCCCACGATGGCGTTGGCATCCTGGGCCGCGAGCGGAGTGCCCGCGACCGCCAGGAAAACCAGCCCGGCCAGCGCCCGTCTCATGCCGCCACCGGATGGCTGGCCACGAGGGGCCGGCCCAGCGCGTCGCCCAGCGGGCGGAGCTCGGCCATCAGCGCGGCAAAGGCGGCGGGACCAAGGCTCTGCTCGCCATCGCTCAGGGCGGTGTCGGGGAAGGGGTGCACCTCGATCATGACGCCGTCAGCTCCTGCGGCGACCGCCGCCCGTGCCATCGCAGGGACGAGGTCGCGATGGCCTGTGCCGTGGCTCGGATCCGCAATGATGGGCAGGTGGCTCAGCTGCTTCACGGCGGGAATGGCGCTGAGGTCGAGGGTGTTGCGGGTCGTGTTCCCGAATCCGCGGATCCCCCGTTCGCAGAGGATCACGTCGGGGTTGCCCTCGGCCAGGATGTACTCGGCGGCCAGCAGGAGCTCGGGGATGGTGGCCGCCGCCCCGCGCTTGAGCAGCACGGGGCGGCGCAGGCGGCCGGCCGCCCGCAGCAGCGAGAAGTTCTGCATGTTCCGTGAACCGATCTGCACGATATCCACCGCCTCGGCGGCCAGGGTCAGGGCCTCTTCATCCATTGCTTCTGTTACGACGAGCAGCCCGGTCTCCTGGCGCACACGCCGGAGCAGCTTGAGGGCGGGGGCGCCGAGCCCCTGGAAGGCATAGGGAGAGGTGCGCGGCTTCCACGCGCCGGCCCGGAAGATCGTGGCGCCGGCCTCGCGAACCGCGTGGGCCGCCGCCATGACCTGGCGTTCGTCCTCCACGGCGCAGGGGCCGGCGATGACGACGACCCGGCCGTCACCGACCGCGAGCCCGTCACGAAGGTGCACCACGGACCCCATCGGGTGCGCGGCGCGGGCGGCCAGCGGGAAGCCGTCGGCGGGCGGGTGGCTCATCGGCTCAGGCGGCGTGCGTCTCGCCGAGCCGCACGCCGACGATGGTGGACACCCCGGGTTCCTGCATGGTCACCCCGTAGACGGCATCCGCCGACTGCATGGTCCGCGGATTGTGGGTGATCACCAGGAACTGGGTTCGGTCCTTGAACTCGTTGAGGAGGGTGGTGAACCGCCCGACGTTGGAATCGTCGAGCGGGGCGTCCACTTCGTCCATCAGGCAGAAGGGGCTGGGCTTGGTCAGGTAGATGGCGAACAGCAGCGAGGTGGCGACCAGGGTGCGCTCGCCGCTGCTGAGGAGGTGGATCCGCTGGGTCCGCTTGCCCCGCGGCGCCGCATGAATCTCAATCTCGCCCTCAAGCGGGTCCTCGGGGTCGGAGAGCCGCAGGTCGCACTCGCCGCCACCGAACAGGGTCTGGAAGACGGTCACGAAGTGCGTCTGGATCGCCGCGAACGTCTCCATGAACATCGTCCGGGCGGTGCCGTCAATCTCCTTGATGGCCTGGAGGAGCGACTGCCGCGCTGAGACCAGGTCATCCCGCTGCGTGGTGAGGAACTCGAGTCGCTTGCTCTCCTCGGCGTGCTCCTCCATCGCGAGCGGGTTGACCGGGCCGATCGCCTCGAGCGCCGCGACCAGGCGCGCGGATTCCGCCTCGAGCGTCTCGCGGTCCAGCTCGAGCAGCTCGGCGCCCTCCAGCAGCTTCTCCAGCGGGGCCCGCCATTCGGCCTCGACGCGGTCGGTGATCCGGCGCCGCGCCGCCCCGGCCTCGGTGAGTGCGAGTTGCAGCTGGTGATGTTCCTCGCTGCGTTGCTCCACCTCCGCGCGCCGGTGGGCCAGCGTGGCTTCCGCCTGGTCGAGCACCGCCGTGGCCTGCCGGAGCGCCTCCTCGGCGGTCTCAGCGGCCGCCTGCAGCTCGGTCAGGGTGAGCTGCCGTTCGGCGCGCGCCTCCTGCCACGCGGTGAGCTGGCCGTGCAAGGCGGCGGTATCCGTCTCGAGGCGCGCCAGTTCCTCCACCAGCATCCGGGAGGATTCGGTGGCCTCGGCAATCGTCTGGTCGGCCCGGGCAATGCGATCGGTGGCGGCGCGCAGCCTGGCCTCGGCATGGGCTGCCTGTACCTGCCAATGCACCCGGGCCTCGCGGGCGCCCTCGACATCAGCCTCGATACGGCCGAGCTCACCCCGGGCGCCCGCGAGGGTCTCGTCAAGTCGCGCCCGGGCGATCTCTCCGTCGCGCAGGCCGGCGTCCACCTCGGCCAGCCGCTGGCCGGCACGGGCGAGGCGTTCCGCGCTGCGCGCCAGGCGCGCCTCCGCCTCGGTGCGTTCCCGGGCCAGGTTGCCGGCCACCCGGGCGGCATCCTCGCGGGCGGCCACCGCCTGCCGCTCGGCCTCTCGCGCCTGCACGAGTGTTCCCGCGGCCTCCTCCGCGGCACGCTCCGCCTGTGCCAGGCGGCTGGTGGTAGCCTCCAGGCGCCCAAGGACGGCTCCCAGGGCCAGTTCACCCGCGCCAGCCTCCCCCGTGACCTGGGCCAGCTCCGCGCGACGCTGCAGCGGGCCGGAGGTGCTGGCCTTGGCGCTCAGCACGATGGCGCCACTGGCGCGCCGGAAGCTCCTGCCGTCACCATCGAGCACCTCGGAACCGCCGAGGAGTGCCCTGACCCAGGCCGCCGCCAGCGAATCGGCGCGCAGGCGCTGCTCGAGCGGATGGTGCTCGGCTGGCGTGGCCGGCCCCGGCGAGGCGGGCAGGAGCACCAGGGTGCCCGAGCCCACCTCCTGATGCCACGCCTGAACGGCCTGGACGGCGTCGAGGTCACGCACCAGCACGGCGTGCATCCACTCGCCGAGCAGGCGCTCTGCCAGATCCGCGTCCTTGCGTTCGGTGGTCAGGAAGTCACTCAGCGGCCCGAGGATGGCCCCCCCGAAGCGATCACGGGCGGCGAGGAGCGCGGCGGCGCCTGGCGCCAGCCCGACCCGGTCCCGTTCGAGCTCCTCGAGGGCCTGGCGGCGGGCCACCAGCTGGGCGAGCGACTCCTCCACCTGGCGGCGCTCGGCGCGCTCGGCGGCCTCGTGCTCACGCACCTCGGCCACCAAATGCCTGGCCTGATCCGCCGTAGACGCGGCGGCGGCGGCTTCGCGGATCCGCTGCTCCGCTGCGGCGCCGAGCTCGACCTGGCGGGCCTCGCCCGCCGCGTGCTCTCGCCGCAATTGCTCGAGGTGGGTTTCCTCCTGCGCCGCGCCCTCCCGCACGGAGGCCAGCTCGGCCTCGAGCGCGGTCCGCTCGCCCTCGAGCGACCGCAGCTGCTGCGCCTGGTGCTGGAGCTGCTCCTCCATGGTGCGCACCGACGCCCGGTGGGCCGTCAGCTGCTCGCGCACCTGCTCCTCCGCTGCGGACCGGGCGGCAAGCTCCTGTTGAATGGTGACGAGCTCGGCCTCGGCGGCGGTCGCCTCGCCCTGCGCGGCCTCCTTTTCCTGCCGCGCCTGCTGGCTGCGGACCTCCGAGTGCACCCGCTCCTCATCGGCACGGGTGCGCCGGGCGGCGGCGCTGGCCAGGCGTTCGGTGGCCACGCCGATATCGCCCTCGAGGCGCCCGAGGGCCACCTGAACCTCGCTCACCTCCTGCATCCGGCGGGAGCGCTCGGCCTCGGCGAGGGTACGCTGGGTGGCCCGCTCATCGCGGGCTGCGGACTGCTCGGCGATCGTGGTGCGCAGCGCCGGCAGCTCCACCGCCAACTCGGCGTGGCGCGCCTGCATTTCGGCGACGTCGGTCTCGAGGTCGGCCAGCATGCGGGTGGCCAGGGTGACCTGGACCGCAAACTTCTCCTCGGTCAGCTTGACGTGCCGCTCGGCCTTCCCCTTCTGGCGCGCGAGGCTCCGGATCTGGGATTGGACCTCGGCGATCAGGTCCTCCAGCCGCTGGAGATCGACCTGGGTCTCCTCGAGGCGGCGCTCGGTACTGTGCTTGCGATCGCGGTAGAGCCCGATGCCGGCCGCCTCCTCGAAGAGCGAGCGCCGCTCATCGGCACGGTCCGACAGGAGCAGGTCAATCATCTTGGCCTCGATGACCACCCCGGCGTCGCTGCCCATGCCGGTGCCGCGCAGCAGGTCCTGGATATCCCGGAGCCGGCAGGGCGCCCGGTTCAGCAGGTAGTCGCTCTGCCCGGACCGGGAGAGCCGCCGGGTGATCACCACCTCCTGGTACGCCACCGGGAGGGTGTTATCGCTGTTGTCGAGGAAGAGCGACACTTCGCAGACGTTGACCGGGCGGCGGTGGGTTGACCCCTGGAAGATGACGTCCTCCATCTTGCCGCCTCGGAGCAGCCGCGCGGACTGCTCACCGAGCACCCAGCGCACCGCGTCAGAGACGTTGGACTTGCCGCAGCCGTTGGGGCCGACGATGGCGGTGACGCCATCCTCGAAGCTGAGGGACATCGTATCAGCAAAGGACTTGAAGCCGGAGAGCTCCAGCTTGGTCAGCTTCATCTGCAGGAATCCTGGTGGCCAAGAGGCGCCGGGGCCCGTTGCGGAATAGGGCCTCCGGAGAGGGACCAAAGATAGTCGGGGGGTGGGCCGGGATCGAGGCCCGACCCCGGGTCAGCGCTGCTCCAGGGCCCCGGGATCGGTCAGTACGAAATAGGGCCGGCCGAGCCGTCGCCCTGCCTCCTCGGCCACCTCGCGGTTCGGATAGGGACCGAGCAGGACGCGGTATCCGTCATCCGCCGCCTGTGGGTCCCGGACCACCGCCGGGAAGCCACCCGCCGCGAGCTGACGGGCCAGTTCGCGGGCCCAGGCGGCGTTCTGGGAGCTGCTCACCTGCAGGAAGACCCGGCTCGGTGGGGTCAACTCGGGGGTGGGAATCACCCCGAACACGATGGCGCTGTCCTGCACGACGGCGGTCGTTTCGGCGGCCTCGGCAATTTCGACGGCCCGCGCGGGTGGGACCCAGGCGATCGTGCTCCAGAAATCCCGCGCACCGTCCGGGATCGTGCCGCGGCGCTGGGGTGTAGCCTGCGCGAGGTCCCAGGCCTCCACCGTGTCGCCGTTGCGCAGGATCAGAGTGGCCGCCCCGGCCACCAGGGGGAGATCCTCGTGCCACTGCCCTGGCAGGCGGGCCACCACCCGGTTGACGGTGGCATCCACGATGTCGATGGAATCGCCCCCCTCGGCGCGGAGCATGACCCAGCGGCCGCTGATGTCCGGTCGGATGGCGGAGGCCGGGGATGGCAGCTCCACCGTGGCCATGCGCTCCAGGCTGAAACGATCAAAGACCAGGAGATCCGGGCGGGCCCGGGCCACATAGAGCCGGTCGCCGGAGGGGCTGAAGGCGACCGACCGGGCCCCGCCATTGATGCGCAGCGAGGGGCGTGGCGTGCGGCGTTGCGCGTCGTAGAACACCACCGCCGTATCGGCGGCGATGGCCAGGAGGTCGGCCCAGAGGGTGGCGGCGGCTTCGCCCGCCGGCACGACGTAGGGCTCGAACTCGGCATCATGCTCCACCACAACCACCGTGGGCACCTCGCCGGTGGTGACCGCAATCAGGCGATCATTCAGGGCGCCGAAGAGCTGGCTCGGGGGGCCCGGCAGCGACGCGCGGAAACGCGACGGCATGCGGCGCAGCAGGTGGGTGACGGCGCCGCTGGCATCGACGACGTAGACCGAACCGTCCCCGGCCAGGGTCGCGGCGGCCACGCCGCGCACGATGCTGCCGCGAACGGAGCGGGTATCCAGGTCCACTGCTACGAGATTGCCGGCGGTATCGACCGCCAGCACCATCCGCTCGTCCAGGTCGGCCCCGAGCGGGCGCCGGAGGGGACCCAGCCGTCCGGCGGAGGTCCAGCCGGCCTCGCGCAGATCCTCGGGCACGTAGGCGACGACCTCGCCCCCGTCGCGGGGCAGCCGGAGCAGGGTGGAGGGACCGGCGAGGGCTGGCAGCGGCTGTGGGGCGGCTCGCTCGGGCTCCCTGCCACAGGCGGACAGGAGGAGGAGCGCCAGCACGGCGCTCCCCCGAACGGGCCGGATCAGAAGGCGGGCGACAGGCTGAGGGTCCACAAGCCCTTCATGCCGGTTCGGCGCTGCGGCACGGAGTAGTCCACGCGCAGGATGGCAATGCCGAGCACGTTGGTGCGCGCCGAGACCCCAAGCGTCTGCAGCGGGACCCGCACCAGCAACGGGTCGTCGCCCTCGTCGCGGCGCCACTTGAACGTACTGTTCTGGTCCCAGACCATGCCGATATCGTAGAACAGGGCGCCCTCGATCGGCGGGAAACCGATCGGCAGGAAGCCCAGGGCGGCGTAGAGCAGCGGGAAGCGTAGTTCCGCGCTCGCCACCGCCAGCTGGGAGCCGACCAGCGCATCGAAGTTGCGGCACGCGGTGGCGACGTCGGGATTCTCCGGGGCGCACTCGTTGCGTGTGAATGACCCGTAGGTGTAGCCGCGGATCAGGTCCGTGGAGCCGCCGAAGAAGGTGAAGTTGTCGGCGTCCCTGCCCATGCGGCCGAAGTAGAGCCCCCGGGTGGCCAGGGTGAACGGCCCGAAGAGCCGGTCATACCGGCGGTAGTCGGCCAGTCCCTGCGTAAAGCTCCAGCCACCGAGCGCCTGGGACACCTCGAACCGATAGCGCTTGCCGAGGAAGGTGCCGACGTAATTGGAGAGCGAGTTGTCGAAGACGAACGCAGCCCTGGGCTGCGCGAAGGCGACACTGCCGAGCCGCTCGGTCCGCAGGCTGGCCGGTGCAATGGGAAAGCCGGTCACGACGTCGAACGGCTCCACGATCTCGAGGACGGCATCGTCGAGCTGGACCAGGTTCAGGCCGAGTTCCACCCGCTGGAACCGGCTGAAGGGGTAGGCGGTGCTGGCGGTCGCCTGGCGGTAGATGATGCGGCGGATCTGGGTGACGTAGGCCGCGTCACGCGAGTTGGGCGTGGTCTCGATGAACGCCCCGTTGTAGAAGAAGTAGGGGTCCTGGCTCAGCGACGCCCCCCAGTTCCAGCGCCGTCCCAGGTTCTGGTAGGCGGCCACGAACTGGGTCTCCTCCACCCGTCCGTTCAACGAGGCGGCGATCATGGCCTGCCGGTTGCCGAGCATGTCGTCGAGCAGGACGCCGGCCTGGCCGGTGACGCCCCGCCCGAAATTGTCCCGCGTGTAGCCGATCGAGGGTCGCAGCACCTGCGACGGCTCCAGGCGGGAGCGATACTCCCGGAGCGTGAACTCGGTCGTGTCGGGGGCGCCGATCTCGGCCGACCCGAGCACGCTGGCCACCTGCAGCGGGCGCACCATGTTGGAGTCGTCCCCGGCGCGCAGCTGATTGGCTGGCCGGAACCCCTCCTGGCCACGATACACCGTGGTGCTGCCCAGCACCTGCGGGGCCGGCTCGGCCACCACCGGCGCCGGCGTGGCCGCGGCCGCCGGCTGGATCACCGGGGCAACCGGCTCGTCGGCCGCCACCGCGATACCGGACTGGCGGCCCACCAGCCGCGGATTGTTCATCGTGTAGACGTCGTACTTGCCCTTCTCGAAGTACACGAACGCCAGGCGATCAGCCCCCTGGGCCCAACTCAGGACCGGGCTGAGCGGGGTCAGCCCGCTGACGCCGGTGTAGAAATCGGTGAGGCGGGTTGTCGCGTCGGTCGTGATGTCGTGCAGGTAGATATTGTTGATCCCGTTCCGGTCGGAGACGAAGGCGATGACACTCCCCTCGGGGGACCACTGCGGGCTGGCGTTCTTGCCCACGCCCATCCCCTCGGGCAGGGTCACACGCCCGCTGGCAATGTCCAGGAGTCCCACCCGGTAGTTGCCAAGGGTCAGCCGGTCAAAATCCGTCTCCGGACCACGATCGGTCGTGAAGGCGA
>JBHEPH010000088.1:0-3263 GCA_046260395.1 Gemmatimonadales bacterium
CTACACCATCTCCTGGCACAAGGAATCCTTCACCGACGAGTGCGACCCCACGGTAACTCAGGCCACGGTTGGAGAGAAGCGAGGTCGTGCTTGTCGTCGCAACATCAGCATCGGCTGTGAGGTCGGGGTTGAGTGAGGTTACGGTGGTAGCACTGAGGACTTGACCCTCATCATCTACGGTTACGACGTCAACTTGCGTGGGCAAAAGGGAGACCACGGTCATAGATACCCGCACCGCTGCCCCATCAGCCTCATCTACCCAAGGATGGTCCCGCACTACCCATGACACGCCGGCACGAGCAAGCTCTGGGTGCGTCAAGAGCCGACGGTTGAGTGGCTGCACGATTGAGTTAGTGGTCAGCAAACCGGAATGAAGTGTCCGACCATGGGCCACAGCCCGTGCAGCTCGGAACCACCAGTACATAACGAGATCGACCCCCTCCGGAACCTCCGGATAGGCGCCCCTGAGCGCTTCGGTATAGCCCTCACCGAGAGCATCTCGCATTCTCGCGTTCCCTACGTACGGCGGATTCCCCACAATGAAGTCCGCCTCCGGCCACTCCGCCTGCCGAGCACCGACATACTCGTAATACGGCAACGTCGCGGTGGGGTCGGGCACCAGCTCGCCGGTCACCGGATGCACAATCCGCGGCTCCGGGTCGGGCCGGTCCTTCTCGGGTCGGTGCACGATGTCGTCCCACGCCAGCACCGCGTCGCGACACTCGATCGTCCCGGTGTCCTCCAGGATCGGTTCCGGCGGCGTCCGCCCCCGGTGCGTCTCCCGCCAGAACTGGTGATACCCGATCCACAGTGTCAGCTCGGCGATCTCCCGCGCCCACCGCTTCACCTCGATCCCGTGGAACTGCCGCGGATGCACCTCCTCCAGCACCTGCTCCACCTGGCTCCGCCCCCGCACCCGCTCCAGCTCGCTGATCACCTCCAGCTCGATCCGCTTGACCGCCGCCATCGTCACATACAGAAAGTTCCCACTGCCGCAGGCCGGGTCCAGGAACCGCAGACCCCTCAGCCACGCGTGATAGCCGAGCAGCTCCTTGATGGCGGCGTCGCGATCCTTCTTGATGCGGGCGGGCGCCTTCCCCTCGGTGCCGGTGAGCTGGAGCACGGCGGCCTGGACCGCCGTCCACCGCTGGCGCAGCGGCTCCACCACCGTCGGCTCCACCAGTCGCTCGATATACTCTCGCGGGGTGTACTCGGCGCCGAGCCGGTGACGCTCCTTCGGGTCGAGAGCGCGCACCAGCAGGGTGCCGAAGATCGAGGGCTCGACGCGGCTCCAGTCGAAGGCGGCGGCCTCGATCAGCAGGGAGACGTCGGCCGGTTCCAGGGGGAGGGCGTCCACCGCCTGGAAGAAGTGGCCGTTGAAGCGGTGGATCAGGTCGGCGCCGAAGCTGCCGCCGGCGTCCATCGTCTCCCAGAGGTTGGTGAGGACCTGTGCCACGCGCTCGGGGCCGCCGGCGGTGCGGGCGGTCTCCAGGGTGCGCTTGAAGAGGCCCCTGGGGAGGAGCTCCACGTCTTCGGCAAAGAAGCAGAAGACGCAGCGCATCAGGAAGCGGGCGACCTGTTCGGGGTCGTGGCCGCGGCCGGAAAAGGCGGCGGAGAGTTCGGCCAGCTTGGCGGCAATCTCGCGAGACACCTGCTGCGCCCTCCCCCGGGGGTCACGCGCGGCGGGGTTGGCCCAGATGTCCTGCAGGAGGCGGATGTCGTCGGGGCGCTCGTGGAGGGTGCCCAGGGGAATCCGCCGGCCGGCCGGGAAGCCGCCATACTCGCCGCTCCAGCGATCCCACACGATAAGGGTGCGGGGGACATCCACCACCATCAAAAAAGGCGGGAGCGTACCCTTAACGTGCGAGACGTAGTTGCGGACCTGTCCGAAGGCCTTGCGGAGGGGCTGGTCGTTCTCGGCGGCGACGCCGGAGGCTTTGGCTTCGAGGGCGAAATGGTTGGCTTTGTAGAGGTCAATGAACCCCTCGTGACTCCCCCCTGTCCGGTCCACGAGCTTGACGTTGAGCTCGAACTGGTACTCCGGCGATGGCGGGTCGGGGGTCGGGACGCCGAGGGCCTCGCAGAAGCGGAGCATCCAGGGCTGGAAGGCGGACTTCTCGGTGGCCACCGGTCCGGCCCACGCTTCGGCGAGGGCGCGGAGGCGGGCTTGGGCGGTCGGGAGGTCGTGGGGGGGCATGGGGGATAATAGGCGGATGGTGGGGCGCGCCTGTAGGGGCGCACCCTCTGTGCGCCCCTCAGGCGCGCCCAGACATCGGGGTCATCCCGAGCCGCAGGCTCTGGAAAGGCCGGTCGGCCACTGCGCCGGCTTGACCACCCACGGCAAAGCGCTATCTTCAGGGAACTACCCCCCCTGTCGCTTCGGCGCAGGGTGCGAGGCCGCCGCAAGGCGGCCTTTGCTTTTTCAGGGGCCACTGATGCGCACCATCGTGTACGTCGATGCCTTCAATCTGGACTACGGCTCCCTCAGGGGGTCCCCCTACCGATGGCTCGACCTCGAGCAGTTGGCGCGGCGCCTGCTCGCCAGTCACAACCAACTCGTCGGGATCAAGTACTTCACGGCGCGGGTCGCGGCTCGCCCAGGTGACCCGGATCAGCCCAACCGGCAGCCGCTCTACCTGAGGGCGCTGGGTACACTCACCCTGGTCGAAGTCCATTTTGGGCACTACCTCACCCACGTCGTCAAGCTGCCGCTGGCATCCCCCCCTCCGGGGGGCGCTCGCTACGCGGAGGTCATCAAGACGGAGGAGAAAGGCTCTGACGTCAACCTGGCCACCCACCTGATCGCCGATGGGTACGAAGGCCGGTACGATTGCGCGGCCCTGATCACGAATGATTCAGATCTGCTGGAACCCGTCCGCCTGGTCCGTGGCCGCCTGCAGAAGCCGGTTGGCGTGCTGAACCCCCAGCGGCATCCGTCATTCGTGCTGAGCAAGGCCGCCTCATTCTTCAAACAGATTCGGCCGGGAGCCCTGAAGGCAAGCCAATTCGCCGATTCGCTCCGCGACAGCGTGGGGCCTTTCCGGAAGCCCCCGGGGTGGTGACGGTGCGCCGGCGCGTCAGGGCGTTGCGAGGGCAGCGACGCCGATCCACAGGAACCCATCCGGTTCCCGGCGCCCTGCCAGGATTTTCTTCCCGCCAAGGACCTGTGGGCGCGCCCGCACAACTGCGTCCAGACGGATGCACGATGGGCGTCACACCGGAGCGGCCCAGGCACCGCCTGGGCCGCCGCAGACAATCCATTC
>JBHEPH010000088.1:3273-9108 GCA_046260395.1 Gemmatimonadales bacterium
CCCATGCCCCGCCGCATGCGGCGGGGCTTGCGATGGGCCGGCTGCCGGTTCCCGGAGCCCCATGCGGTGCATGGGGCTCCCCGAGGTGGCGCCCATCGTGCCGCCGCTGCGGACAGTCGCTCACCCTCACCCTCCGCGCCCTCCGCGGCTCCGCGTGAGCCCTTCGCCGGCGCCAGGCGCAGGCGAGGGATCTCACGGGTCGGGTGGAGGAGGAGTTTGAGATCCCTCACCCTCCTGCGCAGGGGTTCAGGATGACAGATCGGCTGCGCAGGGGTTTCGTGACGGCCCTGTGGATTGCGAGGCCGACGGCCGAGCTACAACGCGCTGCGACTCAGCCAGGTAGCGGGGTGACGATGGCCGTGGATGACGCCCACCACACTGATGCGGGAAGGGTACACCTTGTAGTAAATCGCGTAGGGAAAGCGATGGAGCAGTACCCGCCGCAGGCGGCCCCGGATGATCGCCTGTGCCTCAGGCATCTCCGTGATCCGAGTCAGTCCACCATCAATTGCGTCAAGGAATTGCGAGGCGACGGCCGCTGATCGTTCGAGATACCAGTCGAAGGCCGCCTCGATCTCCGCCCTGGCGATCGGGCGGACGAGCAACTGCCGCACTTATCCGAGCTTCTTGCGGAGCCGGTCCCGGAGCTCTGGCCACGGCTCGCCGGCCCCGGGGGCCGCATCGGCCTCCGCCTCGCGGCGATCGAGTTCAGCCGCAAGTGCAGGCGTCAGCGGCGCAGCGGCCGACGGGTCGAGGCTGTCCCACAGACGCCCAATGAGCTCAATCCGCTCCTGAGCCGTCAATTCGTCTACGGCGAAGGTCCGATCCATGGTGAGGAGTCTACGCTCGGCGAGCGTTGGTGGCAACTGGCCGACGCAGGCCCCACAAGTGCGGCGCGCCCGCGCATCTGCGGCCAGACGGTTGCACGATGGGCGTCACATCGCGGCGGCCCAGGCACCGCCTGGGCCGCCGCAGACAATCCATGCCATATCCCATGCCCCGCCGCATGCGGCGGGGCGTTGGTTGCGCCGGCTGCTGGCTTGCGGAGCCCCATGCGGTGCATGGGGCTCCCCGGGGTGACACCCATCGTGCCGCCGCCGCGGACGATCGCTTGCCCCCACCCCCGCGTCTCCGCGGCTCCGCGTGAGCCCCTCACCGATCCCTGCGGCGCGGCGCCTGCAGGGCACCCACGGGGTTCTCTTCCCGGCACGCGCCCCCCTCCCTCCTCTAGACATCCCCGCGGCGTTGTCGTACCATCACTGGTCCGGCCACCCTTGCCCCTCTCTGGAGCCGAACCAATGCCACTCCCCCCGCCCGCCTCACCCCGACTCTCTCGGCTTGTTGTGGTGCCCGGTCTCCTGGCCGGCCTGCTGTCCTGCGCCCCCGCCGACCCGCCCGGGCCCACCGTCGGCCTGCCCATGGCCGACCCCGCCGAGGTGGGGTTCGATGCGGGGCGGCTGGACGCCATCGGTGGCGTGGTGCAGGGTCACCTCGATGCGGGGCGCATCGCCGGCGCCGTCGTCGCGGTGGCGAAACAGGGCCGCCTGGCGTTCCTGGACAGCTACGGCGTCATGGACCTGGCGCGCGGTGACGCGATGCCCACCGACGCAATCTTCAGGATCTGCTCGATGAGCAAGCCGGTCACCGCCGTGGCTGCGATGCAGCTGGTGGAACGCGGGGCGATCGCGCTGGATGATCCGGTGTCGAAGTACATCCCGGCCTTCGCGACGATGCAGGTGTACGCTGGTGGTTCCGCCGCCCAGCCGGTCCTGCGCGCGCCCGCCCGCGCCGTCACGGTGCGGGACCTGCTCGTGCACACCAGCGGGTTGACCTACGGGATGTTCGACACGCACCCGGTGGATACCCTGTACGGCCAGACCAATCTCTTTGACTGGGGCTCGACCCTGGAAGTCTTCGCCGACCGGGTGGCGGGGCTCCCCCTCAAGTTCGACCCCGGCACCGCCTGGAACTATGGCGTCGGCCTCGACATCATGGGCCGCGTCATTGAAGTGGCAGCCGGCCAGTCGTTCGAGGCGTACCTCCAGGAGCACCTCTTCGCTCCGCTGGGCATGACGGAGACGGGGTTCACCTTTCCGGCCGGCAGCGAGGCTCGGGTGCCCACGCTGTATGTCCCCGGTGACGGCGGTGCGCTGGCGCCGATGCCGGCCCCGGTGTGCGGCGACTATGGCCCCGGCCAGCGGCTGACGGCTGGCGGCGGCGGGCTGGTCTCCACCGTGGCCGACTACCTGCGCTTTGCCCAGATGCTCCTCAACGCCGGCGAGCTGGACGGCCAGCGGGTGCTCTCCGAGGCCAGCGCCAGGGCCATCCTCCAGAACCACCTGCCGGCGGAGCTCGTGCCGCTCCCCTTGGGCGAGGCCGTCCTCGGGGCCCTCGTGCATCCCGGACTCGGCCACGGCTTCGGGGGTGGCGTCCTGGTGGACGCTGCGGCCACCCCGATCAATGATGCCCCCGGGGTGTACCGCTGGATGGGCTACGCCTACACCTTTTTCTGGATCGACCCGACCGAAGCATTGATCGGGATGGTGTGGGCCCAGTACGTCCCGTTCGTGCCACCCACGACCTCGATCGAAAAGGAAGTCGAAGCGGTGGTGTACGAGGCACTTTTGCCGGGTCGCTAGCCTCTGGGGGCCGAACCCTTCCATCCCATCGCTGGAGGTAGCCATGTTCCGCTCGTTCCAGATCGCCGTCCTCACCGCGTGCCTCGCGGCCTGTGAGCCCGCCCCATCTCCCGACGCCGAGATGGCGGAGACGGTGCCGCCCGCTCCCACCGACCGGATCGGCATCGCCATGAGTGCCGCCCCGGCCGCGGTGGCCACCGATGCGACCATCATGGACTGGGATTCGGCCGGGGCCATGGTCGAACTGCGCGCCGGCACCAACGGCTGGATGTGCATGCCCGACGACAATCCGGCTGTCCCGGGTGATGCCCCGATCTGCGTGGATGGGGCGTGGCAGCAGTGGTTCGGCGCCTACATGGCGCGGGAGACGCCGCAAATCAGCACCGTGGGCGTGTCCTACATGCTCCAGGGTGGCCTCTTCGCCAGCAACACCGACCCCTTCGCCGTCGCCCCGCCCGATGGCGCCGAATGGCCCGCCGACGGTCCGCACCTGATGATCGTCGTGCCCGACCCGCGCCACCTGGAGGGGTTGCCGACCGACCACAGCCACGGCGGCCCCTACGTGATGTGGGCCGGGACGCCGTATGCGCACCTCATGATCCCGAGCAGCCGGCAGCCATAGGCCTCGCCACGTGTCGTGGGCAGGACCCCGCGACCGCTTGCGGCCCGCGGGGGTTCCTCCCATGTTACAGCATCCCCGTTCCGGGAGTGTCAGATGCCGCGATTCCATGCTGCGGTCTCAATGTTGTTCGTCCCCGCTCTGCTTCTCTCCATCGCCCCGGCCACGATAACGGCCCAGGAAGACTTCACTGTCAAGCGGGTGCGCCCCCAGGAAGTGGTGGTGGACCTGGCCCAGCCGCGCGCCATCATGGTGCTCGGGGTGACGGTTGAGGGGGCCGTGCGGCTGCTGCACCAGAGTGACGGGCTGCTGCCGGCTGGCGAGGCACGCCTCCCGCTGGCTCCCCGTGGACCCTGGATCCTTGGCGAACCATCCTGGACGGTTGAACATTCCACCTCGTACGCCCATAACACCTGCCTGCTGACGAATCCGGGACAATTCTGGACCACCTCGCCCGCCAACCGGTGGCGCGTGGGACAATTCATCTGCTCGGCGCCACAAGCAGTCACCACGAGCCGCGTGGTGTCGCGGTCGGAGTCCGTCCGGCTGGTGGTGCTCGCGGTGCCCGCCGAGACCGTCGACCTGAGCACGCTTCTCGAGGCGATAGGGGAGGACGCGCTCAATGGCTCCGAGCGCGAGGTCCAGGCCCAGGTGACGCTGGCCCTGGCCAGCGCCCCCTCGACCAGCGACTGGTCCGCTGTCGTTCGCGCGGCGGCCCGGTCGCGCCGCCCGCTCTTCGCCATGACTGGCCTGGAAGGGGCGGACCTGTTTGCGTCGCCCATCCAGAACTCCTTCCGCTGGACTGGGCGGTAGCGGTTCACCGCAGACGGTCCTGGTGGCGACGCCTGTTGCTGGCGGCGACCACGATCACCGTCACGCTCGGCTGCGCGTCACCCGGGGACTCCGGCGCGCAGGTCGCCGAATCGTGGGTGTCTTGCCACCCGCCTGTCGAGGGCAATCCGCGGGTCCTGGTCTTCACCCGCACCACCGGCTTCCGTCATGGCTCGATTCCAGCCGGGGTCCAGGCCGTCCGCCTGATCGGCGCGCAGCTGGGATTCGGTGTGGAGCACACCGAGGATCCTGAGCGCTTCACCACCGAGTCACTGGCGCCGTTCGCGGCGGTGATCTTCCTCAACACAACCGGCGACATCCTCGAGGACGCCCAGCAGGCCGCGTTCGAAGCCTTTATTCAAGATGGGGGCGGCTTTGTGGGCGTGCATTCCGCCGCCGACACCGAGTATGACTGGCCCTGGTACGGCCGCCTCATGGGGGCCTGGTTTGCGCGACATCCGGCCATTCAGGAGGGGCGGCTGTCCGTCGCAGACTCCACCCACCCCTCCACCCGCTGCCTTCCGGACCCCTGGGTGCGCGTGGACGAGTGGTACGACTTCCGATCCCAGCCGCCGGACGGCGCGTCGATCCTGCTGATGATTGATGAGAGTTCGTACAATGGCGGCCGGATGGGTTCACCACATCCGATGGCCTGGTCGCGTGAGGTGGACGGCGGCCGCGCGTGGTACACCGCGCTGGGGCACACGGCCGAGAGCTACTCCGAGCCGGCGTTCCTGGACCATCTGGCGGGGGGGATTGTGTGGGCGGTGGGGGCCGGCCGTGGCCGGCCCTGATGTAATCATCGCGGGACGCCCGTAGGGGCCGACCGTGGTCGGCCCTGATGTAATCATCGCCGGACACCCGTAGGGGCCGACCGTGGTCGGCCCTGACCCGGGGGGCCGCGTTGCCATAGGGCCGACCACGGTCGGCCCCTACAGGTGCACCCCGATCGGCCCCTACAGGGATCCGTCCGCCCCCTCCAGCCACCCATTCACGCCGTTCGGCGTGCGCACCATCAGGAACCCCTCGAAGCGGCCGAACACCGCGATGCTTCCCCCGGCGCGGGTGCCCTCGAGCACCACGGTGCGTTCACCGGTGTGGGCCGGCCGGGTCAGCACTGAATCAGCCGGCGTAAACTCCGCGGCGGCGATCGCGGTGCCGGCCCGTTCCATGGCTCGCGCGCTGAGGTAGCCGGCGGTGCCGTCGGGCAGCCGCACGCGATACCACTCCCCGATAGCGGCAACCACTCGCGCGGTGGTGTGGCGATCGAGCGCCCGGACAGAATCGGCACGGGCCCCCGGCGCGTCGCGCAGGACGGCCAGATTGGCGCGCACCCGCACCCATTCACCGAGATTGGTGGTGTCGGCCACCAGCCGCGGCGGGGTGCCGCGCGGCTGGTGGATGAACCACCAGGGATCCACCGGGCCCTCCCCGCGCCGATACACCCCGAAATGCAGGTGCGGTGGCGTGGTGCGCGCGTTGCCGGTATTGCCGACCGTGCCGAGCGTGTCGCCGACCTCCACGCGCTGGCCGGAGGTGACCGACTGGCTGTCGAGGTGGGCATAATAGAGCCGGTTGCCGAAATCGTCGCGGACCCAGACGATCAGGCCGCCGAGATTGTTGGTGCCGACGCGGTTCACGGTGCCGGGGCTGACCGCCACCACGGGAGTGCCCCGGGGGGCAAAGATGTCCACGCCGTGATGGGCGCGCCGGCCGCCGTCACGGGAGGCGCCGAAGCGGCTGCCG
>JBHEPH010000088.1:9118-9360 GCA_046260395.1 Gemmatimonadales bacterium
AAGCGGCCGCCGCGGAGGAGTTCCGGCTGGGCACGAAGGATGTAGGCGCCGTCGCGGCGGGGCTCGATTACCAGGGAGCGGCTCTCGTCCTCCGAGGACTCGACCAGGCGGGGACCTCCGCCCTCGCCGGAGTCATCGAGTTCCCAGGCGTCGAGGAAGACCTGCGTGGTGCTGTCGCCGGGGAGCTCCATGGTGAAGTGGATCTCCTGGCCCCGGCGGGCCTGGATGCGATAGGCGATGGC
>JBHEPH010000089.1:0-9181 GCA_046260395.1 Gemmatimonadales bacterium
ATACTGAAATGACAGCCGCACCACCTCGGCGGTGGCCGCGTCAAGCCAGAGCCGCCCGACAATCAGGGCGGGCGCCACCAGGCGCGGGGCGAACTCCACACTCACCAGCGTGACAGATTCCCCATTGGGCATGGCGATCGAGAGACTGTCCCCCAGGGAGTAGCGGTACCATTCCGGCGCGTCGGCGGCGAGGGGGTGCAGGGCGGCACGTTCAGGGAACTCGTTGCCGAAGATCCGCACCGAGTCGCCGAGCGAGCGGGGCACGAACCAGGGGTTGCTGAAGGTGGAGTTCAGGTTCATGTCGCCCGAGCGGCTGCGGGAGCGGCGGCCCAGGAAGTCCACGCGCAGGTCGTTGGGGCGCTGCCACTGGACGATCGCCTCCTGTTCCTCAACAGCCGTCGGGGCAATCCGTGCCCAGCGCCGCTGGCCGATCGAGACGCTCAGGCGGTAACGAAGGGTGGCGCGATAGTCCTGGACCAGGGAGTCCTGGGCCCGGTGGCGCACAATGGCGCGCTGGACCACCGTGCGGGTGGCGGGAGTCGCGAAGGCGAGGGTGTCGAGAGGTGCTTGCGCCGCGGCTGGCGCGAGGGCCAGCAGGAGCGGGGTTAGGAGGCCTGCGCCCACTTGCTGCGCCCGTCCCGGTGGAGGCCGTAGGCCCGGAGGCGCCGCCAGAGGGTGGTCCGGCTGATGCCCAGGCTCTTGGCCGTCTCGGCCAGCCGCCATTCGTGGGCTTCGAGTGACTGGACGATGGCGTCCTTTTCTCGATCGGCCAGGGTGGAGGGCTCCTCCTTGGCCGGCAGGAACACCGCCTCGCCGAGTTCCAGCTCCCCAACCCGCAGCGTACGGAGCCGGCCACCGAACTCGGCAAGCTCCGGCAGCAGCTCGTCGGAGGGGCGCTTCAAGTCGAAGTCCCGCGGCAGGGCGTCCTTCGCCACGCCGTTGACGTAGATGACCTTGCCAGTGCTGTCAAAGACGATCACGCCCTCGCTGAACGCGTCCAGGAGAGTGCGCGCCAGCGGGGAAAAGACGTGGGGCAGCGAGGGCTGTGCTGCGGGTTGGGTTGCGCTCATAGACTCCGTCCGGGACCCCAGGCTCAGTGACGATGTTGGGAGCTCAGAGGCCCCCGACGTTTCATAAGTATACGTGATCACGTTGCAGGATGTTTCATGGGTGGCGGACAGGCGGACAGGCGGACGGACAGGACGGTCAGGGCGGGCAGGACCGGGCGGATGGGCGGCGCGGGGGGACCGTGATGGTTGGGTAAACGCCGCGGGGGGATGGGGCGACGTCCGACGCTCGCACCAAGGAACCGCGCGTAGGGGCATTCCTCCGGAATGCCCGTGGGGTGCCCGCCTTGACTGACCCACCAGTCAGCACGATATTACCCTCATGACCACCATGCGAGACGATATCATCACTGCGGCTACCGATCTTCTTGGCACCGCCGGCCTGGCCGGTTGGTCAGTGGACAAGGTGGCGGATGGAGCTGGCTGCGCTAAAGGCTTGATCCACTATCACTTCGGCAGCAAGGACACCTTGCTGGCGGAGGTGAGGAAACGGGTGGAGTTCCAGCGCCGGGAGGATCGGTTGACGGTGCTGGGGGGGCATTCAGGGGCGGCGGCTCTTGACGCGTTGTGGGAGGTCATGGTGGGTGAGGTTCAGAGCGGGAGGTTTGGGGCCTGGCTGGACATGGTCCGGTATTTTGGCCCATCGACCAGTCGTGCTGGAACGGCGGATGATATCCGCCTGACGACGGCGGCCGCCCGTGCGCTGGACGCGTCGGAAGCCGATCTGGCTGAAGAGGCGGTGGTGCTGGGTGCCGCCCTGGATGGGCTGGCACTGCGGCTCCTGCAAGGCGAACCCCCCGCCGAGGTGCGCGAGGGGTTTGAGAGGGTGTGGCTGGGGGTGCTGTCGTAGGGGCGCGCGGACGGGCGCGCTCGCCCGACGCGTCCTTCAAACCCTACCTCCTCGGTTCGACGCGCATCAGCATCACCTGTGGAAGCGGTTCCCCCACATAGCCAACCGTCAGGTCGCCACGACTGAGTGAGAGGAAGGGCGCGCCGCCTTGGCGCGTGAGCACCTGCCCGGTCGCCGCCGACAGGACCCAGGTCACGATGTCATGATCGGTCGTGAGCAACGCCATCGGGTTGGCCGGGTTCCTTCGCCGGCTTACGTGGCGCGCCTGGACGACAAGCAGATTGCGGCCGATTCGGGTGACCGTGCGTGTCTGATGGCTCCCGTAGAAAAATGCGATACCACGCGGATTGCGATTGACTCCGGCGGTGGTTCCGTCGTACTCGGGGAGCTTCGACTCCCAGAGCAGTCGCCCGCCGGCCTCATATCCACGGACGCGCGAGTTTGCACCCTCGGCGACGAAAATCCGGCCTGCCTGCTCGTCGCAGGCGAGCTTGAGCTGACTCATGTTGAGCGCTTCCTGCACGCCAGGGATCGAGTCGGAACGGAACCGCCCACCAAACGAGCGCAGGATCCGGCCATCAGTCGTGATAGCGTGGACAATGCCACTCTCGGTGACAGCCCCGACATACAATTGCCCGCCTATCCCACAAATTGACTTGGGCTGGAGCTCCGCAGCAAATCGCGTGTCGTATCTCGGTGCCCCGGCACCGGTCCGGAAGCGTGACACCCCGTCTATCTGATCCACGATATACAAGAACTCACGCCCATCGTGCCAGATGGTCAGCGGCGAGATAAGGTCACCCGGCCCCCGCCCCTGACGCCCGGCCGATCCCAGGTGCTGGCCGGTCCGGCTGAATGCGCGCACGCTGCGGTCGCTGAAATCAAGCACGTAGAGGTTGCCCTGGCCGTCCACTGTCACGCCGTGGATGTCCCCGAAGAGCGCAGGACCGCGGGCGTTCTCGTCACCAACGATGACTTGTGCGGCCTCGATGCGCAGGAAGTCCGTGAGCGGCCGGTACACCGGGCGCTGCTGGGCGTACACCACCGGAGCCCAGACACTGGACAGCCCCACGACGCTCAAGGCGCTGAGGGCAAACCTCCGTCTGGCCTGACCTGCGTGCACAAATGCCGCTGACCGACCCAGTCCCGCCCAGTGGGCGAAACCGGCCTGCCAGCGGCGCACAATCTCCATCCTGTCTGATTCAGAGCGAAGAGGCACGGTGCCCTCCACCGGAGCCAAGGCTCCCGAAATCTACCCCCTCTGGCCGGAGGTCAAGCCCCCTACCGCCTCACCTCGCTCAACGTCTCCCCATCGTAGATCCGCCCGTTCTTCATCACGTACCGGACGGTGTTGCTGTTCCGGATATTCTCGAGCGGGTTGGCATCCAGCACCACGATATCCGCCAGCTTCCCGGCCTCAATGCTCCCCAGGTCCTCACCGAACCCGATTGCCTCGGCGCCGAGTATGGTGGCGGTGCGCAGCGCGTCATGGGTGCTCATCCCGCCTGACTGCATGGCCCACAGTTCCCAGTGATAGCCGAGCCCCTGGATCTGGCCATGGCTGACGACACCGGCCCGGCCAACCGCCTCCAGCCGCCGCCAGTGACGTTCACGGGTGAAGCGGGCCTCTCCCTACACGACCTCACCCAACCACAGTCGCTCCAGGAACCGCCCGACGGGCAGGATCTCGATGCCGTCCGACGTGACCCGCCGCCGCGGCTCCTGGCAGACCAGGATTCGCCGGCCCACGCGGGGGTGGTCCTCTTGGATCTCACGGAGCCCAGTCAAGTGATGGGATCCTGCTTTCGCGGTGCTCTTGACCTCAACCGCCACCTCCATCGCGCCCAGGATGAAGTCCACCTCGAGCCCGCTGGCCAGCCGCCAGTAACGCAGCTCAACCTCCTTCGCCGCGTACGACAGGTAGGCGGTCAGCTCGTGGTGGAGGTAGTTCTCCAGCGCCTTGCCCCACAACTCCCCCCCGGGCTCAAGCCGCCCCCGCCTGGCCAGCCGGTTCACCACGCCGACATCAGCAAAGTAGAACTTGGGCGCCTGGACGACCCTTCGCTTGGGGCGGCGCGTGTAGGCGGGCAGAAACCGACCGAGGAGGGTGTCCACCAGGATCTGGTAGTACTCCTTGACGGTGACCGACGAGACCCCGCACTCGCGGGCGATGGTGGTGTAGTTGACCAACTCGGTGTCGGCCAGCGCGGCGGCACTGAGAAAGTCGGCGAATGCGGGGAGCCGTCGTACCAGTGCCTCCGCGGCGATCTCTTCCTTGAGGTAGTCGGCAACATACGCCCGCAGCCTGGGTCCCGGGTCTTCCGCCAGATAGTGGCGCGGCAGGCAGCCGTGGTTCAGGAACCGGCCAAGGTCAAAGCGGTCACCAACTTCCGCCGACACGAGGCCGAAGAGCTCGTGCCGCAGCGCGCGTCCCCCAAGGAGGTTGGCATGTCCCCGACGGACCTTTCGCGCGCTCGACCCGCACATCCCGAACACCAGGCCGCGATTCTCGATCAGCCAATGGACCTCGTCGAGCAGCGGCGGCACCTTCTGGATCTCGTCAATGATGAGCAGGGAACCGGGGGGGGCGTCCCGGAGTTCGTCACGGAGCAGGCCGGGCTCCCGGCTGTAGCGGGCAAACTCCTCGCTGCGCAACAGGTCCCGGACTGGCACGCCGGGGTAAGTGGCCCTGAGCAGACTGCTCTTCCCCGCCTGCCGGGGGCCCCAGAGGAAGAAGCTCTCCAGGGGGCTGGGTGGCAGGTGCAGGGCTCTCGTAAACATGTACTTTAAATTATCATGATAATCTAAAGTGTCAATGTCGTTTCCCAGCCACCCTTGGCTGCCCCTACCGCCGCACCTCGCTCAACGTCTCCCCCTCATAGATCCGCCCGTTCTTCATCACATACCGGACGGTGTTGCTGTTCCGGATATTCTCCAGCGGGTTGGCATCCAGCACCACGATATCCGCCAGCTTGCCGGCCTCAATGCTCCCCAGGTCCTCCCCGAACCCGATTGCCTCGGCGCCGAGTATGGTGGCGGTGCGCAGCGCGTCATGGGTGCTCATCCCGCCCGACTGCATGGCCCACAGCTCCCAGTGATAGCCGAGCCCCTGGAGCTGGCCGTGGCTGCCGATTGCCGCGCGGGCGCCGTTCTCCACCAGTTGCTTCATGAAACCGGCGTGCCGCTTGAAGACATGCTCCTCCTCCAGGAACCACCCGCCGGGGCCCGGTGAGCCGCCGCCGCCGCGCCGCCGAGCCTTGCTGTCGAGCTCCTGCTTCGGCATGAAGCGGGCAAGCTTCTGGTCGCCCACCACGTCCTCGGTGTTGTAGAACCAGTTCTCGCCGAACGGCCCGCCGTAGCTCACCAGCAGCGTCGGGGCATTGGTGGTCTGGCTCAGCTTGAACAATTCCACCACATCGTTGAAGATCGGCGCGATCGGCAGCGCGTGCTCGATGCCCGGGTAGCCGTCCAACGCATGGGTCAGGTTGAGCTTCCAGTCCAGGCCGCCCTCGGTGGTCGGCATGATCCCCAGCTCCTTCGCCGCCATGATGATCCACTGCCGCTGCTGGCGATTGCCGGACATGTACATTTTCAGCGTCTTGGTGTCCCAGTAGTCGCTGTAGCGCCTGAGCACCGTCTTGGCATGCTCGGCGTCGCGCATGTTCTCGCCGTCGGGCAGGCCGACGCCCGGGCCGGTGGAGTAGATCCGCGGCCCCACCATCCCGCCCGTCTCCACCCGGTCCTGGTAGCTCAGGATGTCGGTGGTGGCAGTCTGAGGGTCACGCGTTGTGGTGACACCATATGCCAGGTTGGTCTGATACTGCCACGCCTGCTGCGGGTGGATCTCGGGAATTAGCCACTGGGCGTGGTAGTGTACGTCCACGAAGCCCGGCACCAGTGTCTTGCCGCTGACATCCACGATCCGGGCCCCGCGCGGCACGGTCACCTCACCCCGCCGGCCTACGGCCACGATGCGGTTGTTCGACACCACCACGTCGGCATCTTCGATCACCTCGGTGCCTCGCATCGTCACCGCCCGGCCGCCACGGAGCACGACCGTGCCTCGGGGCATGTCACGCGGCATCTCCACCGCAATGCGGCGCTCCTCCGCCTTGTACCCGCGCGGCGGCTCCTTCTTGGTGGTGTCGGCCTTGGCGATCGAGTCCGCCCGGGCCTTGATGGTAGAGTCGGCCGTCGCCCTGGCACGCAGCGAGTCGAGCCGCGCACGGATCGAATCCGGCACCGCCGCCTCGGCGCGGGTCAGGCTGTCCACGCGGGCCTGCAGCCGGCGCAACGTGTCCGCCTGTGCCGCCGCCCGCCGTGTGCTGTCGGCCTTCTGCCGTTCGGCGGTGCGGGTGCTGTCGTCTGAGGCCTTGGCCAGGTCCAGGTTGAAGCTCGCCATGGTGCGGCCCAGCGCCCAGTATATCGTGCGTCCGTCGGCGCTCCACGAGGGGAACTCGCCGCCCACATCGGTCACCTTGCGCACCGGCACGGGGGCGCCCTGCAGGTTGGCCACCGAGACCTGCGGCACCGGGCCGCCGACCATCGGGATCGTCATCGTATATATGTCGCGGCGCACCTGCGCGAGCGCCATGGTGCCGTCCGGTGAGATCCGGATCAGGCCGGCGGGCACCGGCACCGGGTTCGGCTCCAGGTGACCGGCATGCAGCATGTCGGCGGGAACAGGCGCGATCCGCCCCGGCAGAAACATGCCTGGCTCGTCGTGGGGGTGATTGGGGTTCGGGGGCGGGGCGCCGACCACACGAAGGTGTTGCTTCACGTCGGTACCATCCCACCGGAACGACACCAGGCCTTCCACGAAGCTGTAGGCGTAGATCCGTGAGCCGTCATTGCTGAAATGAGCCCCATCGCGGTTGCCGGTCGGGGCGATCACGGTGGCATCGCCGCCCGCCGCTGGCAGCCAGACGAAGGTGGCACCGAGCGGACCACCGAAGAAGCCGGCGGCTTCCTGCAGGTCGCGTGCAGCGCCACGGGTGGCCACGATCCGTTCTCCATCGGGCGACCAGGCCAGGTTGGTGTAGAGCGCCGCAGTCCGCGATACCTGCACCGGCCGCACCGTGCGCGCGCTCACGTCGGCGCGCATGATGTGGCCGCCCTGCTGGTCATGCCACGTCACCCACGCTACCGAGCGCCCATCGGGTGCCCAGACGGGGTGGAACTCCCCGACATCCGCGGTGGTAAGGCGCCGCGGGGTGCCCTCCGGCAGGTCCATGATCCAGAGCCGGTCAATCGCGGTGAACACGACGCGCTTGCCGTCCGGCGAGACGACCGGGTTGCGGATCTGCCGCGCGGTGACCATTGCGGCCGTGTCCACCCGGAAGTTGCTCTTGACCTCGGGGCCCACCGCCAGCTTCACGGCGGCCTGGAACGGGATCTTGACCGCCGGTGCGCCGTCGAGCGGTACCCGCCAGATCTCGCCACCATACGTCGTAATGATGGCCCGGCTGTCGGGGGTGTACGCATACCCCGGCAGCACATCCACTGTGGCACGCGACTCCTGGTCGTCCCGCTGTACCGGGTAGGCCAGCCAGCGCTCCTCGCCAGTGACCAGCTCGCGAATTCGGAGGCCGGTCTCGGTATCGTGACGGGTGCCGTACACCAGCCACTTCCCGTCGGGGGAGACGCGCGGGCGGAAGGCGCTGCCGTAGCGTCCGGCCACGGTCGTGTTGGTGCCGCGCTCGCGGTCGTAGACCCGCAGGCTGTACTGCGGCAGCACCGCGTTGTACGACCAGTCGCCGGTGCGGGCCGCGTAGTACATGTAGCGCCCGTCGGAGGTGAACGAGGCGCCGAGCGCCTTGAGCGTGGCCGGCTCGCGGACCAGCTGGAAGCCGCTGCCACCGGCGATGTTGTACATGTGGATCTTGTGCGCGCCCCCCAGCCCTCCCGCTCGGCTCACCGCAATGAACTCGCCGTCAGGGGTCCACTCCGGGGAGACGTACAGGTTGCCGTTGCCCTGGGTGACCTGGGTGGTGTCCTTCATGTCCAGCGACATGATCCAGACGTTGTCGCCCCCACTCCGATCGGAGACAAACACCACCTTCTTGCCGTCGGGACTGAAGCGTGGCTGCATGTCGTACGCCAGGCCGCTGGTGAGCGGCCTGGCGGCGCCCCCGCTGATCGGCATGGTGTAGAGATCACCGAGCAGGTCGAAGACGATCGTCTGCCCGTCGGGGCTGACGTCGAGCGAGATCCACGTGCCCGTCGTGGCAGTGAACTCCGCCGTGCGGGTGCCATCAAGTGGCAGCGGGCGCCGTGGCGGCTGTGCGCCCGCACCCGTGGCCGGAGGGGTCTGCGCGGCCAGCGTGCCCGCGATGGCGGAGAGCACCACGGCGCTGCCAAGGAGGCGGAGCGCGCGAGCCGGGAGGAATCGAGTCGTGGTCATGGGGCGCCTCACCGGATGCCGGCCTGAAGGTTCACCGGCTCGGTCCTGGCCCAGGGGCGGGCCGGAGCCGCACCGGCGGTGGGCCAGAGCTCGGCCATGGTGTCCGCATTGTAGAGCCTGCCATTCTTCATCACGTACCGCACCGTGTTGGTGTTCCGGATGTTCTCAAGGGGATTGGCATCGAGCACCACGAGGTCGGCGAGCTTGCCGGCCTCGATACTGCCGAGGTCACCGTTCAGACCAAGCGCTTCGGCGCCCATGATCGTGGCCACGCGAAGCGCGTCGTGCTCCCGCATGCCACCACTCTGGGCCAGCCACAGTTCCCAGTGATAGCCGAGTCCCTGGAGCTGGCCATGGCTGCCAATGCCGACGCGGCCGCCGTTCTCGATCAGATCCTTGGCAAACGCCGAGTGCTTCTCGAAGGCGTATTCGCTGCGGTGGAACCAGCCGCTCGGGCCCGGGGAGCCGCCGGCACCCTGGCCGCGGCGCCGGATCTTGCTGTCGAACTCCTCACGCGGGGTGAAGTACCGGAGCTTGGCGTTGTTGACCGGGCTCTCGTTGGTGTAGAAGTAGTTCTCACCCCAGGGGCCGCCGTAGGTCACCACCAGCGTCTGGGTGCTGGTGGTCTGGGTGGCCTT
Source organism: Gemmatimonadales bacterium (assembly GCA_046260395.1). Classification (GTDB taxonomy): domain Bacteria; phylum Gemmatimonadota; class Gemmatimonadetes; order Gemmatimonadales; family GWC2-71-9; genus JAWXBA01. Next base: position 8,959 of record JBHEPH010000089.1, read on the forward strand.
GAATAGCTCCACTACGTCCTGGAAGAGCGGTGTGATCGGCAGGTTGTGCTCGATGCCGGGGTATCCGTCCATGGCATGGGTCATGTCGAGCGCCTGCTGCAGCCCACCCTCGGTGGTCGGCATGAGCTGCAGCTCGCGGGCGGCCATGATCATGAACTGCCGCTGCCGCCGGTTGCCGGCCATGTACATCTTGAAGGTCTTGGTGTCCCAGTACTCACTGTAG
>JBHEPH010000009.1:0-69998 GCA_046260395.1 Gemmatimonadales bacterium
CGCAGCACCTTGACCGCCACCTGGCGGTCGTGCTTGAGGTCCTGGGCCAGGTAGACGGTGGCCATGCCGCCAGCCCCAAGCTCGCGCTCGATGCGGTAGCGGTCGGCAAGGGCGGCGGCGAGGCGCTCAGGTGTCGCGTTCATCGGTTTGCCTCATCCACCGCCCGCTTCATCTGGGCCACCCAGTTCGGGACGACCCGCAGGTAACGAGCCGGCGCGATTACCTCGCCCTGCTTGAAGATGACCTCTCCGTCCGGTGAGAGGCTGAATCCGCCGGAGGCGATGCCGACGAACTGCGGCACCGTGAACCAGGGCCGGCGAAGCACCCTCGGAGACCCCTCGGTCGCATCCACGGTAACCCGATCGAAACGGCCCTCCTCCAGGCTGACGACGAACTCCGTCGGCGAGAGCCATTGGGGGTAGTCGCCGATCCCCGCGGGATAGCGCTGGCCGGTCCGGGGAATCGGCTCAATCCACGCCGACTGGAAATCCGGCGTGTTGTAGGCGAGCCACCGGCCATCAGGGGAGAAACGCCCAATGACCGCCGCGGTCGCCAGGGTGTCCAGCGTGAGCGGTCGCGCGTCGAGGCGGGCGGCCATCACGAGGTTTCCGCGCCAGAGCGTCCCGACCAGGCGACCGGCCTCCAGCCAGGAAAAGACCTCGAAATACCGGTTCGAGACCCACCACGCCTCGGGGGCGCTGGTGGCATTGGGCAGCCCCACGAAAATCGAATCCGGGGTGGAGGTTATCAGGCGATCGCCGGTCGGATTCCACACCGGCTGGCGGAGTTGCGGTCTCCGGATCCACACCGTGTGCCTGCCGCTGCGGAGATCGTAGAGGCGCAGTTCGTGACCGTCGAATCCCTCCACCACCGCGGCGAGTCGCTGGCCGTCGGGACTCAACGCCGACTGCAGGAAGTTCTCCCGGCCGACCGGCAGGGTGTCCAGCGTCCGTCCGTCAGCCCGAACCAGGTGACCCACCGCCTCGTTGACCCCGTTGGTAAAGACCAGGGTGCCGGTCGCGGAGAGCGCCCAGGATCCGGCTCCGGTGTACGCACCCCGTCCCAGGCCCGTCACCATCCGGACAGCGCGACCGACCCGCCCCGTCGCAAGGGTGATCGGCGCACCCATCAGGTCGCCGGTGTTGGAGGTCCAGACCAGGTAGCGACCGTCGACGAGGCGGAAACCGGCACCGTGCACGTAGCTGGAGTCGGGGACATCTGTCCGGAAAGACCCCGTTGCCTGACTGTCCGTGAGGCTGCTCCAGGTGGCCACCTTGTCACCCCCGCCGCCACAGAGCAGTCGCGTGGGGTCGGGCAGCGGCGATGGATTGATGCAGTATTGGATCGCCAGGTCCGTCGACAACCCGCCCCCCGGATCGAGAGACCGTGCCCGGTTGCCGTCATCCTCGGTGAGCAGGAGGCGGCCATCGGCCAGCCAGTCCAGCGAGTTCGGCATCCGGCTGCTCGCGATCACCGTGGCGGATGTGCCCTCCACAGCCATCACCTCAACCGTGGCTTCGTCCCCGCGTTGCCGGATGAACGCGACCTGCCTCCCGTCGGGAGCGATCGCCGGTAGGCCCGCGCCCTCGGTCGCCTCAAGGCGCCGGACCGTCCCGTCGAGCAGGCTGCGATACCAGAGTTCACGGCGACCCGCGCTCTCGTAGATCACGAAGTCTCCGCGCGGCGCGACGGCAAAGCTGGCGCTGCCCTGCAAATTCACTGGCGCACTATCCGGCAGCGCCACATCGTACGCAGTCGGCCCCGGGGCGCCCACTGGGCGGGCCAGCGACCAGACGGCTACGAGGGTCATTATCCCGAGGGCCGCGCTGAGCCCGATCAGTCGCCAGTCGCGCCAGCCAGGAGACGTTCCCACTCCCGCGGCCACACCGGTCGTCACCGTGAAGCCAGGATTCGCCAGCGCCTCGGCAAACGCCCTGGCGCTGTCGAAGCGATCGGCCGGCAGCTTCTCCAGCGCCTTGGCCACCGCCGATGCCACGTTGGGCGGCACCGCCCTGCGCAACCGGGTAACCGGGGCCGCTTCCTCGGTCACGATCTTCATGATGATCTGCTGCGCCGAGGCCCCGGTGTGGGGCGGGCTGCCGGTCAGCATCTCGTAGAGCACGCTGGCCAGCGAGTACACGTCGCTGCGGGCCGAGATCTCCTTCTCGGCGGTGGCCTGCTCGGGGGACATGTAGTGCGGGGTGCCCAGGGAGAGGCCCGTCTCAGTCATCCGGCCGCCGGCTGCGGCGCTCACCGCCAGGGCGATCCCGAAATCCGCCACCATGGGGCGGCCTTCATGGAGCAGGATGTTCTCGGGCTTGATGTCGCGATGGATCACGCCCTGGCGGTGGGCGTAGTCCAGGGCATCGGCCACAGCAGTGGTGATCTTGACCGCCTCGTCGATGCCAAGCTGGGTCTCACGGTCCAGCTTCGATCGCAGCGTCTCGCCGTCGATGAACGGCATGACATAGTACATGTAGGGGCCGGACTTGTCCGGCCCGTAGACGGAACCCGAGTCGAACAGCGGCAGGATGTGCGGATGCTGGAGCGCCGCCGTGGTCGTAATCTCCTGCACGAACCGCTCGGCGCCGAGCACGGCGGCGAGCTCCGGCTTCAAGACCTTCACCGCCACCCGGCGCTTGTGCTTGAGGTCCTCGGCCAGATACACCGTGGCCATGCCGCCCTGGCCGAGCTCGCGCTCGAGGCGGTAGCGGTCGGAGAGAGCGGTGGCGAGGCGGTCGAAGCTCACGGCATACTCCTGGGGCCGACGGCATGAGAGCGAGTGAAGGCCACGACTGAATTAATGGAGACCGGGAAGTATGCCTCCCGACCGCACGATCCGATAGCCGTGCGCTTCCGATTGCCTGGGGCTTAGTGTCATGGCGTATGTATTGACAAGTGATCAGGCCACAGCCAACTTTCGTCATGGCCACCAAGTCCCAGCACCTGCAAATTCGCGTGACCCCGGGCCAGAAGGCCGCCCTGCAGCGACAAGCTGCCGCGGCGGGCCACGATCTCTCCAGCTATGTTCTGGCCCGGTTGGTCCCCCCCCGTCACAACCGGTTCGCTGAGCTGCTGGCCGCGCTCGCTGCAGGCGAGCCACGCTTTGTGCTGGCCGAGCTGAACGACTTCCTCACCGACTGTCCGCCCATGCTCTTCCAGGACGCGGTGGCGGAGGCGTCGCTCGCCCTGCTGGGCCCCTACCTCCAGAACTACGTCTCGGCGATGGTGGAGCAGGCGGCTGCCCTGAAGGGGGTGTCCCCCCCCGCGTGGACCCGGACCGTGGCGCCGCTCCCCTCCCCCCATTTCGTCACCCCGATGGCCAGCCTGCGCCTCCACCTGCTGCGCGCCTCGCCGGTCCCGTTCAAGCGCCGGAACATCTTCGTGGACAGTGGCATCGGGGCAAGGGTCTGATCATGGCGGAGCCGATGCAGCTCACGAAGGCGGATATCCTCAAGCTCTTCGAGCTCCTCGATGCGGAGCTGGCGGCCACCGACACCCACGCGGAACTCTACCTGGTGGGCGGGGCGGTCATGTGCCTGGCGCTGGGGGCTCGGCCCGCCACTCGCGACGTCGACGGATGGTTCCAACCGGTCGGGCGGGTTCGCGAGGCAGCGGTCCGGGTTGCCCACGCGGCCGGCGTCCCCGAACAGTGGCTGAACGACGCGGTCAAGGCCTGGCTGAGTCCCCGGGGCACCTTCGACCCCTACCTGGAACGGCCGCACCTGCAGGTCTTCGTGGCCCAACCGGAGTACCTGCTGGCGATGAAATGCATGGCGATGCGCCTGGGCGAGGAGTTCCACGACCTGGACGACGTGCGCTACCTGCTCCGGTTCCTGAACCTGACCCGTTCGGCGGACGCCCTCACCATCGTGGGCCGGTACTTTGCCGAGTCGCAGATCCCGATCAAGACCCGGCTGGCCCTGGAGGAACTCCTGCCCCCACCATCGCAGGGCTGAGTCGAAACCGCGAGGCTCCCGGCGCCTGCCGCATCGGATTCCCGGAGACAGATTGCCCCTGTCACTCTTACTGGAGCTCCGATGATGCAATGGCATGGTACGCTGCTGGTCCTCCCCCTGGCGACGAGCCACAACCCTTCGTCGGTGTTCGCGCGGCCGCTTGCGAGGGCCACGCTCAGGGGGTGAGGCGGGCCATGAGTCCAGGCAGGTTCTGGATGACCACGATCCGCGAGGCCGGGTTGAACCCGACCATCACAAAGGTCTGGCCGTCGGGCGAGACGTCGTAGTTGGTATGGGGCGTCGAGGTGGCGATCTCCGCCACGGAGAAGAGGCCCCGGCGACTAGTGACGGTTGGTCCAGGGGTGAAGGCCATCGCGGCCGCGACCAGCTCACTCCCCGCCCCGGAGCCGGCCCGATAGAAAAGTTCCTTGCCGTCGCGACTCCAGACCGGCTCGGTCCCCCCGGCCAACGACGCCTGGATCTGGTCCCCGTCACCTCTGACTGGGCGGACGTAGACCTCGTTCCTCCCCGACTGATCCGACGTATACGCGAGCCAGCGCCCGTCCCAGGATACCGACGGGTGCTGGTCTTCGAAGCGAGCGGCTACCAGCGGCTCGATCGGACCTCGTCCCCCGTTGGCAATGAGCGCGATGTCGGTGCGCGAGTCGGCCCGGAGCGAATTGCCAATGGTGACCAACCCGCCATCGCCCGGCAGCCAGTGCCCACTCCATGAGATGGCCGGGCTCACCAGGAGCGACTCGGCGGACTCGGCCTGGCCCGGGCGTGCCCGGTGGATGCCCAGCGCGCCGGTCCGGGTGGAGATGTAGGTCAACCGTTCGCCGTCGCGGGTCCAGGTGGCGTCGTGACCATCGCGGTCGAAGGTGGCGCGGCTCAGCCGGCCCTCGGCCACGTCGAGCGTCCAGACATCGCGCCCGTCGCTCGAATTGAAGTCGGTGGCGATCCGAATTCCGTTGGGTGAAAACGTCGGCGCGTGGAAGTTGCGTCGCTCGGGTGTGGCTGCCCGCGTTCGTCCCTGCCGGTCCACCAGCAACAGGCTGCGGTCCTCCTCGGGGATGTAGGCCACCGTTCCGTTTTCCGCGACCGTGAACTGCGCCACACCGCTGACCGGTACACTGACGCCGACAGCAAACTGCACCGGGTCAGCCAGGAGCTTCTTTCGCCTCAGGTCGAACCGCGCGGCGTGGAGGGTCCCGTCCGGAAGGGCCAGCACGAGATAGCCCGAGGTGTAGCGCACCTCGACGGTGGGTTGCCCGAAAAGCTCGGTGGCCTCGCCGCTGGCCAGATCCACCAGCAGCACCGGTCCGGCGCTGGTGCCCTGGGCAATCCGTGTGGCGAGCGCGGTGCGCCCGTCGGGAAGCACCTGCGACATCCAGTAGGCGCTGCTCGCGGGGCCGAACGGACGGCTGACCACACCATCGGGACCGACCCGCACCAGGCCACGCTCGGGGTCGGACACGGCGCTGATCCACAGCGTCCCGTCGGGGCCCCAGGCGACACCACCGGTTGCGACGCCGGCGGGCAACGGGCGCCCGCTGCCCCCGACCATCGGGTACCGGTACAGTTGCGTAAAGCCGACGGCGCCGATGAATTCCCGTCCATCCGGTGAGATCACATAGTCGCCGAGCGAAGGCAGCACCCCGGCCACCAGCGTGGCGGCGGTGTCGTGGAGGGCCAGTCGCATGGTGCGGTTCTCGCCGTCCGCAGCGGAGGAGGTGAAGAGCAGGGTGCTCCCGTCTGGCGACAGGGCCAGTTGCCGCTGGAGCCCAGTCGCCACCCCGCCCAGTGTCGGCAGGGGAATCGAGAGCCGCGATGGCGGGCCCGCGTTCCCAGCCGGACGGGGGCGGAGCCAACCCCACGCCGCGACCGCGGCCGTCAGGAGGAGGGCGACGCCCAGGAGGGCCGGTTGGGCTGATGGCCAGATGGCCCGATGACTGGCGGCGGCGTTCCGGCCCCCTGACCCCCTCGCCCTTTGGCCTTCCCCACCCAGCGCCGCACTGAACTCCGCCGCCGAGGCAAACCGGTCGGCCGGCAGCTTGGCCAGGGCGATCAGCACCGCGTCCTCCACCGCCGCCGGGATCGTCTTCCGCCGCATCGTCGGCGGCCGAGGATCCTCGGTGATCACCTGCGCCACGATCGCCTGCGCCGTCGAGCCGGTGAAAGGTGGGTCGCCGGTCAGCATCTCGTAGGTCACACACCCCAAGGCGTACACATCGGAGCGGGCGGTGATGTCCCGTTCGCCCATCGCCTGTTCAGGACTCATGTAGTGCGGCGTACCCAGGCTCATTCCCGTCTCGGTCATCCGGCTGCCGCCGGCGTCGCTGGCCGCCAGCGCGATGCCGAAATCGGCCACCAGCGCCTGGCCGTCGTGGAGCAGGATGTTCTCGGGCTTGATGTCGCGGTGGATCACCCCATGCCGGTGGGCGTAGTCCAGGGCACTGGCCACCTCGCGACTGATGCGGACGGCATCGTCAATCGAGAGTTGTTTCTCACGGGTGAGGCGGTCGCGCAGCGTCTCACCGGCCACGAAGGGCATGACGTAGAAGACGGTGCCGTCCACGGTGCCCGAATCGAAGAGCGGCAGGATGTGGGGATGCTGCAGGTTGGCGGTGGTCTTGATCTCGTGGAGGAACCGCTCGGCGCCGATGACCGCCGCGAGTTCGGGCCGCAGCACCTTGAGCGCCACCTGGCGGTCGTGCTTCAGGTCGTGGGCCAGATAGACCGTGGCCATGCCGCCAGCCCCAAGCTCGCGCTCGAGGCGGTAGCGGTCGGACAGGCTTGCCCTGAGGCGCGCAAGGCTCATGGCCTGGGTTCCAATTCGTGCAGCGCCGAAGGGGCGGTTGGGAGGCGAGCGGGGGTCTCGGGCAGAAATGGGCCTTGTCCGGGCGAGCCAGGAGCCTGATCAGGGAACACCGGAAGGTACCTCGCCAGCCGGTCGCGCGACAACCAGGGCCCGCCGTTCTGGGCCCCGGCTAACATCGGTCATGGGCCAGCGTCTCCGCTGGAGCAGGCTTGATACCCCGGACCGGAGCGACATGATGTCCCCCTGGCATTGGCTGGCACACTCTTCCCTCGCGGTGGCTGCGGTGGCCGCGGCAACGGCATGCGGTTCCCTCGAGGACGTCAACGGCCCCGATCCGGTGGACGCCCCGCTCGGCGCTGACGCCGTCCAACCCTTCCCCATGGACCGCGGTGACGACGGCGCCACTACCCCCGGCAGCTACAAGGGACTCTGGCTCAGGCTGGTCAACAACGGTGCGCCGATCGTGACGGCGGTGGATGGCATCATTGGCGTGGTCTGCATCGGGATGAGCAACGCCAACCAGGAATGCGGCGATTTCATTGCCCGGCGGAATGGTGAATACGCCGCGGCGATCAACCCGGCGGTCCGGGTGGTGAACTGTGCCGTGGGCAGCCACGCCATCGAGCGGTGGATCGACCCGGCCTTTGACGGCACCCTGTGGGATGCCTGCATCACCACGCGCCTTCCCGCGGCCGGAGTGCGGCTGGACCAGGTGCGGGTGATCTACCACAAGGCGGCCAACCAGTTCACCACCGGGGCAGGTGGTGTGCCGCTCCCCATGTATCCCGCCGCCGGCAGCGACTACCAGAACTTTCTTGGCAACCTGAGCCAGTTCGCGGCCCGGGTGAACGCGGAGTTTCCGGCGGTGCAGGCGGTGTACACCAGCTCCCGCAGCTACGGCGGCTTCGCGGGCAGCGCCAATCGGGGAGAGCCGCTGAGCTATGAGGAGGGCCACGCCCTCAACAGCTGGCTGCGCGCCAACCCCTCGGTGGCCGAGGTCTGGTACGGGTGGGGGCCCTATCTGTGGGCCCCGGCGTGCGACACCGGGATCACCAACAAGGGCGGCGTCTGCTATGATCGGCAGGACTACGTGGCGGACGGAGTGCATCCCGCTCCACCTGGGCGCGCCAAGATGAGCGCCCTGTTGCACGCACGGCTGCTGCGGGAGGCGTGGTATCGGCGCTGAGCCGACAGGGGCGCGTGCCGCGGCAGCCCGGCAGCCCAGCAGCCCAGCAGCCCACCACGCAATCACGCGCTCGCACGCGGTGCCACGGGGAAGAGATTTCTGCATCCCGGGAGGCCAACAATCACGGTCCCTCGAAGGGTGGAGTACTGTCTCGTTCCCCTGATCGATCGACAAACGGGTGTGTCCCACTCAGATTTTATTCGTCCCTCTAGGTGGGACCAACGACGGTCCGGAACGAAGCTTTTGCGCACGCCCATCGGCGTGAAGGCGGAGTGAGGCCACCGGTCCGGCCACCATCGTTCGCACCGACAACTCGAATCTGGAAAGAGACAGCTTTATTATGCCGCGACTCCATCGTTTGCTCCCGGGAGGGCTTGCCCTCGCGCTCATTGCGTCATCGGCGACCGTGCTGTCGGGCCAGGGCGTCCGCTTCACCCTCGCGCCATCCGCGGAATACATCTGGTGGGACGACGCGCTCCCGATCAAGGATTACACCCTCATCGGCGCGCGCGCGGGCGCTGACTTCGGCCGGCTGATCGGCGTGACCGCCTGGTATCACCGTGGCACCGACATCCCGGTGATGCTGTCCACGACGAGCCTGCGCAGCTCCGGCGCGCCGTTCGCCAACACCACCACTGATGTCGAGACCTATGGCACCAATCTCGAGTTCAAGCTCGGCGCCGGTCGCATCGTGCCGTTTGTCCACGGTGGTGCCGGCGTGATCCGGTTCCGACCGGCAGGGGCTCCGCACAGCGAGCAGGTGAACTACCGCTATGGCGGCGGGATCCAGTACGACGTGGCGCGCAACATCCGTGCGACGGTCCTGGTGGAGGATTCCCGGTTCCGCCTGGCACCGGAGGCGCTGTCGGCCCAAACCCCCGATGCCCGGAGTGAGAACCCCAACGCCACCCGCAGAAACTGGACCGCCTCCGCCGCCCTCGGCTTTGCCCTGGGCGGATCGCGGTACGGCCCGACGGCCGGCGCCGACCAGTGGTCGTTTGCGTCCATCCCGATCGAGCCGTTTGTCGGCCGGCTCGACTTTGACGATGACAACCTGCGGCGGCAGACCGTCGCCGGCGTGCGGGCCGGGGTGGACTTTGGCAACTACGTGGGCCTGCGCGGCGTGTACTGGCAGGGCCGCAGCGACGGCCTCGGCACGCGCCAGCCGATCCAGGGCTACGGCGCCGAGGCACAGTTCAACCTGAACGCGAGCCTGGGCCTGGCGCCGTTCCTCGTCGCGGGTGTCCAGCGCATTGACTACCAGGAGGACTATCGCGACGCCCTTGGTCTGATGCGCGAGGACGAGAACGCGCTCGTGGTCGGCGGTGGAGTCGGGGTGCGTCTCACCGACAACTTCCGGCTCAACGTGGCGGCTCGTGACTACATCCGCAGCAGCCGCGACTTCGAGGATATTGCCAGCGTGGACAACCTGACGCACAACTGGATGCTGAGCGCCGGATTGGCCTTCAACCTGGGTCGCTCGCGCGATCGCGCCGACGACGACACCCCGCAGGCACGGGAGCGGATGGTGGAGCGGGAGCGCGACGAGGCCGACCGGGAGCCGCGGGACGCGGCGATGCCGCGGATGCGTCGCGGCGAGGCGATGGACACCATGCGCGGACGGATCATCATGCTGCCGGTGCCTGAATCCGGCGAGTTGTATGTCCGGTATGGCCAGGCCTCCACCAGCCTGATCGAGCGCCTCTCCCAGGGGGACAGCCTGTTGGGGCGCCAGACGGCCACCCTGTCGGATGCCGACATTGACCGGATCGTCCGCCGGCTCTCCGACCACATTGACCGCATCCTTGAGCAGCGCCTCCAGCGGATGCAGATGCCGCCGGCACAGCAGCAGCGCACCCCGGTGCAGCCGCCACCGCCCCCCGCTCCAGCGGCCGCCGCGACGCCGCGGGCACCCGCGCCAGGGGCCGCCACGCCGCCGCCGCAGGTCCACACGCCCGCCGATACCGGTCGCAGGTTTGATGGGGTGGCCGCGTATGTCGCCGGGTTCGATGCGCTGGTGCTCGGCGTGCAACTGGATGCCGGTTCCGTCTTCGGCCTGGAGGCGCTGCGGTTCGTGCCAGAGTTTGCCGTCGGCCTGGCGGGCGACAAGTCGGTGCTCTTCGCGGCCGGCGCAGAGTATCGCTTTGGGATGCTGCAGGTGAGTGAATCCGTCCGGTTGCGGCCCCACGCCCGGTTGAGCCTGGGGCTGCTGGCTGCCGGTGGCGACACCGATTCGCAGTTCGGGCCGAACTTCGCCTACGGCGTCACCTTCGCGCCCAGGGACGGCACCGCTATGGACCGCAAGCCGCGCCTGTTCGTGGAACACCAGGGGATCAGCTTCTTCGACCAGAACCGGTTGGCGGGCGGGCTGCGCTGGACGTTCTGAACCCTCCCATCCGGCGGCGCCAGCCGCCGGTCAGGCCCTCGTCCCGGGAGGGCGCTCCTCGTGGCGCGGGGGGGCTGCTTATCGGGGCACGCTCCGCCGCAACTCCTCGAAGAAGTTCTCGACCACGATCAGGCGGTCCATCCGATCAGGGCCCGGGAAGCGGACCATCACGAACCGCTGGTCGTCCGGCGCAATGGCATACTGCTGATGGGCGGCGCTGGTCAGGTACCGGGGCAGCGGAAAGAGCGCCTTCCGCTCCCCGGGTACAAAGGGGGGGCCGGTCCTGACCGCCATCACCATCTGCTCGGCGGGGGAGCCAGTGGTGCGGTAGAACAACTCTCGTCCGGAGTGCGCCCAGACCGGTTCCTGGCCGCCCTGCGCTGAGATCTGCCAACGGCCGTCGCCGGTATTCGGAAACGGGCGGACATACACCTCGGAGGTGCCCGATTCGTCGGAGACGTAGGCAAGCCAGCGGCCGTCGGGTGACAACGCCGGCGAGGTCTCGTAGGCGGGAGTCGCGATGAGCACGATCGACGAGTCCGTCCCCAGTCGGCGGGCATAGAGATCTGCCTCACCCACGAACAACCCGGTGCGGTAGACCAGCCACACCCCGTCGCGGGAGAAGGTCACTTCATCGACCGGACGTTCAACGTCGAGCAGGAGCGACGCCGGCCGGCTGCCATCCGCGGGCTGCTGGTAGAGATCGCGATTGTCGGCGCGTTCAGACGCGAAGGCAACCGATCGGCCCGCCGGCAACCACGCGGGCCTCACATTGTTCCTGCCTTCGGTGGTGAGCTTCGATAACGGCCCCTGACCAAGTTCCTTAATCCAGATGTGGGACACGAGTTCGCGAATGCTTACCGCCAGCCGGAGGCCGTCAGGCGACAAGGCCGGGTCTGCCACCAGGCCCGTCCATTCGGGCGCGACCGGCGTGGCCGATCCGTCCCGACCCACCCACACCACCTCCTGCGTTCCCCCTTTTCCCACACCACCCGCTGCATACCAGAGGGATCCGGTGGCCGACACGGTCAGATCCACGGCCCCGCCCCCGAAGCGGACCCCAACACCCTGTGCCAACGCGACTGGATTGCCGGTGAGTTCCATCCGGTCCTGGTCGAACGGCACGCCCATGAGCGTCCCATCCGCCGTGGCATACACGAGGTGGCCGGATCCGGCATAGCGGGCAAATATCCCGCGGACGAGGGCGCGGTGCCTTCCGGTGGCCACGTCGAGCACCGCGATCTCGTCGGTTTCCCCGCCCATGGCCCCAGGACCGCCGCGACTGACGGTGACGAGCACCCCCTTCCCGTTGGGAAGGGCGTCGGGCCACGCGTGCTGCAGCTCGGCCCCCGTCGAGTCCACCTGGCCGATCGATTCCGCCGGGCCGCCGATCTCGCGGACGCGCATCAGGGGGCCGACACCGAGCTGATCGTAGTAGATGAAGCCGTCATACCCCCAGGAAATGCCCGGTGCCCCGACGGCGGAGTCGGTGATGGAGACCGGAGCACCACCAGCCAGGGACACCACCCTGATCGTTCCATTGGAGGCCCGGTCCATGAAGGCGATCCGGGTACCGTCCGGGGAGAAGGCCGGGTTGATGGCGCCGTCGGTGCCGGGCACGGCCGTCGCATCGAGCTGGTCGCGCGAGCGCACGAAGAGCCGCGTGCTCCGTTCCGAGTCTCCGACGTACACGAGCCGCGATCCATCGGGTGAGATCGCGAGCCGCGACCAGGGGGTGCCGGCCAGCCCCTGGCCCGGGGCCAGCTCGACGTGATAGCGGGCTACCGGTTGCACGGGCGTGGGGCGCCTGATAGCCCAGAGCAGCGCGGCCGCCAACAGGAGCGCAGCGACCAGCGCCGGGACTGCGGCGCGGTGCCGCCAGCCACCAGCCGGGCCCACGTGACCCTCGCTCGGCACGCCCCCGGCGCGGAATAGTGGATTCGCCAGCGCCTCGGCAAAGGCCCGGGCGGTCTCGAACCGGTCGGCCGGCAGCCGTTCCACCGCCTTGGCCACTGCGGCCGCCACGTTTGGCGGGACGGATTTCCGCATTTTCGTGACCGGTGCCGCCTCCTCCGTCACGATCTTCATGATGATCTGTTGGGCCGAGGCCCCGGTGTGCGGCGGGTTGCCGGTCAGCATCTCGTACAGCACGCTGCCCAACGAATAGATGTCCGAGCGCGCCGAGATCTCCTTTTCGGCGGTGGCCTGCTCCGGTGACATGTAATGCGGGGTCCCGAGCGACAGGCCGGTTTCGGTCATCCGCCCACCGGCGGCGGCGCTCAGGGCCAGCGCGATGCCGAAGTCGGCGACCATCGGGCGGCCCTCGTGGAGCAGGATGTTCTCGGGCTTGATGTCGCGGTGGATCACACCCTGGCGGTGGGCGTAGTCGAGGGCGTCCGCCACCGCGACGGTGATCTTGACCGCCTCATCAATGCCGAGCTGGGTCTCACGGTCCAGCTTCGATCGCAGCGTCTCGCCCTGGATATAGGGCATGACGTAATAGAGGAACCCGTCGGCGGTCCCCGAATCAAAGAGAGGGAGAATGTGCGGATGCTGCAGTGCCGCCGTGGTGGTGATCTCCTGCACGAACCGCTCGGCGCCGAGCACGGCGGCGAGTTCGGGCTTCAAGACTTTCACCGCCACCCTGCGCTTGTGCTTGAGGTCCTCGGCCAGATACACCGTGGCCATGCCGCCCTGGCCGAGCTCGCGCTCGATGCGGTAGCGGTCGGCGAGGGCCTCGTGAAGTCGTGTCATCGGGGCAGCTACTCGGCCCGACGCGCGTCGAGGCGGAGCGCCTCCAACTCGCGGCGCAGCGGGGCCCAGTACGCCCGATCCTCGGCCATGATCGCGGCCTGTTCCGCGGCGAGCGCCGCCTCAACATCCTGCCCGCGCAGCAGCGCCTGCACCGCCGGGCGCAACGACCGCTCGGCGGCGTCCGGACAGCGGGCCACGAGTTCCGCGAGGAAGGCCGGCGAGCGGAGCTCCGCCAGCCAGAACGACACCTGGGCCTCGGTGATGTCGCCATCGCGGGCGGCGGCGTACGAGGCGTCCACCAGGCGCCGGAGCATCGGCCAATCCTTGTCGCGTTGGGTCTTCTTGGCCGCCACGAGGTCTTCCAGCGCCAGGACCTCGACCAGCACCTCCTCACCGCCCTCCGGATCTGGAAGGGCGATGGTGGTGCGGCGTTCCCAGAGCACGGGGAAGGGATCCACGCCGCGGAGCCGGCTCATGATGTCCACCCGCAACGGCGCCGCCGTGTCGTCCGGAATGCGGAAATGCACCGCATGCCCGCGCTCGAGGTATTGCACCTCAAATGGTGGCACGGCGATCACGGTCGCGTGGAGCGCATCCAGGGCGGCGATGAGCGCGGGGAGCGCCGGCGGCGTGGCCAGCACCGCCAGGTCCAGGTCGCGGCTATACTCGGCTGCGCCGTACAACACGCACGCCTGTCCCCCCATCAACAGGGCGCGCGCGTCGCTCCTCCGGATCGTAGAAAGGACTCGCAGGATCTGGGTCGGGATCACTGGTCCCCCCGAGCAGGTGATGCCACGCGGCCAGCCGGACGGATTCGGCCCATCGCTGTTGCGGTGTCAGGCGCATCCAGGCGGCGGCTTCCTCGCCGTAGAGCTCGTCGAGGGTGACCCGCGGCCAGGAGGGGTCGAGGCGGACCGTCATGCCGGAAGATAGTCGCACCCCCGAGGCGGAGCGGGATCTCGATCAATGAGGCCTCTCAGGGATTCCGCAAGCCAACACCATGCCGCTACGGGTCCCGGACGGCTCGCAGGAAAAGCTGGTCCCCCGGCACCCCGCGAAACTCGATCGCAGCGGCCCGTGCACCACTCTCGGCCACCTCGATGACCATCTCCTGCGCCTGCCCGACGACCTCACCGTCGTAGACCATCATCCACCCGTAGGTCTCCACCCCGCGCGGCACCAGGACCCAGGTCGTGCCGTCGAACCAGTCCGGCGCGTTGCCGCCCTCGACGCGCCAGGCCAGGATCCCGTCGGCCCAGCTGATCACGATGCGCTCAAACAGGAAGGGCCCCTTCCGGAACTCGGCTGGGACATCATAGGTGCCAACCAGCGGCCGAGCCACCTGCTCGGCCACCTGCAGATTGATCTCCCCGGCACTCAGCCGCAGCTCGAAGTCCACCGCCTTGTCGGCCCAGGCCATCTGCACCCGGGAACGCCAGCCGCGGATTTCGTTGATGGACCAGGTCAGTGTCTCCACCGGCTCGATGGTCCTGGCCGTCAGGCGAAAGTGATATTGCTCGGCGGTAGAATCGGGGTGGGCAGTATGAAAGAGCCCGGCCCTCGGGTCGAGGATCAGGGACCACTGGTCATCGGCGCGAGGTACCATCCAGACCGAGTACCGACCGGCCGGCACCGGGGTGCCGTCAATCCGGAAGTCGCGGTCCACTCGCAACACCGTGGCCATGTTGGCGCCCGGGGTCCAGTTCTTTCCCCAGGGGAGCTGGGTGCCGTACATCACCCGCCCCCGCAGGCTGGGCCGCGATCCGGTAATGCCGATCGTGTCGCCATCCACGATCTGGGTCACGGCAAAGTTTTCGCTGGCCCGCAGTTGCGCCATGGCCGTGACCGGGACCGCCGCGACCACGGCACCGACGAGGAGAACACTCGACCACCACTCAGTACCGCGCATCCACAGCCTCCCGGATCTGGGCCAGGGTGCGTCCCCGACCGTGCAGTCGTACGACGAACGAGCCGAGCCCGATGCAGATCGGGCACCACTTGCTCATGGAGTTGTCACCCTCGAAGCAGGTGAGCAGCGAGTAGAACCCCGGCAGCTCGGCGCAGCCACAGCTGCAGCGGATGCCGTCAATGATGTGCGGGACTTTGCGCACCGCATCGAAGAGCGCGATGAGTTCCTCGTCGCCACCGAGCTGGTCGGCCTTCAGCACCTTGTCGGCGGTGTAGTTGGGGCGCGGCTCGGGGTGCTTGGTGTGCCAGCGGGCGGCGCCCACCATACCCCGCAGCGGAGGCGGCAGGAGGCTGGCACCCGCGGCCGTGGCCAGCAGCGTGAGCAGGGCCCGTCGGGTGGTGCGGGGAACAGGGTGCACGATAGCAAGCTCCCGGAGGGGGTGGATTCAATGATAGTCGCGTCGCGGGGGGCTGGCCCGCCCTGCCAGCTACCGAGGCCCAAACCGCGCCTGAATCTCCTCAAACCAGTTGAAGATCACGTTCAGCTCCCCGGACGCTCCCGCCGAGCTGCGGATCATCAGGAACCGACCGTCCTCCGCCACATCGTAGAATCGGCGGAAAACCCCCGTCATGGCGGCCATGTCCGTGAAGAGGATCTCCGGATTCTGGGCGGCGAAGCCGGACGATGTCGTTACTCCGACCGCCACCACTTCTCCCCGGTCCGTGCGGTAGAAGAGCTCCCGCCCGTCCCGGCTCCAGAGTGGTTCACGCCCACCACCCACCGACACCTGCCACCGTGCCGACGCCACCTCCGGAAACGGCCGCACATAGACCTCGGCCACACCCGACTCCTCCGAGGTATAGGCGAGCCAGCGCGAGTCCGGCGACAAGACCGGGGCATACATGTCGGCCGGACCATCGAGCAACATCCGCATGGCGGTGTCCACACCGATCTCCTGGACCAGGAGCTTGCGCGTACCGCCCCCCGAGCCGAAGGTCCGCCCGATCAGCCAGCGACCATCCGGGGAAAAATCCACCTCATCCATCCGGCCGGGCCAGGTCGCCAGGAGGCTGGCGGTGCTGCCGCCATCGGCCCGCTGGACCCAGGCCTGCCGGCCACCGCCCTCGGCATCGGAGAGGAACGCGATCCGCTGGCCATCGGGGGACCAGACGGGGCGATCGCTGGCCCCTCCGGAAAATGTCAGCCGTGTGAAGGGCCCGGTGGGCAGCGACTTGATCCAGATCTGGGTCCCCTCAGAGGTGGCATTGGGGATGGCCACGCGGCGGCCATCGGGGGAGAGCGCGATTCCCTCGGTAGGGTCGACCGTCCACGCGGAATCGATGACGCTGGACTCGCCCCCTCGAGTGACCCAGGTGGGATACGAGCGGCCCATGCCCAGCGCGGTCTGATAGACGAGCGTGCCCGTTTCGGACACGGCGAATTGCGCCGCGCCGCTCGTGTTGTCCATGGGAATCCCTTCCAGCACCACGGAGGGACGCCCGGTAACCCGCAAGCGGTCGGCATCGAAGGGGAGGAGGTGAACCCGCCCGTCCACGGTCGCGAAGAGCACGTGCCCCGTTCGCAGGTACCGCGCGAAGCCACCCACTCCGATGGTATCCATCGTTCCGGTGGAAAAATCCAGTACACCGATCATGTTCTGCCCGGGCCCGCCGCGCCACAACTGGACAATGGCGCCTTTTCCATTCGGCAGGACATCCACGAAATCGTGCTCGGTCACGCCCGGAATCGTGGAATCGATGGTCGAGACGATCGTCACCTCGCCGCCGGCCGATGGCACCCGCCCGAGCCGGCTGTCAATCCGGGTGAAGTAGATCATCCCGTCCTCGGTCCAGTCGCCACCCCAGGGCTCCGTATTCCCGGCCACGATCGTCTGCACCGTACCGCCCGTCGCGGGAATGGCCTTGAGGCTTCCCTGTACGCTCCGACCAATAAAGAAGCCAATCGTTTCACCGTCGGGAGAAAAGAACGGCGCCTGGGCGCCCTCCGTCCCCGCCAGGAAACGCGGGGTGGATTCGGCGAAATCGCGCACCACGATCCCCGGGAGGCCACCCGTTCCGCCGATCCAGGCCACCCGCCTGCCATCCGGGGAGATCGCCAGGCGCAGCGTGCCCACCGCCCGCAATCCCAGGCTGTCCGGGATGGTCATGGTCACCCGAACGACCTGGCCCGACGTGGCGGCGGGGCGTTTGAGCAGGAAGCCGAGCAGCGCCCCCGCCGCCAGCAGGATCAGCCCGGCCAGGGTCAGGACCCCGGTGCCGAGCCCGCGCACCGCAGGCCCAGCTCCAGCATGATGCCTGGACCCCGACCCCGGTGTGTTCAATGCCGCGGCAAACTCGGCGGCGCTGCCAAACCGGTCCGCGGGGAGTTTCTCGAGGGCCGTCAGTACCGCGGATTCGACATGCGGCGGCACCGTGCGCCGCTGCAGCGTCACCCCGCGGGGGGACTCGGTCATCACCCGCGCCACGATGGCCTGGGCGGTGGGACCCGTGAACGGCGGCTCTCCCGTGAGCATCTCGTAGAGCACGCAGCCGAGGGCGTAGATGTCGGTGCGGGCGTCAATCTCGCGCGCGCCCATCGCCTGCTCGGGGGACATATAGTGCGGGGTACCGAGACTCATGCCGGTTTCGGTCATCCGGGTGCCGCCGGTGGTGGTGGCGGCGAGGGCGATGCCAAAGTCGGCCACCAGGGCCTGACCGTCGTGCAACAGGATATTCTCGGGCTTGATGTCGCGGTGGATGACGCCCTTGCGGTGGGCGTAATCGAGTGCGCTGGCCACTTCGGTGGCCAGGCGCACCGCTTCCGCGACGGGCAGCTGCTTTTCATGCGCGATGCGATCGCGGAGCGTCTCGCCCTCCACGAACGGCATGGCGTAGAACACCGTGCCCTCGACGACGCCCGAATCGAACAGTGGCAGGATATGTGGATGCTGGAGGTTGGCGGTGGTCTTGATCTCGGCCAGGAACCGCTCCGCGCCGATGACGGCGGAGAGTTCGGGGCGCAGCACCTTGATGGCGACCTGGCGGTCATGCTTGAGGTCCTGAGCCAGGTAGACGGTGGCCATGCCGCCCTGGCCGAGTTCGCGCTCGATCCGGTAGCGGTCGGCGAGGCTTGCCCCGAGCGATTCAAAGGACATGGCTTGCCCCGGTGTCGTGGGAACTAGCCGAGTGGACGGCGGTGAGGCGTTCGAGGACGGCGGTCATGGTTTCGCCTTGGCCTTCAACTCCTCAATCCAGTTCTCGACCACCACGATCGCGGCCTCCCGGCCGGGATCTCCGCCGACCAGACGCGCCATGAGGAACCGGCCATCGCGGGCGACGTCCCACGGCGCGTAGTACAGCGCCTCCGCACCCAGCAGTTCCTCGCGAACGCGGAACAAGACCTCAGGCGCGCCGACCACGAGGGCCGCGCCCGCGGCGACCGGCGCGGCCATCATATGGCGACTGGAACTCAGGTAGAAGAGTTGCCGTCCGTCACGCGACCAGACCGGGGCGAGCCCACCACCGCTGGAGACCTGGGCCTTGCCCGCATCGGTGCCGGGGAACGGCCGCACGAACACCTCCGTCTGGCCGGTCTCATCGGACTGGTAGGCCATCCACCGGCCATCGGGGGAGAACGCCATCGCCATTTCGTCGAAGTCCGTCGCGAGCACTGGGCGTGGTGTCGAATCGGCACCGATGCGCACGCCGGTGATGTTGCGCCCACCGGCCACCTGGCCGACCGAGCCCTGGCGGAGGACGATCCACCGGTTGTCCGGCGTGATCAGGCCCTCATCGATGATGCCCTCCACCAGCAGGGAATCCGCCCCCGACCCATCCGCCCGACGCCAGTACAGTCCACTCGGGCGGCGATCTGACCGGAAGGTGACGTAGCGACTGTCGGCGGTCCACCGGGGCCGCGAGTCCGAGAAGGGATCGAAAGTGACTCGGTACGGTGCCCCCCTCGGCAGCGGCTTGACCCAGATATCATCACCCAAGCTGGTGGCAAGCCCGATCGCGACCCGGGATCCGTCCGGAGAGAGCGCCCACCCGTGGTTGTTGGCGGTGGCGGTCAATTGGAAGGTCCAGGCGGTGTCCACCGGTGTCTCCCGTCCGACCTGATCCACCCAGACCATCTCGAAGGTCCGACCGGTGATGTTTCCCTCTCCGACCACCATGACGAGCGTGCCGGCGGCCGACACGCGGAGCAACTGGTTTCCGGCGTTGACAGCGAGCTGCTCACCGAGTGGGACGGGCGTTCCCGCGACCTCGAGGCGACCCACGTCGAACGGGACGGCGAACAACGCTCCGTCACCGCTGGTGTAGATGAGATGCCCCGTCGGCACAAAGGCCCCCTCGAAGGCGTCCCGCAGCAGCGGGTGAGCGCTGTCGGTCTCGAGGTCGAGCGCCCAGAGCTGGCCCTCGACACAACCGGGCAGACAGGAAAGGAAGATCACGCCACGCGCACCGGGCAGCGCCGTAGGGAGCATGGAGACCAACGAATCGGACTGCCAAACCACCGACGCCGTGCTGGCCTCGGCCGACACCCGCATCAGCCCCCTCGCGCCCCGCATCGGATAGATGATGGAGCCGTCGGCGAGCCAGGTCACGCCGAACTGACTGGCGACGTCGGTGCTGGACACCAAAATCGCCGAGCCTCCCACCACGGGAATCTTGTTGAGCCGACCGTTGAGGATGAAGGCGATCCACTCCCCGTCCGGCGACAAGGTGAAGCTCTGGGTTCCGGTGGTGCCAAGGATGGGGGTGGCGGTGTAGCTGTCGCGACGCTTGATCCAGAGTTGGTTGCCGGCTTCGCCGGGCCCGAGGTACACCAGGAACGAGCCATCAGGGGAAGGAGTCGCCGCTCCGCTGCCCAGCACCGGCGCCTGGGAGGCGGGAAGGGCCAGGCCGTAGCGGATGACGGGGGGGGTGGGCACCGGGCGGAGCCAACCCCAACCCGCGACTGCCGCGGTGAGGAGGAGAACGGCGCCCAGGAGGGCGGGTTGGCCTGGCGGCCGGAGAGCCCGGTGCCCGGCGGCGACTCGCCGGGCTGCAAGCCCCGTGCCCGGCCCGCCCTCTCCGGCCAGCGCGGCGCTGAACTCTGCGGCACTCGCAAACCGATCCGCCGGCAACTTGGCCAGGGCGGTGAGCACCGCATCCTCCACGGCCGGCGGGATCGTCTTTCGCCGCATCGTTGGCGGCCGGGGATCTTCGGTGATCACCTGGGCCACGATGGCCTGTGCCGTCGAGCCGGTGAACGGCGGATCGCCGGTCAGCATTTCATAAGTCACGCAGCCCAGGGCATACACATCGGAGCGGGCGGTGATCTCGCGTTCGCCCATTGCCTGTTCGGGGCTCATGTAGTGGGGGTGCCGAGGCTCATCCCCGTCTCGGTCATCCGGGAGCCGGCACTGGTCGCGGCCAGCGCAATACCGAAATCGGCCACCAGCGCGCTGCCATCGTGCAGCAGAATGTTCTCGGGCTTGATGTCCCGATGAATCACTCCATGGCGGTGGGCGTAATCGAGAGCGCTGGCGATTTCCCGCGCGATGCGAACGGATTCGTCAATCGGGAGCTGCTTCTCGCGAGTCAGGCGGTCGCGGAGCGACTCGCCCTCGACGTACGGCATGACATAGTAGAGGAATGCCCCCGCCACCCCGCTGTCGTGCAGCGGCAGGATGTGCGGATGCTGCAGATTGGCGGTGGTCTTGATCTCGGCCAGGAATCGCTCGGCGCCGATCACCGCGGCGAGCTCGGGCCGCAGCACCTTGAGAGCCACCTGGCGGTCGTGCTTGAGGTCTTGAGCCAGGTAGACGGTGGCCATGCCGCCCTGGCCGAGCTCGCGCTCGATCCGGTAGCGGTCGGACAGGCTTGCCCCGAGGGCCTCAATTCCCATGGCAGATACCCTGATCTGGATGGCCCGAGGGGGCCGCGGTGAGGCACTCGTTCACGGCGGGAAGATCGCGTCGACGGCGCGCCGAAACGACGGCGGGTCGATCGCTGGAAAGCGATACAACTGAGGTTCCAGCAGGGCAAACTGGCGCCGCACTTCCGTCGTCTCGATCAGCCCTCGGTTGCGCATCGCGTCCACATCCGCCAGGTCACGGGCATGCCCCCGTTCGATCTTGGCCAGGGCCTGGGCCGTGAAGTCATAGTGGTGAAAAGTGACCCGCCCGATGCGCACGATGACCGGGCTGCGCTCCTCCCACCCCGCGGGGACGGGAATGAACTGGTCCGGCGACGCAAGCTCGACGTTCAGCCGGAGCCGCTCCTTGAGGACCGGAATCGCCCGGAGCATGGCGTCGGATTCGGGACGCATTACGAGGTCAACATCAATCGTCGTCGGGCGCCATCCGATCAGGACCGCCGAGGTGCCGCCGACGAGATAGACATCGGTTTCCGCGGTGGCCTCGCGCGCCAAGGCCGCGAGGAAGGCCTCAATTCGGGACTGATCCGCTACCTCGCGCATGCGCTGGCACGCTGGAAGCTCACCAGTCGGCGCAGGAGCGCATTGTAGCGGGCGTGGGCCCCGGCCCCGTGCCGCTCCGCCAGGAGCCGATAGAGCCGGAGTTCCGGGTCCACCAAGGGCTCGGGCACGACGAACCCCAGCGTACGCAGACCCGGCGCGCCGAGCGAGACGAGGAGTGCCTCGATGGTTTCGGCACGTTCGTCGAGGTCGCGCAGACCCCGCTCCACGAGTTCGCCTCCCGGCAGTCCGTCCGGTGTCATGGGTTCGAATCTATCGTCCCCCGACGGGTTCGGCCAGCCGAGACGCACGCTCGCGCCGCGGTGCCGAGGCGCTCGATGGTGGTCATGCGGGAAGCACCTCGATGTCGTACTGGCGGAACTGCCCATCCGCACTGATGATCGGCACCCCTTCCACCTGAGCCTGGGCCACCAGCAGCCGGTCGAAGGGGTCGCGATGGTGCTCGGGCAGCTCGGCGACGTGGAGCGCGTGTCGATGATGGATGGGCAACGGGGTGACGCTGGTGTGGACCATCATGCGCGGGATGTATTTCGCGGGGGATTCGGGGAGCTGGAGCTTGCCGAGTCCATGCTTGATGGCGATCTCCCACGCACTCACCGCGGAGAACAACAGTTCATTGTCCGCCGCGACGAGCAGCGACCGGCTTTCGACTGAAAGCCGGTCGGGCGCCGCCAGCATCCAGAGCCAGACCTGGGTGTCGAGGAGGACTCTCACTGC
The DNA here is from genome assembly GCA_046260395.1 of Gemmatimonadales bacterium. GTDB lineage: Bacteria > Gemmatimonadota > Gemmatimonadetes > Gemmatimonadales > GWC2-71-9 > JAWXBA01. The sequence goes on from JBHEPH010000009.1 coordinate 22,216, forward strand.
GCGAACGCATCGAGGAGATCCGGCGGGAGCGCGTCGAAGTCGTCGGCGATTTGCACCGTGCCCCGCTCACTGCCGAGCGGTCGTTCGGTCCCGGGTGCGAGGATGGGGACCAATCGGGCGACCGGGACACCCGCCCGGGCGATGATGACCTCCTCGCCATCGGCCGTCTGCTCGAGCAGCTTCGAGAGATTGGTCTTGGCCTCGTGCACGTTGTAGGTCCGGGAGGCGGGATGTTTCATGGTTTCAACTTAGCTAAGGACGCGGGCTAAGTCAAGCTTCTGGGTCCCGCGCCCGAGGCGGTAGCGGTCGGAGAGGCTTGCCCCGATGGCCTCAATTCCCATGGCAGATGCCCCGAACAGAATGGCCCGAGGGGGCCGCGCCCAGGCGCGATGGGAGCGTCACTGCCGCGCCCGGAGCGTGCCCAGGAAATTCTGGATCAGCACCAGTTCGGTGGCCGTCGAGTCGCTGCGCGCGGCACTCCAGAGCCGCAGGAAGCGCTGGTCATCCAGCCCGACTTCATAGAGCGGCATGACCCCGATCGCGTGGAGCAGTTGACGTCGTCCGATCGACAGCGCCGGGTCGGTCCGGATCTCGACCGCCATGAACCCGTTGGAGAGGTTCAGGAAGAAGAGTTCCTTGCCGGTGCGCGACCACCGGGGATTGTACCCTCCGTCGAGCGAGACTTGCCACTCGCCCCGGTTCACGTCGGGGAAGGGGCGGATATACACCTCGATCCGCCCCGACTCTTCCGAAGCATAGGCGAGCCACCTGCCGTCCGGGGAGAGGGCCGGCATTCCCTCGTAGGCGGGGCCCTCGAGCAGGGGGATCATTGCCGTGTCAATGCCGGGCTGGAACGCCAGGAGGTCCCCACCACCACCCGAAATCCCCATGGTTCCCACGACCACCCATCCGTCCCGGCTGGAGACGGCTGCCGACGCAACGCCCCGTGGATCGGTCAGGAGGGGCTCGGGCGAACCGGTACCGTCGGCGCGGAGCCGGAATAGCTGGAACCGCAGGTTCGGATCGTCGGGCGGTGCGGAGGCATAGACGATGGACTGGCCATCGGCGGTCCACGCGGCCTGCCTGTTGACACGGGTGAAGGTCAACTTGGAAACCGGACCGTCGTCCAGGTCCTTGACCCAGATGTCGCTGGCGCCTCCGGGCCCGGCAATATTGGAGCCGATCGTGAGGGCGAGCCGCTTTCCGTCCGGCGAGAGCGCCCAATCCTGGATCGTTTCCGGCGGGATGTCCCAGCCCGGGTCGACCAACGTTGCGCTGCCATCCCGGCGGACCCAGGAGGGCCGCTGCCCGCCCTGCACCGTGGAACTCACGTAGAGGAGATCCCCCGTGGGGGCGAGCGCCAGGTCCACGCCGCCGAACCCGGCAACCCCCAACCCCTCTACGATCGGGGTCGGGGACCCGGTGAACTCCATCCGGTCCTGGTCAAAGGGGGCCGCCAGCATCACCCCGTCGGCGCTCACATACACCAGGTGGCCGGTCGGCGTGTACCGGGCCACCAGACCGGGGACCAGGACCCGGGACTCGCGGGTGACGAGGTCAATCACCTTGAGGAGGTAGCTCCGGGTGGACTCGCCCGCCCGGCGTGAGCGGTACACCAGGCCCTTGCCGTTGGGGAGCGGCTCGGGCCAGGCGAAGCCGACCTCTCCGTTCGCGACATCGAGGGCCACCACCACCTCGCGGTCACTCCCGTCTCCTCGCACCCGGTCCAGGCTGTTGCCGGCGTCGAAGTAGACCCAGTCGTCCTTGCTCCAGGCCACCCCGCCACCGATCACGGCACTGTCTGCCAGGGTCACCGCCGGGGCCCCGTTGATCGCCACCACGCGGACGGTGAACGGACCGGTCCCGAGGAAGGCGATCCGGCTCCCGTCCGGAGAAAAGCTCGGCGACATCCCCCCTTCGGTGCCCGGCAGCGCCGTAGCCTCGAGCTGCCCGAAGGGCCGGAGCAGGAGCATTGGCCTGCCGGTTTCGTCCACGCCGGCGTAGACGAACCCCGAGCCATCCGGGGCCAGGGCAAGGCGATTGATGCCCAACGGGCTCAGTGGATTACTGCGGGCGAAGGCCAGGCTCAGGCGCCGGACCGGTGCCTCAGGGGCTGGACGGGTGGCGAACCAGGCGGCGGCCAAGGTGGCGACCAGGGCCACACTCGCCATGGCCAGAGTGAGCGGATTCCAGGGCGAGCGAGATGCCCCTCGCCCAACGCTGGTACCGGTCATCCCTTGGACCGTGAAGGCGGTGTTGCCCAACGCCTCGGCGAACTCCGCGGCGGTGGCAAAGCGGTCCGCCGGGAGCCGCTCCAGCGCCCTGTGGATCGCGGCCGCCACATGATCCGGCACCGAACTCCTCGCCTTGGTGACCAGCGGTGCCGTCTCGGTCAGGATCTTGGCCACGATGGCCTGGGCGGAATTCCCGGTGAACGGCGGAGACCCGGTGAGCATCTCGTAGAGCATGGCGCCGAGCGAGTAGATGTCGCTGCGGGCAGTGATCTCCCGGTCGCCCATCGCCTGCTCGGGGCTCATGTATGAAGGGGTGCCAACCGAGAGTCCGGTGCCGGTGAGCCGGGTGCCGCCGGCCTCACGAATGGCCAGTGCGATCCCGAAGTCGGCGACCATCGCCTGCCCATCATGGAGCAGGACGTTCTCGGGCTTGATGTCGCGGTGGATCACCCCATGACGGTGGGCGTAGTCCAGCGCTGCCGCCACACTGCGGGTCAATTCGACCGCCTCCTTGACGCTGAGTTCCTTCTCGCGCTGGAGCTTGTCGCGCAGGGTGTCACCCTGCACAAAGGGCATGACATAATAGAGAAAGCGGGAGCCCTCCCCTTCGCCGGCCTGGGCGATACCGGAGTCAAAGAGCGGCAGGATGTGGGGGTGCTGCAGGTTGGCGGTGACCTCGATTTCCTTGAGGAACCGCTCGGCACCAATCATCGCGGCCAGCTCGGCGGCCAGGACCTTGACGGCCACCTTGCGGTTGTGGCGCAGGTCGTGGGCCAGGTAGACGGTGGCCATGCCCCCCTGGCCGATTTCCCGTTCGATCCGGTAGCGGTCGGCCAGGCTCGCCGCCAGGCGTTCGAGAATCATCGCAGGGCCTGGCGGACGGCACCAGCGGTGGATGTGCCGAAACACGGCTCCAGCGGATGGTTCACGTGATCTCCAGCAAGGGAGGCCCCTGAAGATGGCGCGCGGGGGTCGCCCGCGATAGCCCCCGCCCCGCGAGCCGGCCGGTGGCCATCATCGCACGATCGCTGCGTAGACCAGGGTGTTGAACCGCGTGGAGAGGTTGGGTCCAGTGGGGCGGATCATGTTGGTGTAGATCTGTGCCACCAGTCCCTCCGCCGGGTCGGCCCAGTAGCTCGTGGCAAAGGCCCCACCCCAGCTGAACGACCCCCGCGTCCGCGGCGAGAGATGATCGTTGCTCGCCGTCTCGAGCCCGAAGCCGAGCCCCACCTCACTGGGCAGCGTTGGCAGCTGCTCGGTCAGCATCATCTCCACCGTCTTCGGGCTGAGCAGGCGTACTCCGTTGAACTCACCCTTGTTGAGGAAGAGCTGGAGGAAGCGGGCGTAGTCCTGGATCGTGGAGGAAAGCCCCGCCCCGCCGGAGAAATAGGTGCCATGGAGCCGCGGATAGTTGGGGTTGACACCATCGAAGACCTGGCTCTGCATTGGCACCGCCCGCCCACTCTGGCCATCATGCAGGGTCACCAGCCGTTCGTGCCGATCGGGGGGCAGGTAGAACCAGGTGTCGCGCATGCCGAGTGGGTCAAAGATCCTGGTGCGGAGGAACTGGTCGAACGGCATCCCGGAGATCACCTCCACGAAATACCCGAGGAGGTCGAACGAAAGGCTGTAGATGCTGGCCTCGCCGGGCCGGCCGCGGAGTGGCAGGCCGCCGAGGATCCGCATCTTCTCGCCGATGGTGTGGGTGTCGTTGCCGATTCCGCTTGGCACCCCTGCCTTGGCATAGATAGCCCGGAAGTTCTCGCTGCCGATCCCGGCGTAGTCGAGGCCCGAGGTATGGGTCAGGAGCTGCCGGATGGTGATCTCCCGGCCGGCCGGCTCCGCATCGAAGGTCGTGTCCACCGCCCGGAAGGTGGTGAGCACCCGCGGACGGGCAAATTCGGGGAGGTAGCGGGAGACGGGATCATCGAGCTGGAAGTGGCCCTCCTCCCAGAGCATCATCACCGCCAGCGCGGTGATGGCCTTGGACTGGGAGGCGATCCGGAAGATATCGTCGCGCTGCATCGGCACCCGGGTGCCAAGGTCGCGGACCCCGTACGCCTTGTGGAGCACGACCTGCCCCTGCCGCGAAATGAACACGACCGCGCCCGGGATGGCACCGGCGGCGATCGCCTCGTTCACCATCGAGTCGATACGGGCCAGCCGTGCCGCGGAGAAGCCGGCGGCGGCGGCACTGGCGGCCGCCGGGAAGGCGGCACGATCCTGGGCCGATGCCGCCACCACCGGGGTGGCGAGCAGCAACAGGCCGAGCAGGGCGGAATGGGCAGTGCGGCGCATAGAGTGACCCTCCTGGGTTCACTGAGCTGGGAGCTTCCTAATCCTGGGTCACCGGTTCGCGGCGATCACGGTATTGAGCAGGACATCGGCCCCGCGAATCACATCCGCAGCGTGGGTAAACTCCCGGGGCGAGTGGCTGATGCCTCCCACGCTGGGCACGAAGATCATCCCCATCGGGGCAATAAGCGCCAGCTGCTGGGCGTCATGGCCCGCCCCGCTCGGCATTGGCTGCCGGGAGAGTCCCAGTCCTTCGGCACTGCCGGCGATCCACTCCATCACCCCCGCGTCGGCCAGGGCCGGCGCGCTGCTGGTGACCGACTTGACGCTGAACTCGGTCCGGGTGGCGACGCCAATCTCCTGGCCCAGCCGCTCGAAGGTTGCCGCGAAGCGGGTCAGCTTGGCGGGATCGAGATCGCGGAGGTCCACACTCAGCACCACCTGGCCGGGAATGACATTCCGGGTATTCGGCTCCGCCACCAGCCGCCCCACCGTGGCCACCTGCCGCCCCGGCTCGGCACGGATCGCCTCATTGACCGCGACGATGAACCGGGCCGCCGCGAGCATCGCATCCTGGCGCTGGTCCATCGGGGTGGTACCGGCGTGGTTGGCGAACCCGGTGATGGTCACCTCGATGAACCGCAGCCCGATGATGCCCTGCACCACTCCAATCTGCAACCCAGCCTGTTCGAGCAGTCCCCCCTGCTCAATGTGCAGCTCGATGTAGCAGGCGGCGCTCCCCTTGGCACGGACCGACTCTTGCAGCCGCGCCACGTTGCCGCCCACGATGCCGATCCCTTCTCGGTTCGTCTTCCCCGAGCGGGCCACACTGTCCAGGTCCACGGAATCGAACGCCCCGACGGCGAGCTTGCTGCCGATCAGCCCGCCCTCCTCATTGGCCCAGACCACGACTTCCACCGGGTGCCGCAACCGGATGCCCTGCTCCCGAAGCGACCGCGCCACCTCGATGGCGCCGAAGGAGCCGACCGGCCCGTCAAAGTTGCCGCCGTCGGTTACCGAGTCCACATGGGACCCGATCACGATCGGCGGCAGCGACGGGTCGCTGCCCGGCAGGCGCCCGGCGATGTTGCCGGCGGCGTCGATGCTCGGCCCCAGGCCCGCCTGGCGGAAGAGATCCAGGGTAAAAGCCCGGCCGGCCAGGTCGGCGTCGGAATAGGCAACCCGGTTGATGCCACCGGCGGTGCGGCCGATGGTGTCGAACTGCGCCAGCCAGCTGTTGAGTCGCGCGCCGTTGACGTGGAGCGGAGCCTGGTGCGGCGCGCGGAGGATCAAGGGCACCGCCGCGAGGGCGGCAGCCTGGCCGAGGAAGGCGCGTCGTTTCATGGCCGCCCCGCTGCGCGCCACGTGCGCCGGGCCTCGTTCACCCAGTCAACCGCGATCAGCGCACCACCTGACCGCTGCGCCGGCGTCACCATCACAAAGGTCGTGCCGTCCGGTGAGAGATCGAATGCCGCGCCCGGCAACAGGCCCCGGATAGCGCTGCGGCGCGCGACGTTCAGGCGCGGGGACGTGGTCAACTCGATGACGCTCATGCCCGCCGCCGAGCGGTAGTACAGCGTTCGGCTGTCGGGACCCCAGACAGGCGGAGAATCGAGACTGATCGTGCTCGACACCATCATCGTCGACGAATCCCGCAGCGAGCGCACCCACACTTCATAGGTCGAGCGATCAACAAAGCAGATCCATTCTCCATCGGGCGAGATGCGTACGTATTCGGGTCGCATCCTGGCACTGGCCATCACGAGTGTATCGACGCGCATCGTAGTGCCGAGCGACACCCTGAGGAGCGCACCGGCGACGGGTGAAGTACGGTCACCCGTTCGCACGATGATCGTTTGTCCGTCTGCGGCGATATCTGCAGCATATGGAGCGCCGTCGAGCGCGATCAGTCGCGAGGCCGGTGCGCTTCCGTCCAACCAGTGCGAGTGCAGTTCGAATCCGTCGCCGATGGCCTTGAGGTACATGAGTCGTTGGTCACCGGGAAACCACGACGGTTGCGCGACATCGTTGTTCGATGTGAGTCGGGTTTCCACGCCGCTGGCCAGGTCAATCGTCCATAAATCCGACGTGGTCACGCGCCATTGCCCTGTGGTTCCGCCGTTGACGCTCACGCCGACTGCCACCATTCGGCCATCTCGCGAGAATCGTGGCGCGCCCACGAACGGCGCGCCCTTGTGGAGCGTGCGCACGCGACCGGCCATGTCAACGAGGTCCAGCGTCGCGAGCGCCGCAGCCCCGGCAGGCCGATACACCAGCACACCGGAGCCTGACAGCGCGACACCTGTCCCGGGGGCACCGTATCCGACCCGGGTGCCAAGGCGCACCGCTTCACCGCGAACGCGCATCGCAATAGGGTCGAGCTCGACTGCCATGAGCGTTCCGTCGCTCTGCGCATAGACCAGGTGATCCTCGATCATCGCCAGTGCGCCGTGTCCGGTCAGGTCAGTCCGCACACGCTTGCCATCGGTCAGCCGGTACAGAGCCAGCGTGGGCTCATCGCCGGTGGCGGTGTAGCTGCCGTAGACGACGACATCGCTGCCGGGCAGTACTAACGGCCGCCGCTGTCGGACTTCCCTGGCCGCGGTGTCCCTTGGAATCGCCAGTTGGGCACGGCCCCCCGACGCCTCCACACGCTGCATCCCGTCGTCGTTCCCGATCTGCTCGATGAGGATAAGGGTGTCCGAACTCCAGGCGAGCCCCGCGCTCAGGCCGTCGATTGTCGTCACGGTGCTCACATCGCCGCCGCCGACTGGCACCTTCTTCACCACCCGCAACTCGGTGATGAACGCAATCCACTTTCCGTCCGCCGAGAACGCCGCGTTCGCTCCATTCTCGGTCCCGGCCAACGGCCGCGCCGTGGCCGCATCGAGGGTGCGGACCCAGAGTTGCATGCCCGTGCTATCGGTCGCAGCCCGAAACACGACACTCCGGCCGTCCGGTGAGACGGCGAATGGTCGGGAGAACGACAGGTCGACGCGGAGGGATGGATCGTCGGTAAGCCCGAACCGGATGGGCGCTCGGTCCGTCGCGGAGTTGGCGGAGCTCACTCCGGTCGGGCCGCGGGCCGCGAGCACGGCCAGCGCAGCGCCGAGCAGCACAGCCAGCAAGCCGGTCGCAATCGTGGCGCGCTTCCAGGCATGGGTCGCGTCGGTGCTCATGACGGCTGGCGTGCCTGCTGCCCGGAACGTGAAGCCGGGGTTGCCCAGCGCCTCGGCAAATTCCCTGGCGCTGGCGAATCGATCCGCGGGGAGCTTCTCCAGCGCCTTCGCCACGGCGCCCGCCACATTCGGCGGCACCGCCTTGCGGAGTTTCGTGACCGGCGCCGCTTCCTCCGTCACGATCTTCATGATGATCTGCTGCGCCGACGCGCCGACATGCGGCGGGCTGCCGGTCAGCATCTCGTACAACACGCTACCCAGCGAGTACACGTCCGAACGCGCCGAGATCTCCTTCTCGGCGGTGGCCTGCTCGGGGCTCATGTAGTGCGGGGTGCCGAGTGAGAGGCCGGTTTCCGTCATCCGGCCCCCGGCCGCCGCGCTCACGGCCAGCGCGATGCCGAAATCCGCCACCATCGGGCGGCCGTCGTGCAGCAGGATGTTCTCGGGCTTGATGTCGCGATGGATCACGCCGTGCTGGTGGGCGTAGTGGAGCGCGCTGGCCACGTCACTGGCGATCCGGACGGACTGCTCGATGCCGAGCTGGGTGTCGCGGTCGAGCTTGGATCGCAATGTCTCGCCGTCGATGAATGGCATCACGTAGTACAGGAACCCGTCGGCCTCCCCGCTGTCGAACAACGGCAGGATGTGCGGATGCTGCAGCGCCGCCGTGGTCGTGATCTCCTGCACGAATCGCTCGGCACCCAGCACGGCGGCGAGTTCGGGCTTCAGCACCTTCACCGCTACGCGGCGCCTGTGCTTCAAGTCCTCGGCGAGGTACACCGTGGCCATGCCGCCCTGGCCGAGCTCGCGCTCGAGGCGGTAGCTACGGCTAAGGGCGGCGGCAAGGCGGTCGGGGGAGTTGCTCACTGGGTCACGCGCCCAGCGACCGGATGTCATCGAGGTCCCGCGGGCGACCGGCGGCGCGCTTGTTTCGGATGAACTCGGCCCGCCCGATGAACGCCACCGGCACCTCGAAGAGTGTTCCATCCAGTCGCCCTTCCCACGCCTCCGCGAAGCCGACGCCGCTGATTCCGGTCAACAGGTCGATTCGGTAGGGCGGGAGGCCGAGCTGGATGACCTGGTCGGGGCGCACCAAGTCGGATTCCGTGAGGGACAACGACTCCAGCGGGGCGCCGAATCTCGTGAGCGCGGCCCAGACCCGCGCAGCATTAGGGGCCGTGGGTTCCACCCACAGGTCCAGGTCTCCGGTCATCCGCGGTACCCCGTGCGCCGCCAGGGCATGTGCGCCGACCACAAGGAACCGGGCTTGGGCCTCAACGAGGGCCGCCAGCAGGTCGCGGAAGTCGGCAATCACAGGCTGTCCGGGTGGTCGGCCAGGGTCGCGAGCCGGATGGGCATGGTGGCCCGCGAATAGACCGGGAGGGGGCGGCCCGCCAGGCGCCACCCCTCCTCGGACAGCGCCGCCACCGCCGCAACGCGCTCGGCGACACTCCCCCCCATCCTCGGATCCCCGGCCTCGGGGCTTGCCAGGGGGACCGTTCGGACAGTCATCCGCGCAGGATCCATGATCTGACCAAGATACGGGAAATCACCAAGCAGGGCTATCGAGTGACACCGTCACAACCTACCGCCGCACCGGCGGCGCCGGGCGCCCCGGCAGCGTCTTGGGGTTGGCCGCCATGAGGCGCAGGACTTCCTGCACTCCCCGCTCCAGCTGCGGATCGCCGCCCCGGATGACCGCCACCGGGTCCTGCTCCACCTCGATGTCCGGGTCCACGCCGTACCCCTCGATGATCCACTCGCCGGTGACGCTGTTGAAGCCGAATTCGGGAACGTTCACCACCCCACCGTCCACCAGGTTGCCGCGATTGGTGATCCCGATGACCCCGCCCCAGGACCGCTTGCCGATCAGGGGACCCAGCCCCGCCTGGCGGAACATCGCCGGGAAGATGTCACCATCCGAGGCGGAGTTTTCGTCCAGCAGCGTCACCATTGAGCCGTGGAACACCGCGCCCCTGGGGTATGCGGTCGGATAATCATCATTGCGCGAGAACCCGGTGGCCAGCAGCTCACGGCCGAGCCGGTCAATGAGCATGGACGACACATTGCCGCCCCCGTTGGCCCGCACGTCAATGACCAGCCCCTCCTTGAGCACCTGCGGGTAATACCACTTGATGAACTCCCTAATTCCCTCGGCGCCCATGTTCGGGACATGCAGGTAGCCCACCCGCCCGCCAGTCAGCTCCTCCACACGGCGCCGGTTGCCCTCGACCCAGTCCAGGTAGATCAGGTCCGACTCGCTGGCGGTGGGGACGAAGGTGACCTCTCGGGCCCCCTGCATCGAGGGGGAACCGTTCACGGTGAGCCGCACCGGCCGGTCGGCCTTGTGGCGCAGCAGTCGATAGGGATCGTCATCGGGGCGCAGCTCCTCGCCATCAATGGCCAGGAGATAGTCGCCCACAGAGACATCCACGCCGACCTCAGTCAAGGGTGAACGGTAGTTCGATTCCTCGTTGTGTCCGGGGAAGAGCCGGGTGATTCGATAGCGGTTGCTCGCGGGCTCGAGCGCGAATCGCGCGCCAGGCAGTGCCACCTGCGGCCGCGCCGGGCGGTCCCAGTCGCCGTCAGCGATGTAGGCATGCTGCACCGCGAGCTCGGCGATCATCTCCGAAATGACGTAGTTCAGGTCGGAGCGGTGGGCGACATGCGCCAACAGCGGACGGTACTGGTCCCGCAGTGCCTCCCAGTCGTAGCCGTGCATGTTCTCGACGTAGAAGAAGTCGCGGTAGCGGCGCCAGACCTCGTCGAATATCTGGGTCCACTCCTCCCGCGGCACCCGGTCTACAAACATCCCGGCCGTAGACACCGTCTTCTTCGAGGCCGCGTTGTTGGGCTTGGCGTCGTAGAGCGCGAAAGCATTCCCTTCGCGCACCAGGATCTTCGCGCCGTCCTGCGAGGTCGCCCAGCCGTTGGCGTTCTCGGCCAATCGAGACTCCTTCCGGTCTGCCAGGGCGTAGATCCGGAGCGAATTCGGCGTTTCGGGCGCCCGGCCATAGTACCCGGCGCTCCCCACCCCATAGATCAGGTGGCCCTTGATGGCCGACAGACCGCCATAGTTGTCCGCAGGCAGTGGCACCAGCGTGGCGCGCGTGGCGATCCCCTCGAAATCGATCCGGAGTGGGTCGGCGGCAGCCGGTGTGGCCGGTGCGGCGGCTGGGGTGCTCGGCTTGACCTCGTCGCTGCGGGGCGGGAACGGATGGGGCACGCCGGTCCGCAGCGACAGCGCGTAGATCCGCGTCGTCCGGTTCCCGGCAAAGTTCCACTCGACGTTGGAGAGCTGCGGGGCGTACTCTCGGTCGCTCAGGTAATAGAGGTAGTCGCCCGAGGGATCCCACGCAGGATTGCGCTCGCCGAAGAATCCATTGGTCACCTGGCGCGCACGGCCATCCGCCGCACTCCAGATATGGAGGGCACGCACGCCGCGCGGGTCCGCCAGGCTGAAGGCCAGGTGGTTGCCCCGCGGTGACCAGACATAGTCGAACACCTGCCCCCGCGGATCATCGGCGATTTCGATCACTCGGCGCCCATCAAGCGTCAACACGTACAGTTTGCCGTCCTTGTCGCTGAACGCGATGCGCGAGCCCTCGGCTGACCAGATCGGCCGGTACCGCATGGCCCGTCCACCTCGCGTAAGCTGCTCGGGCTCGCCGCGTCCGTCCTGGTTGAGGAGGTAAAGTTCTTCCTCGCCAGAGCGATCCGAGATGAAGACGACCCGGGTGCCGTCGGGTGACCACGCGGCCGCCTTGTCGTGGGCCCCGGAGCTGGCAGTCAGGTTGCGGGTGGGGCCATTCTCGACGGGCACGGTAAACAGATCACCTCGGGCATTGACCAGCGCCCGCTCGCCGCCGGGGCTCAGGGCAAACCCCCCGGCCTGGCCGCCAACCGCCACGCGAGATGGCCGCTCGTGAAGCCCATCGTGGGGCACCGTCACCCGGATCACCGAGCTTTGCCCGGTCCGGGTGTCGAGGAGCTGGAGCTCGCCGCCGAGCTCGTAGATGATCCGCCCGGTGGCGGGGTCGGCGCTCGGCCAGCGCACGTCCCAGGTCGTGCTGCGGGTCACCTGGCGCGTCTCGCCGCTGCGGGTGTCGTGGGCGTAGAGGTTGAAGGTCCCGCCCTCATCCGAGTTGTAATAGACGACGTCGCCGATCCACATCGCATCCCGCTGGGCGCGTGTCTGCGCCGGGATGCGGGTGGCGACGTTCGCCGCCAGATCGAAGATCACCAGCCGGTTGACCTGGCCGCCGGCGTAGCGCTTCTCAGAGCGGAAGTCCCGGAACAGCGGAGAATAGACGATGCGGCGCCCATCCGGGGAGAAGGCACCCGAACCCGCCTGTGGCATTGGCAGCGCGGTGGCCGGGCCGCCAGCCGCCGGTACCGTGTAGAGCTTCGCCGAGGGGAGCGTCCAAGCGTCCCGGAAGGAGCGGAACAGGATCCGCTGGCCGTCGGGGCTCCAGCCATACACCTGATGGTCATAGCCCCACCGCTCCGCGAGCGGCCCGCGGGCGGGGTAGAAGGTGAGCTGCTTCGGCACGCCGCCGGTGGCCGGCATGACGTAGACCTGCTCATCGCCGTCATACTGGCCCGTAAAGGCGATGGAGTGGCCGTCCGGTGAAAAGTTGGCGAAGAGTTCCAGGCCGGGGTGCGCGGTCAGTCGAACCGCCGTCCCACCGGCCACCGAGGCGGTCCACAGGTCGCCCGCATAGGTAAAGGCGATCCGGTCGCCGTGTACGGCAGGAAACCGCAGGAGCTTCGTCTGGGCCGAGAGGACGCCGGCCGGGCAGAGGACGAGAAGCGCCGCCAGGAGCAGCGCTGGCCGGAATGGAGAGCAGTCACGCATGGGTTTCACGTCCTGGGCAGGGTGGAACGGCGGAAGCAGCACTACACTGAAAACGAGCCAGCAAAGGGAACAACCAAGGATACTTCGTCAGGCCAGTGCCTTCAACGCTGCGGCCAGCCGCTCGGCGTCCTGCGGCGTGTTGTAGAGCGCGGGGGTCACCCGGATACAGTCGCCTTTCGCCACCCCGGTGCGCCACACGGTAAAGACCTGGTGTTCATCGAAGAGGCGCTGCACCAGCGCCTGGTTTCCCTCGCGGGTGCCGTCGCCGTGGAGGCGGAAGGAACTGATGGCCGCCACGAGGTCGATATCATCCGGAGTCAGGACATCAATGCCGGGTGTGCCGCGCACGGCATCCACCCAGACATCCCGGAGGTAACGGACCCGCGCCGCCTTGTACGCCGAGCCGATGGAATCGTGGAAGTCCAGTGCGGCAGGGACGGTCAGGATCGTCGCAAAGTTGGTGGTGCCGGTGTGCATCCGGCTCTGGATCCGGTCCAGCGGGCCCTCGTCGCCCAGCATCCGGTCGATGTCGGGCAGCCGGCTCGCCTTGATGACCATCGCCCCGACACCGACCGGCGCGCCGAGCCACTTGTGCAAGTTGAGGCCCACGAAGTCGGCACCGATGTCATCGAGGGTGATGTCGCACTGGCCGAAGGAGTGGGCGGCATCCACGATGGTGTCGGCACCCCGCTCCCTCGCCATCGCCACGATCTCCTTCGTGGGGATGATCAGCCCGGTCTTGTTGTTGAGGTGGGTCAACAGCAGCAGCCGCACCCGCGGGTTGGCCCGCAGCGCCGCGTCGTAGGCGGCCAGGATGTTGTCGCGGGTGGCGGGCTCCGGCAGGTCGAACTTCACCACCGAAGCGTCGCGCAGTTCCACCAGGGCGTTCATGGCGAGCTGCATCGCGTCGTAGTCGAGGTCGGCGTACATCACCTGGTCGCCGGGGCGGAGCTTGTTGTACTGCACGATGAGCCGCTGCAATGCCTCGGTGGCGTTGCGGGTGAATACCACCTCGCCGGGTTGGGCGCCGAGGAAACTGGCCGTCCGATCACGCGCAGCCCCGGAGGCCTCACCCCAGGCGCGGCGGGCGAAGAACGAACTCTCGTAATTCACCCGGTCCACCTGACGGTGGTCCTCGGCCAGGACCGGTGCCGCCATCATGCCGAAGTAGCCGGCCTCGAGGTTGGTGTACTCCGCGGGAACGCGGTAGTACGCCGCCACCTGGCGCCAGTAGGACTCGTCCTGCGCCACGACATCCGGCGAGCCGTTGGGCCGGTTGAGCGGGGGAAGTTCACCCGCGGATGCCGGGTCGCGCGGGTCGGCGCAGCGCGCGGTGGCCAGGGCCAGGCCGGCGACACCGGTGGTGCCGAGGAAGGCGCGGCGGGAGAGGGTCATGGCAGGGTCTTCTCCAAGCTCAGGAGCGCGCGAAGCGACTCAGTGTGAATGGTGCCAGGTCAAACGCCGGGGGGCGGTCCATCGCCAGGTCCGCCAGGATCTCCCCGATGGCGGGAGCAAACTTGAAGCCGTGCCCCGAGCAGGGGCTGGCCAGCAGCACTGCCGGGCAGTCGGGGTGTCGGTCGAGAATGAAATGCTCGTCCGGCGTGTTGGTATACATGCAAACCTGGGCATCGGTGATCCCACCGGACAATGCTGGCAGGGCAGACTCAAGAAAGGCCAGGCACGGCTCCGAGTCCGATTCGGAGACTACCCGGTCGAGCTTCTCAGCGGTCGTCACCGCACCGCCCTGATGCTGGGCCACCTTGGGCCCGTCGCCCAGGTCAGGGAAGCCGTACCAGAGTGGGCCCTCACGGGTTTCCCAGAGCCAGACCGGCATTGTTGATGGCAGGAAGATGGCAGGATCTCCTGATGGCCGCATCCAGAACATCACCTGGCGCTGCACCAGGAGCGGCAGCCGTATGCCGGGCAGCTCCGTTGCCATCCAGGCGCCGGTGGCCAGCACCAGTCGACGCGCCGAATATTCACCCCTCGCCGTTTGCACCAGCACCCCGTCTCCCGCCGGCTCCCAGGAGAGCACCGGTTCGTCGTAGTGCAGTTCAGCGCCCTCGCCGGAGGCCGCCGCCAGCATCGCCGCAATGGCGGCCTCGGGTGCGAGCACCCCGGCACGCGGCTCCAGCACGCCGACCAATGCATCGTCGGGCTGCAGTGCGGGGAAGCGGCGGCGCACGTCGGCCGCGGTGAGCACCTCGTACGGCACCGCGTGGGCGCGGGCGCTCGCGATGGCGCCCGCCACCAGCGCCCCGTCCTCGGGACCGATCACCAGCCCGCCGGTGCGCTGCAGGAGTGGGCTGCCGGACCTTTGCTCGAGCACACTCCACAGTTCGTAGGCGCGGCGCACGATCGGCACATAGGCGGGGCTCTCCCAGTACGCCTCGCGAATGATCCGGCTGCGACCGGTGGAACTGCCGAGACTGTGAGGAGGGCGGAACCGGTCGAAGCCGATGACCCGTTGCCCGCGGCTGGCGAGCTGCCAAGCCGCGGCGCTACCCATGGCGCCGAGACCGGCGATGGCGATGTCGAACGGAGGCGGGTGCATCAGGCTAGCGGGTGCCGCCACCGCAGCGACGGAAACCGCGCGTAGTCGCGATCGGTGGTCACGAACTCACACCCCTGCTCGATGGCCAGGCCCGCCAGCCAGGCGTCGGGGACCAGGTTGCCCTTTGCGCCCGCTTCCCGGCACAGCTTCGTGAAAATCTCCCAGTGTCGCGACCCGGGTGCCACCGGAACGGCATTGGGTCGGCTGCGAAACGCCTCGACAAAGGCCAGCGCGGCCTCGATGGGCGCGGGCGGGTGGAACACCCGCGGGTGGGTCACGATCCGCAGAAAGCCGCTCAGGATCTGATCGGACACCGCATACGCTTCGTCTGATGAGACCAATGCCTCCAACCAGGTGCGATGCTCGGCATGCCCGGTGACATCCTCCCGAAAGGCGTATACCAGCACATTCACGTCAACGAGGCGCATCGCCGGCGTCCATCAGGTCCAGGAGGCCGGCGGTGTCGTCCAGATCCACGCCGGGTTGCAGCCCCTGCCCCGCGAAGGTGGGAAGCGGCTGCACCACCACCCCTGGCGGTTCGGCCCGTCGCGTCTGTGACTCGAGAGCCGCCAGCCCCCTGCGCAGGACATCCGACTTGGTGGCCTCCAGCCGTTCGGCCAGCCGCTCGAGCCGCTCGCGGTCGGCGGGATCGAGGTAGACCTGGACTGGTTCCGCAACCCGCTTCGGTGGTGGGTTCCGCCGCTCATGATTATATGTCATGATGTCATGATAGCCACTGACACCTTGCCCAGCAACCCCTGACCAAACCTACTGGTTGACAGGCGTCGCACCGCCTCGTACAATCGCGAGGCATCTGTCCCCGAGACTCGCCCAGCATCTCCGGCTCACCGCCGCCTGCCTCTCCGTCCACCCTGCCGAGACCACGCACGCGCAGGCAACAGTTCCACGCGCGATGAAAGTGAGTTTCCATGCGTCACGTTATCCGGATCCTGTTCACCTGCTGGCTTGTTATTGCGGCCTGCAGCGCTCCCGTTGATCGTGTGGTAGACGACGCAGCAATCGCTGGCCTCGACCAGGGCGGCAACTGGCTGGCCTTCGGCCGGGCCTATGACGAGCAGCGATTCAGCCCGCTCGATGCGATCAACGAGTCCACCATCGCCCAGCTCGGCGTGGCCTGGCACTCCGACCTGCCCAACGACCGCACCCTCTACGGCACCCCGCTCGTCGTGGACGGCATCATGTACTACGAGGGAAGCTACAACGTCCTGCGTGCCGTGAATGCCACCACCGGGGAGCAGCTCTGGGAATACAACCCCCAGGTCATCGAGCACGCCGGCGACCGGCTGCGCATCATGTGGGACGTCAGCCGCGGGATCGCCTTTTACGAGGGACGGGTGTACCTGGCCACCGGAGACGGTCGGTTAATCGCCGTGGATGCCGCCACGGGCCGGGAAGTGTGGAGCACCCTGACCGTGGACCCCGCGAAGCCGCTGGTCATCAGCGGGGCTCCCAAGGCGTTCCGCGGGCTGGTGGTGATCGGCAATGGCGGCACGGAGTGGGGCGCCATCCGCGGCTACCTGGACGCCTATGATGCCAGGACAGGCGAGCGGGTCTGGCGCTGGCACACCGTTCCCGGCAACCCCGCCGATGGCTTCGAGAACGACGCAATGGCCATGGCCGCCGAGACCTGGACCGGCGAGTGGTGGAAGTTCGGCGGCGGTGGCACGGTCTGGCACGGTATTACCTACGACCCTGACTTCGACCAGGTGCTGATCGGCACCGGCAACGGAACGCCCTGGAACCAGCGGATCCGCAGCCCCGGTGGCGGCGACAACCTCTTCCTCTCCTCCGTCGTGGCGCTTGATGCCACCACCGGTACCTATAAGTGGCACTACCAGAACACCCCGGGAGAAACCTGGGACTACAACTCCAACATGGACATAGTCCTGGCTGATCTCACCATCGATGGACGCCAGGTCAAGGCCGCGATGCATGCGCCGAAGAATGGCTTCTTCTATGTGATAGACCGAGCCGACGGCCGTTTGCTCTCAGCCGAGCCGTATACCGAGGTCACCTGGGCGACGCATGTTGACATGGCCACCGGCCGGCCGGTGGAAGTGCCCGAGGCGCGGTATGCCGACGCGCCGGCGCTGGTGTTTCCGTCCGCGCTCGGTGGCCACAGCTGGCACGCGATGTCGTTCAACCCCGGCACCGGTTTCGTCTACATCCCAGTGATCGAGCTGGCCGGCGGCTACGGCGAGGAGACGATCAACGTCGAGACGTGGCAATCTCCGACCGACTTCCGGTTCGAGACCGGCACCGATCCAGGGATCACGGACGTGCCGGAGGACGCCGGCAGCGGCTCGCTCAAGGCGTGGGATCCGGTGGCCCAGCAGGTGGCGTGGGTGGTCGAGAAGCCCGGAATCTGGAGTGCCGGTACGCTTACCACTGCCGGCAATCTCGTCTTCCAGGGCCAGGGCGATGGCTACCTGGTGGCGCACCGTGCCACGGATGGAGCGGTACTTTGGAGCGCCAACCTGGGGCTGGGCATCTCCGCGCCGCCGATCACCTACGCGGTGGACGGCCGGCAGTACGTGGCGATCCTGGTCGGCTGGGGCGGCGCGGGGGCGGCGTTCATGGGATCGCTGGCGGCCAAGCACGGCTGGGCCTACAAGGCGCAGCCGCGTCGCCTCGTGGTCTTTGCGCTCGGCGGTGACGTCGCCCTGCCGGCCGCGCCGCCGCCCGTGGTCCCCACCCCGATCCCGAACGGGGACTTCGTGCTCGATCAGGGCCGGGCCGCCGCCGGCGCTGCGGTCTACGCCTCGAGTTGCACGATGTGCCACGGCTCGGGAGCGGTCTCCGGTGGCACGGCCCCGGACCTTCGCGCCTCCTCGCTGGTGCTCTCGCGGTCCACCTTCGAGGACGTGGTGGTGCGAGGCAGCCTGCGTGCCAACGGGATGTCAAATTTCCCCAACCTGAGCCCCGACGAGGTGGAGAACATCCGGCACTACATCCGCAGCATGGCGAGCCCGCTGCGGGAGTAGCGCCGGCAACCGGCACCGGGTCTAGACGTAGAGTTCCGCCCCCCGCTCCCGAAACTCCTCGGCCTTGGCGGCCATGCCCGCCTCGGCCTCCTGCTGCGCCGCATAGTCGCGGATCTCCTGGGTGATGTGCATCGAGCAGAACTTCGGCCCGCACATCGAGCAGAAATGCGCGACCTTGGCCCCCTCGGCGGGCAGCGTCTCGTCGTGAAAGGCGCGGGCCGTGACCGGATCGAGCGCCAGGTTGAACTGGTCCTGCCAGCGGAACTCGAACCGCGCCTTGCTCAGCGCATTGTCCCAGTCCTGTGCGCGCGGATGCCCCTTGGCCAGGTCCGCCGCATGCGCCGCGATCTTGTAGGCGATCACCCCGGCCTTCACGTCGTCCCTGTTCGGCAGGCCGAGGTGTTCCTTGGGGGTCACGTAGCAGAGCATCGCCGTGCCGTACCAGCCGATCATCGCGGCGCCGATGGCGCTGGTGATGTGATCGTACCCCGGCGCGATGTCCGTGGTAAGCGGCCCCAGGGTGTAGAACGGCGCCTCCTCGCACCACTCCAGCTGCTTCTCCATGTTCTCCTTGATCAGGTGCATCGGCACGTGGCCGGGGCCCTCGTTCATCACCTGTACATCGTACTCCCAGGCGATCTTCGTCAGCTCGCCCTGGGTCTTGAGCTCGGCGAACTGCGCCTCGTCGTTGGCGTCCGCGATGCTGCCGGGGCGCAGGCCATCGCCCAGCGAGAAGGAGACGTCGTAGGCCTGCATGATCTCGCAGATCTCGCGGAAGCGGGTATACAGGAATGATTCCTTGTGGTGCGCCAGGCACCACTTGGCCATGATCGAGCCGCCGCGGCTGACGATGCCGGTGAGTCGCTTCGCCGTCATCGGCACGTAGCGCAGCAGCACGCCGGCGTGCACGGTGAAATAGTCCACCCCCTGCTCCGCCTGCTCGATCAAGGTGTCGCGGTAGAGTTCCCAGGTCAGCTCCTCGGGCACACCATCCACCTTCTCCAGCGCCTGGTAGATCGGAACGGTGCCGATCGGCACCGGGCTGTTGCGGATGATCCACTGCCGAGTCTCATGGATGTCGCGGCCGGTGGAGAGGTCCATCACCGTGTCGGCGCCCCAGAGGGTAGCCCAGCGGAGCTTCTCGACCTCATCCTCGATGCTGCTGCGCACAACCGAGTTGCCGATGTTGGCATTGATCTTCACCGCGAACTGCCGGCCGATGATCATTGGTTCGAGTTCAGGGTGGTTGATATTGGCGGGAATGATGGCCCGGCCCCGGGCCACCTCGCTGCGCACATGCTCGGCGGTCATCCCCTCGCGCAGCGCGATGAACTCCATCTCCGGCGTGATCTCACCCTTGCGGGCGTAGTGGAGCTGGGTGACGGGACCGGTGCCGCGGAGCACCGTGCGCTTGAGACCGTCCGGCATCGCAATGCCGAGGGTCTGGTCGGCCTCGGGCACTTCGCGGACGGCGCGGGCGCGGATCCATGGGTCACGAAGGGCGGGGAGCCCCTGGCGAGCGTCGCTGTCCTGGGGGCCGGAGGGGTCATAGACATCGAGCGGGGGCTCGCCGCCGGAGAGCGCGATCCGCCGCACGGGCACGCGAATACCGCCGGGCCCCTCGAGGAATGCCTTGGTGGAGTTGGGGAAAGCTTCGGAATAGGGCAGCATCTGCCGCGCTCCCTTCGCCGGTATCAGCCGGATCAGGTTCCAAGGGTAGCGTCTCAATCCGGCCGGGCAGACGTGCCCGGGGGATGCCCCTGGCGGATGTCGTATGCTAATCAGGACGGGGGACAGGGAACAGGGAACAGGGACCGGCGCTTGCCTGCCCTCCCCTCATGGCGTACCCTATGGATCGCCATCCGCCCTCCACCTGGAGCCCGACGCGATGCCCCGCTCGATCCTGCCCGCCTTGGCACTGGTCACCGCCTGCCTTCTTGCCCCCTGGCATCCCGCCGCGGCCCAGGTGCCCGCGCTCGAGATCTCCCAGATTTCCATCGCCACCCTTCAGGAGGGCTTCCGGACCGGCTCCCTCACCTGCCGGGCCGTGGTCGTCGCCTCGCTGGCCAGAATCGAGGCCCATGACAAGCGCGGCGCCGCGCTGAATGCCATCATCCTCAGCAACCCCGAGGCGCTTGGCATCGCGGACTCCCTGGACCGGCGCTTCCGCAGCACCGGGACCGCCGGTCCGCTGCACTGCGTGCCGGTCATCGTCAAGGACAACTTCAACACCGCCGGCCTGCAGACCGCCGCAGGCTCGCTCTCCCTTGCGGGATTCATTCCCGACCACGATGCCTTCCAGGTGGCAAGGCTCAAGGCGGCCGGGGCCATCGTGCTGGCCAAGTCGAACATGGCGGAGTTTGCGTTCAGCCCCCTCGAGACGGTCGGTTCGCTGCTGCCGGGGTACACCCGGAATCCGTACGACCAGACCCGCGTCACCGCCGGGTCGAGCGGCGGCACGGCGGCGGGCGTGGCCGCGGGGTACGGCACCGTCGGACTGGGCTCCGACACTGGCAACTCGATCCGTGGGCCCTCTGCCCACCAGGCCCTGGTCGGGATCCGCTCCACCATGGGTCTGACCAGCCGGGGAGGCGTGATTCCGCTCAGCCTGGCGGCGGACATTGCCGGGCCGATGGCGCGGAGCGTGGCGGATGCGGTGGCGGTCTTCCAGGTCATCGCCGGGAGTGATCCAGCCGACCCGGTCACCGCCACGGCGGACGCGCGCCTGGATCCGGACTATGCCCGGCACCTGCGAGGAGACGGCCTGCGGGGGGCCCGAATCGCGGTCCTCAACCAGGCCTGGGAGCGTCCGACCGCCGATCCCGAAGTCCGCACGGTGTTCCAACGCGCCGTGGGCGACCTGCGCCTTGCCGGCGCCACGGTCCTCGACTCGATGCCGCTGCCAGGATATGACTCGCTGCTCCGCACGGCCCGGGGATGCAACCGCTTCCGCCACGACCTAGAGGCGTTCCTGGCCACCCAGCCCGCCCCGCCGGTCAGGACGGTTGCCGAGATCCTTGAGTCGCGCCGCTTCCACCCCTCGGTGGAGGCGCGCCTCCAGGCATCGCAGGCCGTGGATTCCACACCAGACGCGAATCCAGGCTGCCAGGCGCGCGCGCAGTTTGCCGCGGCGCTGGGGGATCTGGTGACCCGGGTGATGGATTCGCTGGGGCTTGATGCGCTGGTGTATCCAACCTGGAGCAATCCACCGCGCCTGATCGGCGACCTGAACACGCCGCACGGTGACAACAGCCAGATCTTTGCCCCCGCCACGGGATTCCCCGCCGTGACGGTGCCGATGGGATGGCTGCGGGACGGATCCCTGCCCGCGGGGATGACCTTCTTCGGCCGCGCCTGGAGCGAGCCGGTGCTGTTCCGGCTCAGCTACGCCTTCGAGCAGGCCACCCGTCACTGGAAACCGCCTGCGGCAACGCCGCCGCTGCGGTAGGCGGCGAGCCGGCGCAGGAAACGGGAAACCGTTTGTGTCGGGTCCGCCCGAGGTTCCGCGCATACCGGACACAGGCGCCTGAGCCTGCTCCACTGGGGAGCGGGGACGGCACCAGACAGGAGCAGTTCATGCACGCGTCTCTCTTCTTGCTCGCCATCCTCGGTGCCCCCGGCGACACCGTCCCCCTCTACACCAACCTCGGCGATCACCAGTACACCATCACGACCGCCGTGCCCAAGGCCCAGGCCTACTTCAACCAGGGATTGCGCCTCTATTACGCCTTCAACCACGCCGAGGCGATCCGCGCCTTCCGCGAGGCCCAGCGGCAGGACCCCACCTGCGGCATGTGCTTCTGGGGCGAGGCGCTGGCGTGGGGGCCGAATATCAACCTGCCGATGGACGACGCGGCCGGGGCCACTGCCCACCAGGCCATCAGCCGGGCGGTGGCGCTGCGCAACCAGGGCTCGAGGCTGGAGCGGGATCTGATCGTTGCCCTCGCGGCACGGTATGCCCCGACTCCGCTCATCAACCGCTCCCCGCTCGACTCGGCCTGGGCGCGGGCGCTGGCGGACATCGTCCGTTCTTCTCCAGGGGATATCGAAGCCGGGGTGCTCTACGCCGAGGCGCTGATGACCCTCCGCCCGTGGAACTACTGGACGGCGGAAGGCACGCTGCAGCCCGGCATGGCGCAGGCCATCGCCCAGCTCGAGGGGGCCCTGGCGCGCAACCCGAGCCACCCCGGGGCCTGCCACTTCTTCATTCATGCGGTGGAGGCAGTGCAGCCCGAGCGGGCGGTGGAATGCGCCGAGCGGCTGGCAGAGCTGATGCCTGGGGCGGGACACCTGGTGCACATGCCCGGGCACATCTACATCCGGGTGGGCCGCTACCTCGATGCCATCCGTGCCAACGAGCATGCGGTGCATGCCGACGAGACCTACATCCGCGACCAGCAGCCCGGCGTCGGCGTCTACACCGCCGGCTATTACCCGCACAACTACGACTTCATGGCCTTCGCCGCCGCGATGGCGGGACGCCGCGCCCAGTCGCTCGCTGCTGCCGACCGGCTGGCGGAGTTGGCGGCGCCGATGATGGCGGAAGCAGGGATGATGTTCACCCAGCATCACTGGTCCCGTCGTCTGCAGCTGCGGGTACGTTTCGAGCGCTGGGAGGAGATCCTGGACACGCCGGTTCCCGCAGTCGAACTGGCCCATGCCCGCGCCATGTGGCACTACGCACGGGGCCGTGCTTTGGTGGCGGCGGGGAGGCTGGACGAGGCCCGCGCCGACCTGGCCGAGCTCCAGGCTGCCTGCGAGAACCCCGACCTGCAGGGTGCCCGTCTGGAGTTCAACGAATCAGACGCGATCCTGCGCATCGCCGCGCTGGTGCTGGGCGGCAGGATCGAGGCCGCCGCCGGTCGCCACGAGGCGGCGATCACGTTGCTGCAGCACGCCGCCCGCGCCGAGGATGCCCTGAGTTACGGTGAGCCGCCAGACTGGACCGTACCGGTGCGCCACGATCTCGGCGCCGTGCTGCTGGCCGCCGGCCGTGCGGCGGAGGCGGAGGAGGCCTTCCGCTCCGACCTCCGCCGCTTCCCCGCCAACGGCTGGGCGCTGGCGGGGCTGGTCGAGGCGCTGGAGGCGCGGGGAGAGGGATCGGCCGCCCGCGAGGTTCGCGCCGAGCTGGAGCGGGTGGCCGCTAGTGCCGATACGCCCATGAGGAGCGCGAAGCACTAGCGAAATGTGAAGACGGACGGGGCCTCGCTACGGGGCCTCGACCGTGAACTCCTGGTAGAGCGGTGTCTGGGCGGAGCGTTCACTGATCCAGGCGTACCGTCCGGGCTCGAGATTGACCGTGAAGTATGCTGTCGCTCCCATGGGCATTTCATGGGTGCCGCCCAGGAACTGGAACGGCATGACGCCATCGTGGGTCGAGACCAGGCCACCTGGCTGGCTCCAGTCCATCCACGCGGTTACCGCGGCGATCGCCACGTCGTCCGTGAGGCGAACGAGGTGGACATCGTTGCCCAGAAGCGGGGGCTCCGGCTCGGCAAAGGTCACCGCAACCGTGTGCCGGCCCGGGGTGAGTGTTCCTTCGATCCCGAACCCCTCGTTCGTGAGCTGCATCGTCACGGTTGCTGCGCCGGGCGCGGCGGCAGTGGAGCGCCCCGCGGTGACGGTCAGCCCTTTCATCATCCCCATCACGGAATGAAACCTGCCTTCAGCTGACTTGACATAACATTCGATGGCGTAGTTACCTGGCTCCAGCTCGAGCGTGACCTCGGAAGTTCCGCCGGGAGACACCAGGCCGGGTCCACCCATCATGACGACCTCGCCGTACCAGGCCGGCAAATTCGCCAGCGCCGCGAAACCACTGTCCATTTGTCCCGCATTGATCAGGTCCATGGCCTGCTGAAATACCGGGCCCACTTCCGCGATACTGTGCTCCACCGTCCTCCCCTCCGGCAACCGCTGCAGCAGGGCAAAGTGGACAGCGGGTGATGCGTTGACCAGGCGGACGGTATTCCAGCCCGCGCTGATGGTATCCGTACTCGCCTCGAACACATGCTGGTTCGCTGTGGCATCATAACTGGCCGTGAGTTCAAGGCTGGGCGTCGCGGGGCTCTCAACCTCCCCGGGACCGCACGCCGCCTGCATGAGGATCGCGGCGGCCGCGATGAGGCGGACGATGGGGGAATTGTGCATGAAAAAATCTCCTGATTGCCTGAGCGCGCGGAGGCGGGCTGCGCGCTGCGATTCATGGAAGTCGTGGCTGGCGGTGTGGAATGCAGCCACCTGGCAGATAGACACGCCCAAGGGACGCGCCCCTTGGGAGCATACGGCCTGCCGCGGCGCTTGTAAACCCCGATGGACTGCCCTGCTGGACTACCGCCGCAGTGCCGCGATCCCCGCCGCGGCGATCTGTTCATCCTGCGCGCTGGTGACGCCGCTGACACCCACCGCACCGATGACGGTTCCCCCCACGTCGATCGGCAATCCGCCCTGCAACGCAGTGATCCCGTCCACGCTCAGGAAGGCCAGGTTTCCAGCGGCGAGCCCCTCGGCCAGTGCCCTGGTGGGGCGCCGCAGGCGGGCGGCGGTGCGCGCCTTGCCCTGGGCGATGTCAATGCTGCCCAGGTGCGCCCCATCCAATCGGCGGAAGGCCAGCAGGTCGCCGTGGGCGTCCACGATGGCGATGGAGACGTTCCAGTTGTTGCGCGCCGCCTCGGCTTCGGCGGCGTTCATCATCGCCTTCACCGCCTCCAGCGTGAGGACCGGGCGCTCGGCGAGCTGGGCGTGAGCCAGGCCGGGCCCGATGGCCAGGCCGGTCAGGAGCAGAAGGAAGCATCGCATTTGAGTCTCCGGGAGTGGGTGGGCGCAGGCTCGGGCAGGACGAATCCGCCCCGAGGGACCCTTCGAGTGTACGAAACCGCCGTCACCGGCCTGGAGCCTTGAGCTGTTGCCGAAGCTCCCGGAACCAGTTGAGCGTGATGAGGAAGCGCGCCGTGGCGGGATCGCCCTGGTCGGTCGAGGCGTCACTCGCGAAAATCGGAACGACAACCACGAACCGGGTGCCGTCGGGGTGCAGGTCCCAGTTGCCAATGCCGTCAATGTCCCCGATATACATCACCTCGGGTGTGCCGAAACGTCCCTCGGGCGCTCGGGTGACTCGGGCGCGGTAGATCGTGTCGATGCGGGCGTCCCCGCCCGCGTGTGACCACCAGAGGAAACCGCCGTCACGCGACCAGCGCGGCGAGGCGCTCTGGCCAAGGGTGATTCGCCATTTGTTCTCCGGCACCGGAAATTCGCGCACGAAGATCTCCGGGACCCCCCGTTCGGAGGATACCAACGCCGCCAGCCGGCCGTTGGTCGAGATCTGAGCATCAGACTCGCTCCAGGGAGCGTTCAGGTAGGGCCGCGGCGGTGCCTGGCCCGTGGGGTCCCACATCAGTAGATCAATGTTGTCCTGCTCACGATGGTTCAGCAGGATCAGGTCATCCCGCGGCCACGACGCCGGCCACTGGTTCCCTCCCATCACCAACAGCTCGGTGGCCGGCCCGCTGCCGTCGGCCGGGACCACCCAGAGGTCCTCGCGGCTGTCGGGAGAGAGTCGGTTGAACACCAACCGACTCCCGTCGGGCGACCAGGCCGGGTCGTCATTGTCCCCCTCGGGGGTGAGCTCGAGGATGGTGCCGGTCACGATGTCCACCGTGAAGATCGCGCTCTGACCATTGCGGCCGTCCACCGGCATCTCATAGGCAATGCGCCGCCCATCCGGGGCGAAGCGCGGGGCCGCGCGACGCCCCGGAGGCAGGCGCAGCGTATCCGCTGCGGCCCCAGGCGTCACCACAACCATGAGGTTGGTGGCGCTGGTGGCGAAGGCCGCGGCCGGCGCGTCGTGGAGCACCAGCGTGCCGTTTCGAGCCACCGAGTAGCCGCGGGCCGACAGTGTGGCGCCCACTCGTGAAGCAAGTACCACGGGCGCGCCGATCGGCCTCGCGGCCTCGCGGTCAAATCGCACCGCCGCGAGCGCTCCCGACTCGCTGGTGAAGAGCAGTTTGTCCCCGTCCACCAACGAGACGTACCCCCCGCGCAAGCCGAGGCGCTGCACTGTGTCGGCCACGAAGTCGCGAAAGGAAAGGTCCCAGTTCTCGCTGAAAAGGACACCGGAGCCATCAGGCAGCAGGAAGGGCATCCGGCCCGTCACCCCCGCCAGCAGTTCCGGCGTCCCGCCCCCAGCTCCGATTCGGAAGGTTCCTTGGGGCGAACTGAAGACGATCCATTCATCGGTTCCCCAGTGCGGGGAGGAGGGGCTGATCGCCCCGCGGGGCACCAGGGTGATGGCACCACCCCCCGAGACCGACACCTTCACCAGCTCACTCGTGGTGTTGCGCCGGAAGACGATCCACTCCCCGTCAGGCGAGAACGAGGGGGTGGTGCCGTTTTCCGTGCCCGGAATCTTGGCGAACGCCACGTCGCCCTCGAGACGCCGGAGGTAGATCGCCTGTTCGCCGTTGACCTGGCCGGCCACGGCCAGCAGACTCCCATCCGGCGAGACCACGACGTGCCGGGGGGACGGGTCCACGGCGCCGAGGTTCACGTCGAGCCGTACCAGCGGGGGCTCGGGCGCGCGGCGCAGCCATCCCGCGATGGCCGCGGTCGCCAGCACCGCGGCCACACCCCAGGGCAGCCAGGTCCGCCGGACGTCCGCGGCAGTCATCCCCCCCGCCACGGTGGCGTACGCCGTCGCCCCGTAGGTGAAACCCGGACTGGCCAGCGCCTCCGCGAAGGCGCGGGCGGTGTCGAACCGATCGGCCGGCAGCTTCTCCAGCGCCTGCGCCAGTGCCGCGGCGACGTGCGGCGGCACGTTGCGGCGCAGCTCCGTCACCGGCCGCGCGCGGTCGGTGATGATCTTCATGATCACCGCCTGCGCGGATCCGCCGGTGTGGGGCGGCTCGCCGGCGAGCATCTCAAAGAGCACGGTGGCGAGCGAGTAGACATCGGAGCGGGCGCTGATGTCCTTGTCGGCGGTGGCCTGCTCGGGGCTCATGTAGTGCGGGGTGCCCAAGCTGAGCCCTGTCTCGGTCATCCGGCCGCCCGCCGCGGCACTCACCGCCAGGGCAATCCCGAAGTCCATCACCATCGCCCGCCCGTCGTGCAGCAGGATGTTCTCGGGTTTGATGTCGCGGTGGATGACGCCGTGGCGGTGGGCATAGTCGAGCGCATCGGCCACTTCCCGCGTGATCCGCACCGCCTCGGCCACACCGAGCTGGGTCTGCCGGTTGAGCCGGTCGCGGATCGTCTCGCCCTCGATGAAGGGCATGACGTAGAACATGTAGGGGCCGGAGTGGTCCGGCCCGTACACGGAGCCCGAGTCGAACAGCGGCAGGATGTGCGGGTGGCTCAGCGCCGCCGTGGTCTTGATCTCCTGCACAAACCGCTCGGCGCCGAGCACCGCCGCGAGGTCCGGCTTGAGCACCTTGATGGCCACCTGGCGGTCATGCTTGATGTCTTCGGCGAGGTACACCGTAGCCATCCCGCCCTGGCCGAGCTCGCGCTCGAGGCGGTAGCGGTCGGAAAGGGCGGCGGTGAGGCGGTCCAGTGGGGCACTCACTTGTTGGCCTCAGCCACCGCTCGCTTCATCCGCTCTACCCAGTTGGGGATGACCCGCAGATAGGGGGCTGGCCTCTGCGGCGCCCCTTGGACATAGACCACCCGCCCCTCGGGTGTCAGCGCAAACGATTGTCCCGGCGTGCTGACTAATCGGGGCGCATCGAACCAGTGCGCGGCGGTGGCGCCGGGCGGGTCTCCGCCTGCACGCACCAGAACGCGGTGGAAGGCGGTCGGACTGCCGTATTCGGGGTACACGAACTCACTCGGGGAAAGCCACTGCGCGCCTTCCATCGAGCCCGGGGCGACCTGGGTACGACGGCCGGTACGGGGGAGCGCCTCCACCCACAACTCACTGATAGTGCTCGAATTGTAGGCGACCCATCGCCCATCCGGCGAGACCGTAACGAACGAGGCGTTACTCACCAGTGTATCAACGGTCAGCGGCCGTTCCTTGACGTGCAGCGCCATGGCAATCCCAGTCCCCCACTCCACCCCGACCAGACGTCCATCGGCCAGCCAGCGGAAGCCCTCGAACGTGCCATTGGACCATGGCAGGGCCTGGGGCAGCCCCACCGCGTCGGGAGAGCTCAGGAAGAGCGAACCCCGGGTCTGAATCAGGATCTCGTCGCCGCCGGGACTCCAGACTGGCTGGCTGATCTCCAATTCCCGGGACACGACCTGGTGCCTGCCGGTCGGCAGGTCATAGATCCGCAGTTGCTGGCCGTCGAGTACCTCGACGACGGCAGCCAATCGCCTGCCATCTGGGCTCAAGCTGAAGCGGAGAAATGCCTCCTGCCCGAACGGCAGTGTGTCCAGCGACTGGTCGGTGGCGCTGACCAAATGGCCGATGGCTTTATCGCTCCCCATCGCGTAGACCAGTGTCCCTGATGCGGCAATGTCATAGGTGCCCGCTCCGGTATACGCCTGCCGGTCAAGCCCGGATAGCATCCGAACCGGCCGCCCGACGCGCCCGGACACCAGATCAACCGGGGCGGCAAAGAGGTCGCCGCCCACCGACAGGTAGGTCAGGTAGCGACCCTCAATCAGCCGAAAATGCGACCCGACGACCCGCGCCGAATCGGGGCCCAAGGTCCAGAGTGGCAGAAAGGTTGTACTGTCTGCGGGATCCACCCGGTACGCGGTCTTGACGCCACCACCACCGCAGAGCAGCAGCTCTGAGTCAGGCAACCCTGACGGGAGGATGCAGTATGTAATGCGTCGGCTGACAGCAGATCCGCCCCCCGGATCGAGCCATCGAGCCAGGATCCCGTCGCCCTCCACCAGCAGGAGCCGGCCATCGGGCAACCAGTCCAGGCTGGCCGAGGCCCGTCCCTGGGCGAGGACTGTTCCGCGCCCCCCACCCACCGGCATCACCTCCACAGTCCAACTCGCGTCTCCCCCTCGCAGGAACGCAACCTGGGTTCCATCGAGTGAAATCCTGGGGTGGCGGGCGTTCTCCGACCCAGCGATCCGGCGTGAGGTGGCGTCCAGCAGACTGCGGTACCAGAGGCCCCCACCTTCCTCGTTGACCACCTCATACACCACGAAGTCTCCGGCAGGGGACACGGAAAACGGCGAGTACCTGTCTCCCCGCATCTCCGCGCCGTCCGGGAGACCAACGTCATACTCGGACGGCCCGATGCCATCGGCAGGCTTGAGCAGCGCCCACGTCACCGCGGCCACGGCAACGATGGCCACTATCGCAAAGAGCGGTCCAGGCACACCGGTAGTGGCTGAGGGCCCCGCGGCTGACGCCATCCTCCTTCTGGTGAAGGTGGGGTTGGTCAACGACTCGGCGAACTCCCGCGCCGTCCCGAACCGATCCGCCGGCAACTTCTCCAGCGCCTGCGCCACCGCCGCCGCCACGTGCTCCGGCACCGCCTTCCGCAGCTTCGAAACCGGCGCCGCCTCCTCCGTCACGATCTTCATGATGATCTGCTGCGCCGTGGCCCCGGTGTGCGGCGGGTTCCCCGTCAGCATCTCGTACAGCACACAGCCCAGCGAGTAGATATCCGAGCGTCCGGTAATCTCCCGCTCCGCCGTGGCCTGCTCCGGGCTCATGTAGTGCGGCGTGCCGAGACTGAGGCCGGTCTCGGTCATCCGGCCCCCCGCCGCCGCACTCACCGCCAGGGCGATGCCGAAGTCCGCCACCGTCGCCCGGCCGTCGTGCAGCAGGATGTTCTCCGGCTTGATGTCGCGGTGGATCACCCCGTGCCGGTGGGCATAGTCCAGCGCGTCCGCCACCTCGCGA
The DNA here is from genome assembly GCA_046260395.1 of Gemmatimonadales bacterium. Taxonomy (GTDB): domain Bacteria; phylum Gemmatimonadota; class Gemmatimonadetes; order Gemmatimonadales; family GWC2-71-9; genus JAWXBA01. The sequence goes on from JBHEPH010000009.1 coordinate 52,150, forward strand.
GCAATGCGGACCGCCTCATCAATGCCGAGTTGTGTTTCGCGGTCCAGTTTGCTCCGCAGCGTCTCGCCCTGGACGAACGGCATGACATAGTAGAGGAAGCCGTCGGCCGCGCCCGAATCGAACAGCGGCAGGATGTGGGGGTGCTGGAGGGCCGCGGTGGTCTTGATCTCAGTGATGAAACGCTCGGCGCCCAGGACCGCCGCCAGGTCCGGCTTGAGGACCTTGATCGCCACCCGACGGTCATGCTTGAGGTCCTGGGCCAGGTACACGGTGGCCATGCCGCCCGCACCGAGCTCGCGCTCGAGGCGGTAGCCTGGACTGAGGGCGCTCACGAGGCGGGCCGGCAGATCCGTCATTGGATTCCGGAGAGGGAGACCATCGAAGTTACGATCCGGCGGCACCAGGCGCCAGATAGTGCTGCACGGCCATCGCCGAAGTGACGGTCAGCACACCGCCTGCAGTCCCCGTGCAACGGCTGAGCGGGGCTAGCCTCCGGCCACTGACAGCAAGCCGGCAGTCAACGCCCCGCGACGACCCTCGCATTCGTCCCCAATCAGGTGGAACTGCCACCCGTCGTCCGTCCGCGCCACGTGATAGTGCCCGTTGATCGGCGCGTCGTTGGCGCGGCAAGCGTAGGGCCCCGCCTCATCATGGAAGATGACTTCCTCCAGGGTCGGACGTGCCACGTGCGTCCGTACGTGGAGTTCGCCATTCTGGGTGAACTCCGCCCAGTCGTCAGCCCCCAGGACCACGCGCAGCACCACCGGGCCGTCCGGGCCCTGGGTGGTAAGGTTGTACGAACCACTGGGCAGGAGGTGCGCCGGCGGTGCGGGAGCCTCCTCAGGGACCTCCGCCCCTTCCTCAGCGGCCGGAGTGCAGGCGAACGCCAGCAGCGCAAGGGACACGGTGGCCACCAGTGTCGGAACACGTTTCATGGCGTTGCTCCTGTCAGCGGGAAAGTGACCTTCACCCTGCCTCAGCAGGGCACGGAGGGTGTCCTATACCCAGTACACGGTCTGCCGTGTGCACGAGCGCCGAATCACCGGCGCGGCTGGTGGCCTTCGGGGAGCATACGGCCTGCCGCGGCTCGGGTAAACCCCAATGGAATCAGGGCCACCTTGGCGCCCGATGCGTCTCCCGCCCGCCCATCACCGTCAGCAGCACCTCGGCGTCCAGGAGCCCCGACAGCGGACCGCTGAAGATGTCCGTGGAGAGGACGACGAAATCGGCCAGTTTGCCGGGCGCAAGCGTCCCCAGCTCATGCTCGCGGACCGCGGCGTACGCGGAGCCCCAGGTGTAATGCCGGAGGGCCGCTTCGACGGAGATCCGCTCGTCGGGATACCATCCTCCCGGTGGGATTCCATCCGGAAGCTGCCGGGTGACCGCGGTGTAGATCCCCAGCAACGGGCTGATCGGAAAGACCGGGTAGTCGCTGCCGAAGGCCTGGATGGCACCGGCATCGTCCAGCGACCGGAAGGGCATCGCCCGTGCGGCGCGCTCCGGTCCGAGCTTCGGCGCATAATTCGTGAGCGTCGTGGCATCAGGTGTCACGAAGATCGCCTGGGTGGAGGCCACCACGCCCAGCGCCGCGAAGCGGGGGAGGTCCAAGGGCGCCGGCACCTCCAGGTGCTCCACGCGGTGCCGGCGCTCCCCGGGGCCGCTGACGCGCTGCGCGTACTCAAACGCATCCAAGGCCATGCGGATGGCGCGGTCCCCGATGGCGTGCAACTGAACCTGGATGCCGCCGGAATGGTACCGGGCCACGGTGCGGTTGAGTTCCTCCTGCTCCCACATTGGGATCCCGGAGCCCTCTCCGGTTGCGAACGGCGCCAGCATGGCGGCGGTCCCACCGTCCACCGTGCCGTCCAGCATGCCTTTCGCCACACCGTAGCGCAGGTAGGGCCCCTGATGCGCCCGGTGCTGGTACAGGTAGCGAGTGATGACCGAGTCGTGCGCCGCCGCGGAGAACGGCACGGCGATACGCACGCGCAGGAGCATGGAATCCGCCTCGACGGCGCGGTTCAGTGCCTGGGTGAGCGCGTCGCTCGGCGCGTTGGCCACCTGCACCGCCGTCAACCCAAGCGCGGCCATCCGGTGCATCTCAGCCATGAAACCCGCGTACACCTCATCAATGCCAGGGGGCGGGATCAATCGGCTCACCAGGCGCATGGCCGCGCCTTCCTTGAGAAGACCAGTGGGCGCGCCGTCCGCGTCACGGCCAATCTCCCCACCGGCGGGGTCCGGCGTTGTGGACATGACCTCCGCCAGCGCCAGCGCCGCTGTGTTCGCCAGGGCCAGGTGGCCGTCACGGTCGGTGATCAGCACCGGCCGATCGGGGAAGGCGGCATCGAGGAAACGTCGGTGCGGGCGTTGCTCAGGGAAGGCTACCGGTGTCCAGCCGCGGCCGGTGAGCCAGGCGTCAGCAGGGAGATCTTCCGCGAACGCCTGGAGGCGCGCGACGATCTCCTCGGGTCCGGCCGCATCCGTCAGATCCGCGGTCCGCCGAGCGGGAAAGTGCATGTGCGCATCATGGAAGCCCGGCACGACGCGACGGCCGCCGAGATCTTCGATCAACGTGTTTCGCCCGCGAAGGGTGCGGACCTCGGCGTCCGTGCCGACCGCCACGATCCGGTCCCCCGTGATGGCCAGCGCCTGTACCTCAGGGTTGGCCGAGTCGCCAGTCCAGACGCGACCGTTGTGGAGGATGCGGTCCGGGCCGTCGCCGGTGGGGCCGCAGGCGGCCAGCAGCAGGACTCCAAAGTACGCTGCGGCTGGGATAAAGCGGTGCATGCGCCTATTCCGTCACGAAGTGTCCCATGCACTCCCGGGCGGGAATACATGGGACAGGTTATCGCCTCGGCGCTGTCATGTAAAGCGGCACCGCCCGGGATGCCACTCCGAGCCGGCTCAGGTCACATCCAGCCGACCTGTTTGAGGCTGTGGACGTCGTTCCAGATCTTGGTCATGTGGCGGATCCGGTCACCCTCGAACTGCATGGCGTAGACGTAGTCGGCCTCGACCGCGCGGCCGGTCGCCGGCACCGGGCCATGGTCCCCAGTGTGGGTTCCGCGGAAGACGGCAAACCCCAGCGCGATCTTGCGCGCCTCGTCCACGGCAAACGCCTTGAGCTCGTAGCGGGCGTCCGGCACCGGGGTGAACATCCCCTTCATCCACTCCGTATAGGCCTCGAGGGTGGTCACGTCCGTCAGTGCGTCGGCCTGAGCGGAGAAGGTGGCCCCGGGGTGACAGAACTCCCGGCACACCTCCCAGCCCTTTCCCGTCTCGCAGGCATCGAAAAACCGTTCGGCGGTTGATTGCAGCGTGCTCATGTGGCAACTCCTTTGAAGGCGTCCAGTCCATATCGAGACACACGAAACCCGGCCGAAGGCCCGGTTCGTGGGATGGTACCGCCTGGATCGGGTGATGTAAAGTCGCTCCAGGAACCATGCAGCACTCCGGCCGGCGGCTATTGCGACACGTGCCACCGACCGGAATCCTGCTCAACCCCCTTCGGTCACCGCGGCAGCCATGCGGGGAACGCCTTCTCCGTGCCATCAGCCGTCCGCTGAGCCACGCGCCACGGACCCTCTCCGGTGAACGCGGTGAACACCTCGTAGACACCGGTGGCAGTCGGGCGCGCCAGGAAGGCGATCTGCGACCCGTCCGGCGACCAGGCCGGTGCCATCGCCTGGGCCGGACTACTCACCAGAACGCTCACGCTCCCAGTGCCGACATGCACGCGGCTGAGGCGGGCAAAAAAGCCGATTCGCACGAAAGCAATCCAGTCCCCGTCTGGCGACCAGGCCGGCTGCATGTCGATGACCTCGCCGCTGGTATGCTGGCGAGCCCCCGTGCCATCGGGCCGAATCGACCAGATGTGCCCAATGCCTGACTTCTCCCGTGTATAGGCAATCCAGTTGCTGCCCGGTGACCAGGTTGGGTGGTTGAGGTTCACATCCGCCTCGACCGGGGTGACCGGTCTCCGCTCAGTGCCATCGGGGCGCATCACCCAGATACGCCCCGGCTCGCCCGGCTCGGCGTGCCGGAAGGCGATGTACTCCCCATCGGGACTCCACGCGGGCGCAGCCTCCTGGGCATGGTCGAACATGATGTCCGTCCCGGAAAGCATCGTCACCACGCCGGTGGCCCGGTCGAGAACGTGGACCTTCCAGGCACCCGACCAGTTCAACCTGACGAAGGCAATCCTGCTACCATCGGGTGAGGCCGTCGGGCGGGAACCCGTCACGTTGCCCGGCGCCAGCATCGCGACCGTGCGCAGGGGGTCGCGCGGATCCACCGTCCCGAGCACCGGGGGCGCGCCGGGCACACCGCCCCACATGTTGAAAACCAGGTCGTGTGACAACGTGCTCGTAACCTGCACCGTCGCGGACGCCTCCTTGCCATGTACGCGAACGGTGACGACCGCCGTCCCGGGTCGGAGCGCCGTGGCCAGCCCGAGCGCGCCGACCGTGACGATCTCCGGATGGCTCGACGACCAGTGCATGCCGAGCCCGTTCACCGGCGCACCGGCTGGGGTGCGCGGAGTGGCGACAAACCCGTGGCTCTTACCCTCGATCAGGTCCAGTGCGAGGACATCCAGGTCAACGCGGTCCACAATGACCGGACCGGCAGGGGCATTCACGGTGATCACGCCCTGCCCCGACTTGCCTCCGATCGTGGCAGTGATCGTTGCGACGCCTTGGTCAACTGCCGTGACGGTCCCGTTCGCCGACACGGTGGCGACCGCCGGAGCGTTGCTGCTCCACGCCACTGCCGCCGCGGGAAGCGAAGCACCCTGCGCATCCCTGGGAATGGCAATCAGGAGCTGGGTCTGCCCGGGAGTCAGGGCCCCTTGATCGGGACTCACCTGCACCGACGCCACGGCGACGGGCGGTGGTGGTGGCGGCGGTGGGCCGACGGTGTCGTCGGTGCTGCAGCTTGCGAGCGAGAGACTGAGCAGAGCTGCGGTGGTGGACCATCGAACGACGTCGTGCATGGGTAGTTCCTCCGAGAATGGGTTGGCGGATGAAGGGATGAGAAGGTCAGCGGTTCCGTGACAGCCAGACCGGGGCCTGGTCACGCACGGTGTTGTGGGTCAGGCGGCGGGGCTGCGCCCCCTCGGGTGTGATGGTGTGGATCTCGAGTTCCCCATGGCGATCGGTCGCGAAGGCGATCCGGCGCCCGTCGGGGCTCCACGCGGGCCGGCGCTCGATGCCCGAAAGTGCGACTCGACGCTCAGTTCCACTTCGCAGCTCACGGACGACAAGGTCGACAGCCCCGTTCTCGAACTGCCGTACGAAGACCAGCCGGCGACCGTCGGGCGACCAGGCGGGCTCCCGATCGCCGGCACCAGCCTCCGTCACCCGGGTGAGTCCGCTGCCATCGGGAGCGACAGTCCAGATCCGGAAGTGACCGTCCCGGTTGCTTGCGAAGGCGATCCGCGACCCGTCGGGGCTCCAGGCCGGGGCCATCGCGCCGGCGATGACCCGGCGCGGCCGGAGGTTGAGACGCTCGTTGACCCGGGTCGGCCCGACCCAGACCTCGGGAGTGCCACCGGCGCCGAGCCGGACGAAGGCGAGGCGCGACCCGTCGGGCGAGAACGAGGGCATATGGTCGTCCACGTCAGCCGGGCTCCAGCGATTCAGCTCCTCGCCATCGGGGGTGGCCAGCCAGAGCGACTGCCTACCATCCGAGGGCCGCATGAAGGCAACCCTGCCGTCCGAGGCCGTGGCCGGATGGAAGGCCGCCACCCCGGGCGGCAGGAACCGGCTGGGCTGGCCCGACGCCTCGGGGAGGATCCACAGCTCTGGCAGCTCGCCGACCTCGCTCTGGAAGAGGAGGTCCGTACGGGTGGTGGTAGTGATTCCGGCGAGCGCCCAGGTCGTCAGCCCAGTGGCCATGGCCGCAATCAGCCAGGTGGAGCGAGGTAGCATCTGTGGACTCCCGTCACCAGATTTCATGGCGGACGCCTGCGGCAACTCGGTGCGTCCAGTGAACGGGGCGGAATCTGGGCGACGCCCTCACCCAGGTCTCATCGGAGGGAGCTCATCTGAGCGAGCCGCAGTCTCAAAACCTCAAAACAGTGCAGGACAACGACTTCCACCTCATCACTATGGGGCGGCTGGCGTTGCGTGTGCCCCTCGGGAGCGTCGTCAGCGAGGAGGAACTCGGCCCGCACCGGCAGAAGCTGGCGCTCCTGGCCGTGCTGGCGATGAGCAAGCGGCCCCTGTCCAGGGACCAGCTGGTGGGGATGTTCTGGGGGGACCAGCCGGACGAGCGCGCCCGGCACTCACTGAGCAACGCGCTGTCGTTCCTGCGCCGGGTGCTCGGCCGCGAGGCCATCCGGCGCCACCGCGACGAGGTGGTCCTGGATCCCGGGATCCCACTCCGAGTGGATGCTCGCGAGTTCGAGGAGGCGGTTGCCGGCGGTCGCTTCAGCGAAGCGCTCGCCTGCCACCCGGGCCCGTTCCTGGACGGTGTGTACATCGGCGGTGCGGGGGAGTTTGAGCGCTGGGCCGAAGGGGAACGCAATCGCCTCGAGGGACTCTTCCTTCGCGCCTGCGAGGGTGCATTCGCCCAACTCGCCGCGGCCCAGGACTGGGCCGATGCGGAGGACGTGGCCCGGCGGTGGCTCGATGCCGCCCCGCTCTCGGGGCAGGCCGCCGCCGCCCTCCTCGACGCGATCACCGCCCGAGGCGGCCGCGATGCCGACCAGCGCGCCCTCGAGACCTACGACCGCCTGGTCACTCGACTCGGGGAGGAGTACCACCGCCGTCCCGACCGCGTGGTCATGGACCGCGCCCGCGCCATAGTGGAGCGGCTGCGCGCTACCGATGCCACCGGCGAGTTTCGCGTGCCGACATGGGCACTGGAGGCTCCGGGTGACTTCCCGGAATCCGAAGTGAAGGCATCACCACCGGCGGCACCCGGTGGGACACCCGCGCCCTTGCCGGCCGCGGAGCCCGCCGTGCGCCGTTTCCCCTGGCGGTATGGGCTCGTGGCCGCCGCCGCCCTCGTCCTGGCCTGGGGCTGGTGGTCGGGTCGGGAGACGACCGCTGTGACCCCGGCTGGGCCGCCGGTCGTGGCGATAGGCCCGGTACGCGCGCCCTCGGACAGCGCCGGCACCTGGCTCGGCGAGGGCATGACCCAGATGCTCTCGGCGCGGCTGGCACGCAGCACGATGGTGGAAGTGGTCTCGCCGGAACGGATGCGCGAACTGCTGCCGGCCGCCGCGACACTCTCACAGGTGCTCGACGCGGCCCGGCGCGCTGGAGCCCAGTGGGTGGTCTCGGGTGGCATCACCCGCGCCGAGCAAGGCTATGTGATGGACGTCAACGTCCACGCAGTGGCTGACGGTCGACTCGTGTCCCTGAACACCGTGACCGGCACCGATCCGATCCGCCTCGCTGACCGAGTGGCGGTGCTGGTGATGGTGGCGGCCGGAACCAGTCCCGAGGGCCCCAGCCTGGCCGAGGTGGAAACGGCGAATCCGCTGGCGTACGAGGCTTACGTCCGGTTCCTCCGGGCCTCGAACCAGGAGCGCACGGCCGACGCGCTTGCGGCGCTCGACGAGGCCATCGCCCTCGACTCGGGGTTCGTCACCGCGCTGCGGGAGCGGGCCTCGCTGGCCTTTCCAACCGCCGACGTGGCGCTGTTGACGACACTGCTCGACGCCTTCCGGCGTCACGAGCATCGGGCCACTGAGTTTGATCGCCTCTACCTGGCGGCACAGACCGCCTTCTTCGCCGGCGAGCACGACCGGGCGCGGGCGCTCGCCCGCCAGCTGGTGGAGCGGTACCCGCGCGACCCCCGCTCGTACGAACTGTCGCACGAGATCCTGATCGCGCACGGCCGGTGGTCGGAGGCCGAGGAGCTCCTGTTGCGACTGCTGGCGCTGGACTCCGCGGCGACCAGCCTTGGCACGGGGCCGTGCGTCCCATGTGCCTCCCTCGGGCGGCTCTCCTACCTCCGCCTTGCGCGGGCAGACCTTCCCGGGGCGGAGGCCGCGGCCCGGCGGTATACCGAGCTGGCGCCGGGGGTGGCGCAGGGCTGGGATCACCTCTCCATCGTACTGGCGGCCAGGGGGCGGTATGCGGAGGCCCTCGCCGTCGCGGCGCACCTCGCGGAGCTGGGCGACGAAGGGATGATACGAGCCCGGCGCCAGCGGACCCGGGTGCTGATCATGATGCGCGACTGGCGCGCCGCGGACTCTTCAGTACGGGCGCTGCGACGGGATGCCGTGCAGGGAACGTTGGGGACCGCGCTGGATCTCTCGGCGATCCTGGCGCGCGAACGCGGCCAGCACCGCGCCGCCGTCGCGGCGCTCGACTCGATGGCCGTGGCGGGCACCCCGGGGGCGCTGCAGATGATCGCCGGACACAGCCTGGCAACGATCGGCCAGTTCGCCGCCGCGCGCCAGCGATATCCTGGTACCCCACCCTCCCCGACGCCGCCCGGGGCGCCGGAGGTGCGCTCGGCAAGCCTGGTGGGTGACCAGACACGCGGGTTCAGCTGGCACCGGGCGCTGGAAGCCGATGCACTCGCGGCGTCGGGCGACACCTTCCGCGTACGAGTCATCGCCGACAGCCTGGAACTGCTCAGCGGCCGCAGCTACTACGGACGCGACTGGCTGCTGCATCGCCACGTTCGGGGGCTGCTTCTGGCGCGGGCCGGCCGGCACGAGGACGCGATCACTGAGTTCAAGGCCTCCTACTGGAGTGCCCTCGGGTTCAACCGCTCGCTCGCCGAGCAGGCGCGATCGGAGCTCGCCGTGGGACGACCTCACGACGCACTGGCGGCGCTCCGGCGAGCCTACATCCTCCCGCTCGACGGGATGGGCCGATACCAGCCACGCACCGAACTTGACTGGCTCATGGCACAGGTATTCCGCGCCGCGGGGCAGGCCGACAGCGCCGCAACGTATGAGCGCTGGGTACGCGACGCATGGAGGGAGGCGGATCCGGAGATCCGGGCGCGGCTCGGTCCGGGTTGATGAGGGTGGCCGTTATCGGGGTCGCCACACGCGGCCCCAGCCAGCGAAACTTGGTTCCGCCTCAGGTCCGCCTGAAGGTCGCCTCGACCGCCAGCATTTCCTGACCGTCGGGTGTGATGTTGTACATCCGCATCGTGAACTGCCCGTCCACCGCCGGCACCAGCACGATGCGCCACCCCCAGGGCGGCCCCTCCGGCGCGCCATAGGAGCCGAGCACCGACAAGGCGCCGTCCGCATTGATCCCCCCACGGAAGTGCATGAGCCCGGCGGCCGTGTGGAACGAATCCACCCAGGTCACCGCATCCTGCTCGGCGGTGGTGGTCTGGTGCACGATGAGCATCGTCCCGGCGTGCGGGGTGCCCTCGTGACTCCAGGTGTACTGGAGCAGCGTCGCGGCGCCTTGCGCCGTCGGCGCCACCGTGACCGTGGACGGGGAGACAAACCCGGCCTCACCCGGCCTGAACCAGAGATGGTTAGTTCCGGTCCATGCCCCAACCAGCCCAGCCAGCAGCTCCGCGATTCCCATTGGCGCTCCCCGGTGTGCCTGCGTGACAACGCCGTGTTCCTACTTCCCCGTTCCCCGTTCCCTGCTCCCTGCTCACTGCTCACCGCTCACTTCCCTACTCCACCACCATCGTGAAGTGATACGCCCCCACATGCATCAGCCGCCGGAAGTAGAACCGGTGGGCGCCGAACCGTTGCACGCCGCTGTCCAGTTCCAGGCGGGAACACCCCGCCTCCCGGGCGCGCACCAGGAGCCAGTCGAACAGCTCGTCACCATACCCCTGGGACCGGTACTCCTCGTCAGTGACCAGGTCGTCCACGTAGAGGTGCCGTCCGCGCACCAGCATCTCCTGCACGCGAAAGCCGGCCACCGAGCGTACCGCTCCTTGCACCGCCAGATACGCCAGCCGGTACCCGGTGCCCTGCTGGCGGCGCACCTGGACCACAAATTCTTCCTCCTCCAGATGCGGCCGCAGTTGCGACATGACCGGGAAGCAGCGCCGGATCTCCGCCTCGGTCTCCGCCAGCTTGATATCCATCGTCGCGTTCCTCACCCGTTGTAGACCGGCCCACCCTGGGCCATGTACCGTGCCAGCACGGCGCGCGCCTCGTCCTGCCGGACGTTGCGGGTGAAGGTCACGCCGCGTTCCTCGACATAGGCATATGACTCGGGAAACACCGGCCCCTCATCGAACCCGAGTGCCAAGGCATCTTCCCGCGAGGCGCCACAGACCACCCGCCGCACCCCGCTCCAGAGCACGCCACCCAGGCACATGGCGCAGGGCTCACAGCTGGTGACGAGCTCGTGCCCCGGTCCATCGGGCTGGTCGAGCGAGAACGCGCCCACCGCCGCCTCCGCCACCATGAACGCCACCATCTCCGCGTGCAGGCAGCTGTTCTGGTGCCGCAGCACCGCGTTGACGCCGACCCCCACGAGGCGGCCCGTCCCAACCTCGAAGATCGCGGCGCCGAACGGCCCGCCCGTGCCACGGACGACATTCTCCCGGGCCAGCATGATCACCAGGGCCATCGTTTCGTCGTCGCTGGCCCAGATGCGTGACGGGTCCACGACCTCGTCGATCCAAGCCGGGAGCTCGACGCGAATCTCGCGTGGCCAGGGGGGCGCTGTTGCCATCGAGGAAGTGTAGCGGCCCCCCGGCCCGCCCGCTACACTTCCACCATGCCCCCTCACACCACGCGGCGCTTTGCGGGACCAGCCCTGGTCTGCCTGCTGCTCGTGCATGCCGCATGCGGTGCACCAGCCGGGCCCTCGCAACCCCCACCACCTCCCCCTCCCCCTCCGCCGCCGGCTGCGCCGGCTTCCCTCACGGCCGTCGCCGGGATGGGCCAGGCGGCACCGGCGGGCACCGCCCTCGGCTCGCCGGTCACGGTCGTGGTGGCGGATCGTGACGGACAGCTGCTGGGTGGTCGTCCGGTCCAGTTCACGGTGACCAGCGGCGGCGGGTGGACGGTGGATGAACAGGTCGTCACCCAGAGCGATGGGCGGGCCACGACCATTTGGTACCTGGGTCCATCCCCGGGTGCAACTCAGCAACTCCAGGCCACCGTCGGCACGCTCTCCGCGCTCGTCAGCGCCACCGCGACTTCGCTGGTCAGCGGTACCACCTACCTCGGGCACCTGGGGTTCATCGAGTTCATTGCCGGCGACGGATCCGTCGTCCTGAGCGCCGCCCATGGCGGCTCCCTCACGCCGCCGGAGATTCCCGACCGCACCGTGGGGACCACCGTCACCGACGCCAACACCGACCCCCTCGCCCGCGCAATGGCAACGGCCCTGCACACCGAGACCGGCGAGCGCCCGCACCTCGTGATCGTGCGCCTCAGGCGCACCAAGCTCGACGCCAACCGGGAGGTGATCGAGGCGGCCCAGGGCAATCCGCTCGCCGTGCGGGCATGGCGGGAGTACCACGGCTTCATTGAGGCCGCGAAGGTGGCGGCTGCCGCAGCGGGCCCCCGCCCCTTCTATCTGGACATCCACGGCCACGGCCACGCCATCCAGCGGCTGGAATTGGGGTACCTGCTCGCGGCGAACGACTTCTCCAAACCCGATGCCGAACTGAACAGCGGTCCCTATGCCTCCCAGAGCAGCATCCGCAGTCTGGCTACCGCGTCCAGCACACCCTTCGCGGAACTGCTTCGGGGGCCCACGAGTCTGGGCGGCCGTTTCGCCACCGAGGGGTATCCGTCCGTTCCCAGCCCGGCGATTCCCTCCCCGGGAGCAGACCCGTACTTCAATGGTGGCTACAGTACCGCCAGACACGGCAGCCGGAGCGGCGGGCCGGTCAACGGGGTCCAACTCGAGGCGAATTTCACCGGGGTGCGGGACACCGACGCCAACCGGCAATTATTTGCCGCGGCGGCGGCCAGGGTCATCGCCGGGTTTCTGGCCGGGGGACAACAGTAGGGAACGGGGAACGGCGAACGGGGAACGGGGAACAGGGAATGGGGAGCAGGGCGCGGGCTTTCTCCGGGCGAGGCATGCCTCGCCCCTACTTCTCACTGCTCACTTCTCACTGGCCCAGATACCGCTCCCGCAGGATCCGCAGGTGATGCCCCGCATGTCCGGCGATGGTCCAGGCGATCGCCCGCGCCGAGGCAGGCTGGTTGCTCGCCGTGCCACGGCGCGCGGCGGCATCCGGCGTCAGCGACGCCAGCAGTGACAGCGTCGCCCGCCGCACGGTGGCAAACTCTTCCGCCAGATCCGCAAGCGTCCGGCCCGCGGCGCCGCTTTCCGGCGTGTAGGCATTCTCATCGAACCCCGGCAGGGGGGTTGCATCCCCCCGGGCGATCCGCAACGCCCGGTAGGCGAAGATCCGCTCGGCGTCATTCATGTGGCCGATCACCTCCTTGATCGTCCACTTGCCCTCTGCGTAGGCAAGGTCCCCCTGGGCTTCGACCAGCGAACCGCAGAGGACCAGCATTTCATCCAGCTGGTGCGTCAGGGTCTCCAGCAGGTCCCCATCCGGCACCCCACTGATATACCCGGCGTAGAACGGCGCGTACTCATCATCCCCGGGGCGCGGAAAGCTCTCGGCGGGCATCATTCCTCCGGTCTGGAAGATTCAGGGTACAGCGTCACCCGGACATGCCGGGCAGGGTTGAGGTAGCGTCGGGCCGCGTCGCGGACGCCCTCCGGCGCCAGTGCTCGTATCAGTCGCTCCTGCTGGGCCAGCGCTGCGGCCACCGACTCACCCTCGCGCGCTGTGGCCTCGAGCAGGGTGAGCCAGAACCGATTCTCGCGCATCGCCACCTCGCGCTCGCGCAGCCGCGTCTCGGTGATCCGCGCCACCTCGTCCGCCGCGGCCCCGTCCTGCTTGAGCCGCTCGATCTCCTCGAAGACGACACCGGCCAGGCTGTCCACCCGTGCCGGGTCGGCGCCGTACTGAATCGTGAACGAGTACTCCTCCCGCGGGTAACGGCTGGTGCTTGCCCCCACCGACACGCCGTAGGTGCCGCCGAGCGCCTCCCGGAGCGCGTCGCGCAGGCGCACCGTCAGCACCTCGCGCACCGCATCGAGCGCGAAGCGCTCGGCGCGGGTGTACGCGATCGGGCCGTGGAAGATGATGCTGGTCTGGCTCCGGGGCTCGATGCCGCGGTACACCTGGCGCTCCACCACGCCGTCGGGGCGATGTATGCCGAGATCGCGCCAGCCGCCCGCGTGCGAGTCACCAGGCAGCCCGCCAATCCATCGGGCCACCAACGGCCGGAGCGTCTCCGGATCCACGCGGCCCACGAACAGAAAGGTCATCCCCGCCGCGTTCGCGAAGCGATCGCGGTAGAAGGCGATCGCCTCGCCGAGGTCCAGCTCTGGCAGCCGGTCGGCGGTGATCGGCAGGGAGAGCGGATGGTGCTGGCCCAGCACGACCTGCAGGGTGTCCTGGAACGCCGCCTCAGGGCTGGTACCGCGGTTTTCGATGAAGGCTCGCACCTGGCCGGCAAAGGCCTGAAAGGCGGTGGTATCGGCGCGCGGCTCGGTGCTGTAGAGCCAGAGCAACTGGAAGAACTCCTCCAGATCGTCAGGCGCCACGGAGCCACTGAACCCCTGGTCGATCATTCCAATGCTCGGGGTGATCTCCGCCGTGCTGCCGGCCAGCACCTTCTGCAGGTCGGTGGCGCTGAAACGCCCCACGCCGCCCTGCATCGGCACCACGGCGGCAAACTGGTGACTGAGCCGCTCCGGGGTGTCACTGCGCGACAGTCCGCCCAGGCTGAATGCGGTCATCAGGACCTGGTCATCACGGAAGGCGGTCGGCTTGACGAGCACCCGGGCACCGTTTGAAAGCGTCCAGTCATGGATGCCGAGGGCGGTGTCCACCACCTCGCGCACGATGTGCCCACCGGTCGGGGGCACGGCCACCAACGGCGCGTCATCGACCGCCTCGGTGTAGGCGGCCAGCTCGGTGGCGCGCACCGCGGCAAACAACGCCAGCAGCTCGGCTGCTTCGGGGGGAGCACGGTCCGGCTTTTCCGGCGCACCAACCAGCACGACCGGTGTCCCCGGCAGCACCTGCTCCCGCGCGGCGGTGTTCACCTCGTCCAGCGAGATGACCGGCAGCAGCTGCTGGGTGGCCTGGTACCGCCACTCGATGGACGGTGCCGAGTGCCCCAGCAGGAAGTGGTTGACGTAGGCCCCCGCGAACTCCGCATGCTGGCGCTGGGCCCGCTCGGTGTGCATCCGCTCCACGCCGCGCAGCATGTCCGCCCGGGCGCGGTCCAGCTCACCCGGCGTGAGTCCGTGGCGCCGCAGCCGCTCCGCCTCGACGAGCAGCGCCTCCATGCCGCGCACGGCGCCGCCCTCGGGAACCACCGCACTCAGGGCCCAGGCATCGGCGGTGGCCACCAGCGGGGTGCGCCCGCCGCCCGCGCCCAGGAACGGCGGGTCCGCCTGCTGCGCGAGTTCACCGTACCGGCTGTTGAGCGCCCGGGCCACGATCTGGTTCACGAGAGACTGGCGCCATTCCCCCACCGTTCGGCTGACCTGGACGGGCAGCAGGGTAAGAATGCCGACCGAAGTCGTCTGGGCCTCCGGATCGGTGGCAATGGCCGTGCGCGGAGCCGACGCGGGTTCGACGGGAAAGGCGGGACGCACCGTGGGACTGGCCGGCTGGGCCAGGCGCCCGAAGTGTTCCCGAATCAGCGCCTCGATCGCCGCGGGGTCGAAGTCGCCCACCGCCACGACGGCCATGAGGTCCGGCCGGTACCAGTCCTGGTAGAAGCGGACCAGCGAGGCGGAATCGGCGCGCTGCAGGGACTCCAGTGTGCCGATCGGCAGCCTGGTGGCGTAGCGGGACTCCCCGAAGATCGCCGGCCACTGGGCATCCTGGATGCGCTGGTCGGCGCCGCGGCGGCTGCGCCATTCCTCGATCACGACGCCGCGCTCGCGCTCCACCTCTTCCTGCTCGAATCGAATCCCGTGGGCCCAGTCCTCCAGGATCTGAAAGGCGGTGCGCACCACCGGCGCGCTGTCGGTGGGCACCTGCAGCAGGTAGACCGTCTCGTCAAAACTGGTGTAGGCATTCAGGTCGGCACCGAACCGCATGCCGATCGATTCGAGGTACCGGATCAGCGCCTGCTTCTCGAAGTGGCGCGTGCCATTGAACGCCATGTGCTCGACGTAGTGCGCCAAGCCGAGCTGGCTGTCCGTTTCAAGCACGGAGCCGGCACGGATGACCAGGCGCAGCTCCGCGCGGTTGACCGGTCGGCCGTTCTGGCGGATGTAATAGGTCAGGCCGTTCGGCAGCACGCCGGTGACGACCGCCGGATCGAGCGGGATGGGTGCGGCGGCGTCCTGCCCGGGCAGGGGAGCCGCGATGACGACCATCAGCGCCGCCGCCCACGTCGTGGCCCGCCGGAACTGGCTCGCCGCAGTCATTCCGCGAGCCCCTGTGCCGCCTCCAGCGCCTCTCGCTCGCTGTCCTCCCGCCAAAGCGACCAGGCCAGCAGCATCGCGCCGCAGCAGACGCCGATATCTGCCACATTGAAGGTGTAGAACCGGGTGGCCCCGATGCCGATGTCAATGAAGTCCACCACACCGTGTGGCGAGCGGAGCCGGTCGTAGAGATTGCCCGCAGCGCCCCCCATCACCAGCCCGAGGGCCACCACCTTGAGCCTATCGGCGGGGGAGGCCTGGACCAGCAACCAGCCGAGCATGGCCATGATCCCCAGGCCAACGACGGTAAAGAAGACGCGGGAATGCTCGCCGACCGACATCCCCAGCGCGGCGCCGGGGTTGTAAGCCAGCGTGAAACGCACCACCTCACCCACCACCTCGTGGGGCACGTACGGCACCGCGAGGTGGGTCTCGACCAGTTCCTTAGTGGTGCAGTCGGTCAGGAGCAGCACCAGGAACAGCGGGGCGAAGAGGCGCAGTTTCTGGTTCATGGCCTGGGTGGATAGACGATGCCGAGCTGCTCGAGATAGGTCCGATAGCGGGCCGGGTCGTAGTAGAACTGCCGCAGCTGATCCTTGTATCGGCCCATGATGCCGGCGTTGAACTCGACCGGCGGGTGGTCCTCGGCTCGCAGCAGGGAGACGTACTGCTGGTCCTTCGTCTGGACGTCGCGGAAATACGTCCAGGCGCTGGTCCCGAGCGCGGGCGTCCCCAGCAGGTCCAGCACGGTCATGGCCACGACCTTGGCTCCGGCCACCGCGCCCTTGTGGGCCACCGGGGTGGCACTGGCCACGCCGGCCGACCAGTGATGGCCGGGGCCCGCGCCCACGTTGGCGGGGTAGCGCAGGGTGACGGTGGGCACCACCCAGGAGATGTCGCCAATGTCGTCGGAACCACCGCCGCGGTTCTGGTTGTCGGGCACCGGACCGCCGAGCTCGCCCACCTCGGTGCTCAGCCCCCGCGGGTCCTCGCTCCCCATCGAGCGCTGCAGTGCGCGGGCAAACGCCTGGTCCGCCTCATCCCACGTCGGCATCCCCACGCGGTCGATGTTCTTCTGCATCGCCTCGGCGATGGGGCGATTGAAATGCCGGGGCCAGGCGGTACCGAGGATGCGGATGCCGGTCAGCTCGGTGCCGGTCATGGCGGCGGCGGACTTGGCGATCGTCTCCCCGATGTCGAACAGCTCCTTGATGCGCGGGTAGGTTGTTTCGCGCAGGTAGTACCAGACCGAGGCGGTGCGCGGCACGACGTTCGGCTGGTCGCCGCCGTCGCGGATCACGTAGTGGATCCGAGTCTGCTGGCGCAGATGCTCACGCCGGAAGTTCCACGCCACGTTCATCAACTCCACGGCGTCCAACGCACTGCGCCCGCCCCAAGGTGCACCCGCCGAGTGGGCCGTTTCGCCGGTGAATGAGTATTCCACGCTCACGAGGCCCGTGCCGGCGGCCTCGCCCCAGGTGACCCCCATGCCGCTGGAGACGTGGGTGAAGATGACGGCGTCCACGTCCTTGAACACCCCGGCGCGCACGAAGTACGCCTTGCCGCCCAGGATCTCCTCGGCCACCCCCGGCCAGACCAGCAGCGTGCCGGGGATGTTGTCGCGCTGCATCAGTTCCTTCAGAACGATCGCGGAGGCCACGATCTGGGGCATCCCGGTGTTGTGGCCTTCGCCGTGTCCGGGGCCGCCGGGCACGATCGGATCGTGGGTCACGATGCCGGGTTTCTGGGAGGACTGCGGGATCCCGTCAATGTCGGAGCCGAGCCCGATGACCGGCTTGCCGCTGCCCCAGGTGGCCGTCCACCCGGACGGCATGCCGGCCACGTTCTCGGTGATCGTGAAGCCGTGCTCGCGGAGAATGCCGGTCAGGTAGCGCTTGGTCTCATGCTCCTGGAAGCCGAGCTCGCTGAAGGAGAAGAGCATGTCCACGCCTTCCTGGATCATCTTGGCGCGGGCGTCGATCATCTGGGCGGCCTCGGTCTTGAGGCGATCGAGTCGGCGCGTGTCGAGCTGCTGGGCGTCGAGCGCGGTGGCGAGGAGGGTAGCGAGGACAGGAATCACCAGCAGGCGGCGGACGACAGCGGAGGGCATGGCGGTGGCCCCGGGAGAGGGAAGGAGAGAAGTGGAATATATCGCTGGGCACCGGACGGTGTGGCCGCCCCCTCGGCCTGGGGGCGGGGCCACGGGCGCCGAGCCTTAATCGTGCTCAGGGTCGGGGCGGCGGCCGTTCCGCTCGTCCCCCGCCGATGGGATACGGGCAAAAAGTCCCAGGCGACACACGGCCTGCGTGGCAGGCGTCGGTCTCGCGGCCCTTCAGGCGCGGCGCGATGGTCACGACGGGTCCCCCGACAGGAAGACATGCCGGCTCGCCCAGCCCACCGAGGGCCGGGCCGACCACGGGGAGCCCTGCCCCGGGCGGGACCCGCAGATCCCGTCGTGGCGGG
>JBHEPH010000009.1:70008-70482 GCA_046260395.1 Gemmatimonadales bacterium
TGTCAGCGAGGCAAGGTGGTGTCGTGAAGCCGCTGAGCCTCGATGCGGTCGTTTGCTCGGCCATCTGCGATTGCTGCGAGCACCAGTCCAACAATCCCGGCCGCAGCGGGAATCATCACCGCCAGGCCCACGAAGAACAGGGCGAGGTTACTCATGCCGGTTGCCGATCATCAGCAGCGCGACTGCCCCGAAGGAGAGGATCGAGGGAACCCACAACCCGACGAAGACGCCTTGTTCGCGGCTGCCCGTGAACCACAGCGTCACCGACAAGACAAACGACAGGAAGGCGGCACCGAGAATGGCCAGTGCGGCACGGAGACGGAGCTTGCTTCGCTGCATGTTCGGCACTCCTGAAAGAGTCGGCCTGCCGCCGGCACCTAGCCGGCCCGCATCCGCACGTTGATCAGCACGATGAGAATCGAGAGCACCAGCAGCGTCAGAGAAGGCAGCATCTTGATGATCGGGTTCTTGACC
>JBHEPH010000090.1:0-9154 GCA_046260395.1 Gemmatimonadales bacterium
GGTCTTTGCGGCGCGGGTGCTGCGTGAAAACCCGGCGGTCCGGCGTGCGCTCGGTGAGCGGTTCCGGCACCTGCTGGTGGACGAGTTTCAGGACACCGACCCGTTGCAGGCAGAAATCTGCTTCCTCCTGGCGTCTGATCCCGAAGAGGGCCACGACTGGCGCAGGGTCACCCCGAGGCCTGGGGCGCTATTCGTCGTGGGAGACCCGAAGCAGAGCATCTATCGCTTCCGCCGGGCCGATCTCGGCACCTACACCTTCGTGCGCCAGCGATTCGAGGCGTTCGGCGAGGTCCTCCGCCTGACCCGCAACTTCCGCTCGGTGCCGGCGGTGGCCGATCTGGTCAACACCCACTTCCCCGGCGTCTTCCCCGAGACGGCGACAGAGTTGCAGGCACCGTTTGCGCCGATGGAGGCCACCCAGGAAGCCAGCAACGGCGACGGCACCTACCGGTACACCGTGAGGATGGACGGATCGGGCCGGAAGAAGGGCGATGTCGTGGCGGCCGATGCCGCCCAGGTGGCCGGCTGGATCGCGGCACAGGAAGCATCCGGTTCATCCGTTCCCGGTGATTTCATGATCCTGACCCAGCGCAAGGCGGAGCTGGCGGCATATGCCTCGGCGATCGCCGCGCACGGCATCCCCGTCATCACCACCGGAGCGGAGCTCCAGCAGGAGCGGGAGCTGCGGGAGCTGGTCCTCCTCCTGCGCCTGCTGGCGGACCCCGGCAACCCGGTACTCCTGGTCGCGGTGCTGGAAGGGATCTTCGTCGGAATCACGCCGGAGGAACTGCACGCCGCGCGCCGGGAGCGGGTGGAACTGCAGATCCACAGGCCCCCGCGTGACGTGTCGGGAAAGGTGGCCAAGGCGCTGCTGATGCTGCATCGCTGGTGGCACGCCTCCCGTCACCTGCCGCCTGACCAGCTGTTGGATCGGATCCTCGACGATACCGGCCTGCTTCCGTACGCGCTCAGCCAGCCACTTGGCGAGGAGCGGGCCGGGGCACTCCTGCACCTGGTGGAGACAGTCCGCCAGTCCGAACAGGGCATGATGGGGCTGCGCGGCATGATCGAGGTGCTTCAGCAGACGCTGGCCTCCGAGGACGGCGTGCCGGTGCTCCGTCCCGGGAGGGGCGATGCGGTGCGGGTGATGAACCTGCATCAGGCCAAGGGGCTGGAGGCGGCGGTGGTCATCCTCGCCGCGCCCGTGAAGGCGAGCACGCCGGAACCCCGGCGGCATGTCTCCCGCGGTCCCGAGGGGCAGGCCACCGGCTGGCTCCAGGTGACGACGGGAGGCGGCACGCGACCGGAGGTCGTGGCACAGCCGCCGGATTGGGCCGAGCTGGCCGCTGTGGAATCCGCCCTGCTCGAGGCCGAGCGGGATCGCCTGCTCTACGTGGCGGCGACGAGGCCAATGCGAATGCTTGTGGTGGCGGAACGCGAGAACGGCCAGGACAGCGGGCTCTGGGGACGACTCGCCCCCGCGCTGGCCGGGCAGGCCGCCCTGCTCGAGTTACCCGAGCGCCCCCTGCCGGCACGGCCAGTGGCCCGGGTTGTGACCGGGCAGCTGCTCGACCGGCAGCGGGAGCTCTGCCGCCTGCGCAAGGAGCGTCGGGCAGCCACCTTCGACGTCACCACGGTGACGCGATCCCTCCGCCACGACCGCGACATCCAGCGCAGCTACGACCTGCCGCTCCCCCGCGACGAGCACGCCCCGCTGCGTGCCCGCGGCGACGCCATCCATCGCATCCTCGAGGCGAAGGGCCGCGGGCGCACCGGCGCCTCCCTGCGGGCCTTCGCCGTGGTGGTGGCACGGGAGCTGGAGCTCGATGCGGCCGAGGTGGATGGGATTTTGGCTGCGGCCGACGGGGTCACGGGCCAGCCCGAGTGGCGTGCCTTGCAGGCCGGCAGCGCCGAGTATGAGCTGCCGGTGATGCTGGCGGAAACGGCGGATGGTGTCACCCGGCTCACCGAGGGGGTGATCGACGCCGTGGTGGAGACCGACGGAGTCTGGCAGATCTTCGACTGGAAGAGCGGCCGCACCAACGGCGAACGCTGGGAAGAGAAGCTGCGCCGCTACCAGCAGCAGGTGGATCGCTACCAGGAGATCCTGCGGGCCGCCGGCTTGCGTGCCGAAGGCGCCACGGTGGTCAGGGTGCGGGGGGGGTGAGGAGGGAAAAGCGAGAAGGGAGAAGCGAGAAGTGAAAAGCGCAGCGGTTAAAGAGCCTTGCTTCTCGCTTCTCGCTTCTCCCTTCTCGCTCGCTACTGCCGCACCCCCGGCCGCGCCACCCCACGATGGCAGGTGCCGCAGTTCACCACCGGATTCTCGCTCTTGATGCTGGGAATCTGCCGCAGCTCGCCGGCGATGGTGCCGGTCAACCGGATCATCGCCCGTGCCGTCTCCTTCTCCCGCTTGTCATCCGAGCCGTAGTCATCGGTGTCATGGCAGTAGTCACAGGTCACGCCAAGGTTGCGGCTGTAGCCCTGGTTCATGATGCGGAGCAGGCGACCTGCCGGCACATCACCAAGCAGTTTCAGGTTGGCAAACACCTCCTTCGCGGGCAGCTCCTCCTTGCCGGCAATGTCGCGGAGGACCAGCTCCATCGCCGCATCGCGCTTGGGCTGCAGGGTGTCCTGTGCCTGGGCCTGCGCCGAGAGCGGCGCGCCCGTGCCGGGCATGACCAGGCGAACAATCAGCACGGCGACCAGCAGGATCAGGGGCAGGTAGCGCATGGGCACAACTCCGAGTGGGTGACGGGAGAGACCAGGGAATCAGGAAACCTACGCGCCGGCGGGTCCGGACGTTAGCAGCATGTCACTCCGAGCCGTTGCCCCGCCTTCTCTCACTTCTCCCTTCTCCCTTCTCCCGACTCTCCTCTTACCTCTCACCCCGTACCTCTTACCTTTCCCGTCACCCATCCTGCCGAGGACCACCAATGCTCCGCCCCTGGCGTGCGCGGCTTGCCGCGTCCCTCTTGATTGCCCCGGTCGCCGTTCCCGCCGCCTTGGCGGGACAGGCCGACCCGCCCGCGAGACAGGTGGAGCGCGCCACCCACCTCTGGGACGCCGGGGACTATCCTGCCGCCCTTACCATCCTCTCGCGCCTGTTGCAGACTCCCCAGCCCGAGGAGATCCTCAAGCCGATCGCCCTGCTGACCGGCGAGTGGTTCACCACGCACGCCCTCGCCGAGGACGGCCGGAATATCCGGATCAGCGGTGACGGGCGCTTCGGGGCCTGGGAGGTTGGCACCGGCTCGGCGGCAGCGGTGACGGTGGTGTCGCTCGGCGACGGCGCCGAGGTGGCCCGGGTGCCCGGGCGCGCCCTCTCCTTCGCGCCGGACGGACATGCCGCCGCGTTCATCCAGGTTGTTGAGACCCCGGCGCTCCGCGAGGCGCGAGCCCGGCAGGCGGCGGCCGTGGCCTCCCGCGAGCGGGCCGCCATCCTCGCGGCCAACCAGGAGGTGGCGCGCGAGGAGCTGGCAGCATCCCGCGCCATGATCATGGAGCTCACCTCCGGCCAGGTCAGGCCGCTGGACCACCCGCCACTCGGTCAATCCACCATCGCGTGGGGAGCCGACAGCCGGTCCATCTGGTTGGTGACGCGCGAGCCCGACCAGCCCGGCACCCGGATCACCGGCCTCTCCTTCGATGGCCGCATTCAGCATTTCGGGGCGCCCGGCGAGGTGCTGACCGACCCGGTGGTGCCCTCGGGCGCACTCTGGCTGGTGCATTCTGCTGGAGCCGGAGCCCTCGGCGTGCGCGGCGTGGTGACCGGATCCTCCCGCCGCTTCCCCGGCCGCAACGTGCAGGTCGCCGCCAACGGCACCGCACTCGTGGCGCTCGGTACGGAGGAGGGGCGCAACACCGTCTGGGTGCTTTCCCTGGAGCGCGAGGAGGCGGAGCCCGAGGTGATCTTCGAGACCACCCGTCGCATCGAGAATCCCGTCATCTCGGCGGATGGCCAGCGCATTGCCTTCTCGGTGATGTACGAGGATGACTGGGAGCTGGCGGTGGCCGAGCTCGACGGCACCGGGGTGCGACGGCTGACCCGCGAAATCCAGCACGACCGCTTTCCCCGCTTCCTGACCGGCGACTGGCTCATGTCGGTCATGGGCGAGGGACGCCATCGCCGCAGCTACCTGACTGATTTTGACACCGGTGGCCGCGAGCGGCTCTTCCACAACAACACCGTCCGCACCATCGCCCCGGAGTACGAGTGGGCGCAGAGCAACAATGGATCGCTGCTCCTCGTCTCCGCCGACCGGGACGGCGACACTGTCAGCCCGGAGCGTGGCGTCTACCTGATGGACCTCTCACGACCTGTCACGCAGGATGAGCTGCTGGCGCGGATGGAGGCCAGCCTGGCCACCGAACGCCAGCTCCGGACCATAGCCGAGGCGACCTTCCGCCCGATCGCGCCGCTGGTCAAGCGGCTCACCGACTCGGTGTCCACTACGCGGCTCTACGGATACCAGCATGCGCTGGCGCAGTTCGACAGCCGGTTCCTGAGTCAGCCCGGCAACAACCTCGCCAGCGCCTGGCTGGCGGAGACCTTCCTGTCCTTCGGCTACGCACCGGAGTATCAGTGGTTCCAGGCGCCGGCGCTGCGAGCATCGGGCGGCCAGACCGCCAACGTGCTCGCGGTCCTGCCCGGCACCACCCACCCCGACCTCGTCTACGTGCTCGGCAGCCACTTCGACTCGGTGGAACCCGGCCCTGGCGCCGACGACAACGCCTCGGGCACCTCGGTGCTCCTGGAGGCGGCTCGTGTCATGGCCAACAACCCGTTGCCCGCCACGGTCATCTTCGTGGCCTTTACCGCCGAAGAGGGCGGCCTGCTCGGCGCGTACGAGTTTACGCGCCGCACGGCGGAGGACAGCCTTGATGTGCGCGGTGCAATCAACAACGACATGATCGGCTGGGCCAACGACCACCGCCTGGACAACACGATTCGCTACAGCAACGCCGGCATCCGCGACGTGCAGCACGCCGCGGCGCTGGGTTTCTCGCGGCTGATCACCTACGACTCGCGGTATTACCAGAGCACCGACGCCGACCCGATGTTCCGCGCCTGGGGCAATGTGGTCGGCGGCACCGGCTCCTACCCGGTGCTGGGCAACCCGCACTACCACCAGCCCACCGACCGGCTCAACACCATCAACCAGCAGCTGGTCACCGAGACGGCGAAAGCCACGGTGGCGGCGATGACCTATCTCGCGTCGAGCCCCTCGCCAGTGCGCGGTCTGGCCGTGACGCGACAGGGCGCCGGCGCAGTGGTGCGGTGGGAGCCGAGCGCCGAGAAGGACATCGCCTCGTATACGGTGGCGTGGGAGGTGCCGGGGAGCACCACGCGTGGGTCGGTCACGGTGCGCGGCACGACCGCCACCATTCCCAACCTTTCCGCCGGGGCCACCGTGTCGGTGCGCGCCACCAACAATCGGGGGCTGGTGGGGTGGGATTGGTCGCGGGTGGTGGTGGATTGATGACCAAGGCGGGCCGGGGCGCCCCACGGCGATGGTAGAGACGCCCTATAGGGCGTCTCTACCGCGCGCGGGCGCCCCGGCCTTCCCCTGTTTCGCCACCACCGCGCCGGGCCTCGAGTCTGTCCTGGCCCGCGAACTCACCGCCCTCGGCGTCGAGCCCTACGACCAGGAACCCGGCGGCGTCACCTTTGATGCCGACCAGCGCCAACTCTACGCCGCCAACCTCCACCTGCGCACCGCCAGCCGCGTGCTGGTGCGCATCGCCGCCTTCAAGGCGGCGCACTTCACCGAGCTGGAGCAGGCGGCGGCGGGTGTGCCGTGGCAGCGCTGGGTGGCGCGCGGTGGCGCCGTCCACTTCCGTATTACCAGCCGCAAGTCACGGCTCTATCACCAGAAGGCGATCGCCGACCGGCTCGAGGCCGCGGTCAAGCGGGCGGTGCCGGATGCGGTGATGGTGCGCAAGGCGGATGAGGCCGAATCGCACGCAAACGTCCAACAATTCATCGTGCGCCTGGCCTACGATCAGTGTGTCATCTCCGCCGACAGCTCCGGGGCCCTGCTGCACCAGCGCGGCTATCGCCAGGCGGTGGCCAAGGCGCCGCTGCGCGAGACGCTCGCCGCCGCGATGCTGCTCGGTGCCGAGTGGGACCCCGCCACGCCGCTCCTTGATCCGATGTGCGGTTCGGGCACGATCGCGATCGAGGCGGCGCTGCTGGCACGGCGGATTCCGCCGGGCAGGCACCGCCGGTTCGCCTTCGAGCAGTGGGCGGACTTCGAGGCGTCGCTTTGGCAGGGGGTCCGTGCCGACGCGGAGGCGCAGGTGCTGCCACGGGCGCCGGCGCCGATCCACGCCTCGGATCGGGACGCCGGCGCCATCCTGGCCACCCGGGCCAACGCCGAGCGTGCGGGGGTGCTCGAGGACCTGACGATCCACCAGTGCGCCCTGAGCGCCATCGAGCCACCGGCAGGTTCTGGACTGCTGCTGACCAACCCGCCATACGGCCTGCGGATCGGCGAGGTTGACCGGCTGCGCGACCTGTATGCCCGCCTCGGGCAGCTGATGATCGGGCCGCTGGCCGGATGGCGCCTCGGGTTGCTTGTCGCCAATCCGGCGCTGGGTGCACAGTTGGGGGTGGAGCTGATGACCTCGTGGTCCACCTCACACGGCGGGATCCGAGTGGTGCTCGCGGTGTCTTGAGCAGCCCGATGGGATCCTCTTCGGGCGTCCCTGCCCGCCTCGGGGCCCGGGGGGTGGGAAAGGATCTACATCTTTGGCACCTTGCGCCCGCTGGCGCCGACCCGTAACCTCAAGCCATGAGACAATTTGTCACTGGGGCCTGGCTCCTGGCCGCCTTGGCTGGCTGCAAGGCCGATAATGAGCTGAACGCTCCCATGCCAGTGGCCACGGGCCCCCTGGCCGTGGACTCGGCCTTGGCGCTGTCCCCCTCCCACATCGACGTCCCCGTGGAGTACGATCTCGGTCCGGCGCTCGCGTGGCTGGAAGCGACGCTGCCGCGCCGGATGGGCGACATCGAGGAGCGCCGTGAGACTCCCGGCAATGACCGGCTGAGCTTCGCGTTCAGCGCCGAGCGGACGCCATTCCAGCTCCAGCTGAACGGCACCACGGCCACGCTGTCGTCGGTGGTGACCTACGGCGGTCGCGGGTGGTACAACCCTCCGGTCCTGCCGACTGTCTCGGGTTCCTGCGGGCTGGAGGACACGCCGCCCAGGGTCCGGATTACCGTGCGGTCCACGGTCACCCCCACCGCCGACTGGCGGCTCCGGGCCAGCAGCAGCGTGACGGAGATCGTGCCACTCACCGAGGAACCCCGCGACCAGTGCATCGTCACCTTTGCGCAGATCAACGTGACGGAGCGGGTGCTTGAGGCGGTACGTGGGGTGCTGGACACGGAGCTCGACAAGGTGGACGCAGAGCTTGCCCAATTCGATCTTCGGGGCCGGGTGGCCGATGTCTGGTCGTTCCTCGGGACGCCGTTGCGCCTGCAGGACAGCCTTTGGCTGCTGATGGATCCCACGGCGATCCGCCTCAACCAGGTGCGCAACGAGGGCACCACGCTGCACACTTCCGTGGGTGTGACCGCCTTCCCGCGCGTGATCAGTGGTGCCAAGCCAGCCCCGTCCACGCGCGACATCCCCTCGCTCGAACGTGGTGCGGGCGGCGGTTCCGGGATGTCGCTCCTCAGCGAGGGTCGGATCGGCTGGGATGTGTTGACCGGCATTCTCCAGCGCGAATTGACCGGGGATACCATCCAGGTGGCGGGACGCCAGCTCGAGATCCAGGATGTGACCGTCCTGGGGCTGGACGATGGCCGTGTCGCGGTCGGGCTGACGGTGAGCGGTGCCGCGCGCGGAACGGCGTATCTGGTCGGCCGCCCCGTCTTTGACCCGAGCGAGGCCGTGCTGACCATGCCCGACCTCGAGTTCGACGTCAGCTCCCGGAGCCTGATGGTTTCCGGCTTGGCGTGGTTGGCCGATGGCAAGGTGGAGGAGTATCTGCGCACCTCCCTGCGCATCTCACTCGCCAGTGTGCTCACCGACGGCCTGGCCCTCATGGAGCGGGAGCTCACCCGTGAACTGGCCACCGGGGTCACCCTCGCCACCACGGTCACCGGCGGACAGGTCTACCGGGTTCGCCCGCGCCGGGAGGCGCTGCTGGTGGACGCGGTGGCCCAGGGTACCACCCAGATGCGGATCCAGCTCGTGCCGGGGAGGAAGGTCAGCCAGGACAGTGTGAGCCGGGAGCCGTGAGCGATAAGCGGTCAGCAGTAAGCAGGGGAACAGGGAACGGGGAACGGGGAGCAGGGAACAGGGGCGGTAACGGTGTCATCCCGAGTGAGGACCGGCAGGTCCGAGCGAGGGATCTTATCGGCGTTGCTGGTGGGCTGCCCAGGGGGTGGTGCTCAGGTAACAAGATCCCTCGCCCGCTCCACGGGCATCGGGATGACTCCGATGTCCAGGGGATCCCCGTTCCCTGCTTCCTATTCCCTGCTCCCTGTTCCCTGTTCCCTGTTCCCCGTTCCCTTCACCACCGGGTGGCTGCCCGTCTCGACCATCACCCGCTCGTAGAGCCACAGCGCATGGCTGCGGCTCAGGAGCCCGAAGATCTTGGCCGTGGAGGGGTCGGCGACGGGCAGTGAGCTGGCACCGCGCACCGCCATCCGGCGCATCCCGCTGAGCAGCGTGTCGTTGGGGGCCAGCGCCCGCACCCGCTGCGCCACTTCACCACAGGTGCGCATCGTGTCGTTGGCCTGATCCTCGCGGGTAAAGCGGGCAATTTCCGCCAGCGTCAGCATCCCCACCAGCGTGCCGTCATCCTCCACCACCGGATAGCCGTCCTGGTCGGGCAGTTTCACCTGCCGTGACACCAGCTCATAGGCGGGAATGGTGACGGGGACCAGCTCGCAGGCTTCGCGCACCAGGATATCCGACATCACCCGTCGGTCGGCGCCGGCCTCGAGGTCCTCGCCGCGGCGGCGCAGCCAGCCACTGTAGAGGTTGTCCTTTTCGCGCCGCCTGGCCACTACATAGCCAATGACCACCGTGAGCATCAGCGGCAGCATGATCGCCGAATCATCGGTCATTTCCCAGACGATCAGGATGCCGGTGAGCGGGGCGCCCGTGGCGGCGGCCACCACCGCGCCCATCCCGACCAG
>JBHEPH010000091.1:0-9119 GCA_046260395.1 Gemmatimonadales bacterium
ATCGGCGATGGTATCGCCGGTGGCCGTGATGAGCATCCGAACCAGCGGCTGACCGACCGACAGCGGGAGGTTGCCCGTCAGGCGGTCCCCCTGGGGCACCTCTTCCAGGCCGATGATCTCGAGCGAGCGGACCCGGACCGGCTCACCCTCGACGATCCGGAAGGTGACGAAGGCATCCTCTGCGGTGCGCCGGACCAGCGTGTCCACCTGCACCTCGAGGAATCCATGCAGACGATAGAAGAGCCGCAGGCGTTCCACGTCCACCCGGAACTCCTGCTCATCGAATCGCCGCTTCTCCCCCAGCCCGATGGCCCGCACCAGGGGCGCGGTCGCGAACCAGCTCGAGCGGGTCGTGGCGATCGCGGCCGCCAGTTGCAGGTCGGAGAGTGCCTTGTTCCCTTGGAAGCTCAGTTTCCGGACAATGAGCGGCGCCTGAGCGGTCAGATCACCGGGCGGGCCCCAGACAATCAGGCACACCAGCAGCCCCACGATGCGCCAGACGCGCATCGCACAACTTGTTGACACTTCGACATTTCGATGGCGGGGCGATCGCCGGTCGGTCCACATGATATAAATCTATTGGTATTAAAGAGTTACGCCAGTTCCACCGGTCCGGCGAGTCCGGCGGGGGGGAATTATGGTGTCAGACATGCCACGAAATCATCAGATGGAGACGTCCAGCGATCCCCTCAACTGCACAGAATCTGGACAGCGCCGATCAGCTGCAAAAGCGCCGCGGGGCACGCTGGCAGCTCAGAACGAAGACGCGACGGGTTTGCTCACAACGGACATCGCTGACAATGTCCGGCCGTGGTGGTTACGATTGACGATGCGGCGCTCCCTCACCCTTCCTCGCAGCCCGGCACGTTCGATGACGCGACGCTCGCTCCTGCAGAGACCCACGCTGGCCCTGGCGCTTGCCGCGACCTGCACCACCGTGGCGCTCTCCACCGCTCACGCCCAGGGCACCACCATGGCCCGGGAGCTCGAGCGCCTGCTCGACACGCCGCCCTTCCACCGCAACCACTGGGGGATGGTGGTGATGGAGATGGATGGCCGCGTGGTGACCAGCCGCCACGCCGAGCAGCTGTTCATGCCGGCCAGCAACACGAAGCTGCTGGTGGCGGCGGCGGCGGCGGTGCTGCTGCCACCGGGATTCACCGTCACCACCAGTCTGTACGGTGGCGGCCCCGTGGTGGACGGCGTGGTCCAGGGGGACCTGGTGCTGTATGGGCGCGGCGATCCGACCCTCAGCAAGCGCTGCTATGCGGTGGACACCACTCTCGTCGGCGTCTGCCAGGCCGACGCCACCGAGCCACTCCGGCGGCTGGCGCGCCAGCTTCGTGATGCCGGGGTCACCACCATTGCCGGCGACCTGATCGGTGACGGTTCGTGGTTTGAGCCGCTCCTCGTCCACCCGACATGGGAGGTCTACGACCTCAACTGGTGGTATGCCGCCCCCGTCTCGGCGCTGGGCATCCTCGACAATGCAGTATCGGTGGTCCACGCCGGCGGCCTGGCCATCGGGGCACCTGCCCAGATCCGGATCGAGCCGGCGATCGACGGCGTGGTGCTCGAGAACCGCACCCGCACCGTGGCCGACTCGGAGCCACAGACGCTGGATTATTTCCGCACCGAGGGCACCCTGACCATCGTGGCGGAGGGGACGGTGCGCCGCTCCACGCGGCCGACCACCCAGTACTTTGCCCTGCCGGACCCAAACCTGATGACGGCGGCGGTCTTCCGGCGGATCCTGGCGGAGGAGGGTGTCGCGGTCAGCGGCGCCACGCGTTCCACGGCAGACTCACTCGCCAACCGCGCCCATCGGCAGTCGCCAGCGCTGGCAGAAATCATCAGCCGACCGGTGGAGGACTGGATCTTTCCGGTGCAGAACTCCAGCCAGAACTGGTTCGCGGAGATGCTGCTCAAGCAGTTGGGGCGGCAGTTCCGCGGCGAGGGGTCGTGGCGGGCGGGCCGGGATGTCGTGCGCCGCTTCCTGGTGGATTCGGTGGGGATTGACTCGACCCAGTTCCGCCAGGTGGACGGCTCGGGACTCTCGGCCCAGAACCTGGTGAGCCCGATGGTGCTGGCCCGGCTGCTCCGCTGGATGCACACCCACCCGCGGTACGAGGCGTTCGCCGCGGGCCTGCCCCGCAGCGGGCAGCGCGGCTCACTGCGCACGCGCTTCGTCGGCACACCGCTCGAGGGCCGGGTGGTGGCCAAGACGGGGACGATCGCCAGTGTGAACGCGCTCTCCGGCTATATCGAGCGGCCCGGACAGCTGCCGCTGATCTTCTCGCTGCAGGCCAATCATCACACGCTGCCGAGCCTCGTGGTGGTGCGCCAGCTGGACAGCGTGGTGGTGAGGATGGGGCGGCCGTAGGGGGTCGGACAAGATGAACAGGATGAACAGGATGAACAGGATGAACAGGATGGACAGGGTGACCGGGGCACCGGGACCTGGCCCCACATCGGAGTCATCCCGAACGCCGGCCCCACCGGGGGCGGCGGAGGGATCTTGCCGGCCATCGAGCAGGATTGAGCCAAGGTTGAGGATGACCGCCCATCGTTACGCATGCGCGATCGCTCCTGTTTCGTCTACATCCTCGCCAGCGATTCCCGGGTGCTCTACACGGGCGTGACGAATGATCTCCACCGAAGGATTTATCAGCATCGCTCCGGCGTCATCGACGGGTTCACCAAGCGCTATCGAGTGTACAAGCTGGTATGGTGGGAGCCGGTGCGGGAGCCGCGAGCCGCCATCGCGCGGGAGAAGCAGATCAAGAGATGGGGTCGGCGGAAGCACATCGCCATGATCGAGGCTGAGAATCCCGGGTGGCAGGATCTTGCCGCGGACTGGTATGCCTCAGGCTGACAAGATCCCTCCGCCTCCCCCTCGTCGCGCTGCTCCTCGGGGTCGGCGTTCGGGATGACTCCGATGTGCCGAAGCCGCCTGTCCGCCTACCCGCCTACCCCCCCATTACCACGATCCACGCGGCGATCGCCATCCCGCCGATAATGATGAACGTCTGCGCCGCCAGCGTCGGGGTGCCCACATTGATGTGATACTGGTGCAGCGTGCGCCAGCCGGTGTCCACGATGCCAACCGAGATGGTGTTGGCTCGGCGGCCGATGCTCTTGAGCGCTTTCCCGCTGCCCTCAATGAGCCAGCGGATCGGTGCGCGGTAGAGGAGGTCAACGTCCCGCGTGGTCGTCGCCCTGCCCACCAGCAGGCCTCGCAACAGCCAGAAGCCCAGCGCGCTGCCCGCCAGCAACTGGAGCGACTCCACGAAGTGGTGTGCGGTGAACGGATGATACTCGGCGTCGAAGGGCAGCAGAGCGTAGAGCGTGCCGCCGGGAAGGATGCCGGTGATGATGCACACCGCCGCCGCCAGCGCCATCGCCACATACATCGAGGCCGGGACGGGACGGTTGACGCGGGCGCCCTGGTCCGCCCCGAAGAAGGTGAACCACGGCAGCCGCAGCCCGGAGTGCAGAATGGTGCCGACGGAGGCTACCAGCAGCACCAGCTCGAGCGCGCCCATCCCGGAGTAGCCCGCGGCGGAAACGATCATCGACTTGCTGACGAAGCCATTGAGGAACGGCGCGGCCGATATCGACAACGCACCGATCATCATGAACACCATGGTCCAGCGCATCGGGCCGGCCAGTTGGCCGAGCTCCGACAGTTTCCGCCGGCCGGTGGCGTGGATCACCGCCCCGGCGGCCATCAGCATCAGCCCCTTGTAGAAAATGTGGCTGAAGGCGTGCGCCGCCGTGCCGTTCAGTGCCAGGGCCGTTCCGAGCCCGATGCCGGCCACCATGTAGCCCACCTGGCTGACGATGCTGTGCACCATCAACCGCCGGATGTCGTTCTCCAGCAGCGCATAGAGCGTTCCCACCAGCACCATCGCCCCGCCCGCCCAGACCAGCACCTCGGCGCCTGGGAACCCGCGGGCCAGCGCATAGACCGCCGCCTTGGTGGTGAAGGCCGCCAGGAAGACGGTGCCGTAGATGCTGGCGCGTGGGTAGGAGTCGGCCAGCCAGGCGTGCAGCGGCGGCACCGCTGCGTTGGTGGCCATGCCCAGCAGGATCAGCCACGACGAGAGCTGATCGGTGGTCATCGCCTCGAACGCGGGCGCCCCTTCCCCCACGCGCATCAGGATGCCGATCAGCATGACCGTGGCGCCCAGCAGGTGGAACGCGAGATACCGGAGTCCGGCGGCCCAGGCGCCAGCGGTGTTCCCGAACCAGATCAGAAACAGCGAGGCGATCGTCAACCATTCCCAGAACAGGAACAGCGAGAGGAGGTCGCCCGCCAGCACGACGCCGACCCCCGCACCCGCCAGCCCGAGCGAGGCCACCCGCGGGCCCACACCGGTTTCCTCCCAGGCATACACCCCGGCGATCCCGGCAAAGAGGATGAACGCCATCGCGAACACGCGGGCCAGCCTGTCGGCGCGGAGCAGGACCCACTCATGCCCGAGCGTCGTGACGGACGCGGTGGCACCGTCGGGAAGCCAGAGCAGGAGTCCGAGTGCCGCTGCCGGCGCCAGGATGGACAGCAGCCGGCGCCCGTTCACCCCGGCCAGTGGCGTCAGGAGCGCCGCCAGCAGGAACGGCAGCACCGGGTGAAGGACAAGGCTAGTCATCGCCACGCTCCGGTCGCTGCAGGAAGGCGCGGTCGAGTGCCGTCGCCCCCCAGACCAGCAGCAGCGCGGCGCCCACGCCGATGATGGTGGCGTACCCGGGCACATGGTGCCACGGGAACTTCGGCGCGTAGTGCGGCGCCACGGTGGCTTCGAGCGCCACGAGCACCACCAGGATGATCGCCAGCATGCGAACGGTGCGATCACGCAGCAACGCGGTCATTGTGGCACCCCGAAGACCCACCGGGCCACATCCATGGCCAGGCCGAACTGGACGTCGAGAATCACGGGAAGGAACCCGAAGAGGACGACGAGAATCGCCGTGAACACCAGCGGGCCCACCATCGCCACCGGCGCTTCCCGCCGGCTCGGTGTGGCCACCTGCGGCCCGGGAAGGAATGCGATCCGCACGATCGGCAGCAGGTAGGCCGCCGTCAGCAGGGAGGCGCCCAGCATTACGCCAGCCGCGACGAGATCGTCCACGCTGACCGCACCGCGCGCCAGGAAGAGCTTGCCCACGAAGCCGCTCAGGCCGGGGATGCCCACCAGCGCGAGCGAGGCCACGGCAAATGCCCCGAAGGTCCAGGGCATCTGGCGGCCGAGCCCGCTGAAGTCGCTGATGTTCTCCTTGCCGGTGGCGGCGTAGATGGCGCCGGCGCAGAAGAAGAGGGTGATCTTGGCCAGGCCGTGATTGACCATGTGCATCACCGACCCCGCCAGCGCCAGCGGGGCCAGCAGGGCGGCGCCGAGCACGATGTAGGAGAGGTGCACGATGGTGGAGTAGGCCAGCCGGCGCTTGAGGTTGTCCTGGCGCAGGGCGATGAGCGAGCCCGCCACGATGGTGATCATGGCCATCGTCGCCAGGATCGCCGCGCCGCTGAAGCCGCGCAGGCTCTCCGGTCCGAAGACGAAACCGATCACGCGCAGGACACCGAAGACGCCGGCCTTGACGACCGCCACCGCGTGCAGCAGCGCACTGACGGGAGTGGGTGCCACCATCGCGGCGGGAAGCCAGGCGTGCAGCGGCATCACCGCCGCCTTCACGGCCACGCCCACCACAAAGAGCAGGAACAGCATGGACAGGATGGCGGGCGAGGCCGCCCCCTGGAGGAAACCGCCCGGCACGAAGTCGAGGGAGCCCGTCAGGTTCCAGGTCCAGGCCACCGCGGTGAGCAGCGCCAGCCCGCCACCCAGCGAAAAGACCAGGTAGCGCCGGCCCGCCGCGTAGGCGTAGGAGGTCTCCTTGTGCACGACCAGCGGATAGGTGGCCAGCGTCAGGAGCTCATAGAACACGAAGAAGGTCAGCAGGTTGCCGGCGAACGCCACCCCCATGGCGGCGCCGACCGACGCGGCAAAAGCGGCAAAAAACCGCGGCCGGTGCTTCAGGTTGTTGGCCCGGACATACCCGCTCGTGTACACGCTGGTCACGATCCACAGTCCCGCGGCCAGGAGCCCGAAGGTGATGCCCAGCGCGTCCACCGAGAGCCGCAGATCCAGCCCCGGCACCAGGGGGATGATCAGCAGCTCGACCGCCTGGCCCGTCTGCACCGCAGGGAGGACCATCGCCGTCGCCACCACCGCCACCACAGCCGCGAGATAGCCCCACACTTCCGCCAGCCGCTTGGGCGCCACGAGGATCAGGACCGCCGCCACGAACGGCGCCGCGACCGCCAGCCCGGCCAGGCCCCCGGCGCCGATCATCAGCGCATCACCGCCGGGAGTCCCGGCACGATCAGCGTGGTCACCAGCTTCGCATTGAAGACACCGACCAGAATGATCAGCGCCGCCAGCGTCGCACCCGCCACGAGCGCCCGCGTATCGCCCTCGCGCGCGTCGTCGCCCTCGGGCACCGGGCCGAAGTAGAGCCGCTCCAGGATCCGGATGACGTACCCGACACTGGCTAGGCTGCCCAGCACCAGCGCGGCGGTGAGCCACCAGCGGCCGGCCGCGAGGGTGCCACTCAGCACGTACCACTTGCCGAAGAAGCCGGCCAGCGGCGGGATGCCCACCAGCGAGAGCGCGGCGACCGCGATCGCCGCACTGGTCCACGGCGCCCGTCCCCGGAGCCGGTGGAGGTCATCCACACGCCGCACCCCGAACTGCAGCAGCGCCGTGCCGGCGGCCAGAAAGAGCACCGCCTTCATCAGGGCGTCATTGGCGATGTGCAGGGTGGCCCCGACGAGGCCATCACGGTTGGCCAGCCCGATCCCCAGCGCCACGATCCCCATCTGGCCGATGCTCGAGTAGGCCAGGAGCCGTCGCAAGTCACTCTGGACCAGCGCCATGACACCGCCGGCCACCGCGGCGGCGGCCCCACCGAGGGCAATGACATCGAGGAGGAATCGTTCCTCGCCCAGCCCGTCGCGGCCGAAGACCCAGAACATGACCCGCAGCAGCGCGTACGCCGACACCTTGGTCACCAGCGGGGCCATCAGCGTGGCGCTGACCGATGGACCGCGCGAGTAGGCGTTGGGCATCCAGAGGTGCAGCGGGAAGAGCGCCATCTTGACGCCGAGTCCCGCCACCATCAGCAGGCCGCCGATGAGCACCAGGCGTGGCTCCGCGCCGGCGAGTCGCTGGGCCACATCCGCCATGTTCAGCGAGCCGGTGGCCGCGTAGATGAACCCGGTGCCGGTCAGGTAGATCGAGGCGCCGAAGCTGCCGATGATCAGGTAGTTGAGTCCCGCCCGCGGGGCGCCACGCCCCCCGGCCGCCACCAGGGCGTAGGCACTGAGGCTGGTCAGCTCGATCTGGACGAACAGGTTGAACAGGTCAGCGGTGATCAGGATCCCCATCAGGCCGCTGAACATCAGCAGCGCCGTCGGGTAATACAGCGCCTCCTGGCGCGGCAGTTCCCGGCGCAGCTGACCATGGCTGCCCACCACGATGACCAGCCCCACGACGGCGACCACGACCGCCATGAAGGCGCTGAGCGGATCGAGCAGCACTTCGATGCCGATCGGCGGGGGCCAGCCACCCAGCTCGGTACGGAGCCCACCCTCGGCGAGCACGCGGGGCACCGCGGCCACCGCCAGGACGGCAGTACCCAGCAGCCCGCCGTGCGCCACCCACCGGGCGGCCGCCGGGCTGAACCGCCCCGCTGCCGCCGCGAGAAGCGCGGCCAGGAAGGGGACCAGGAAGAGCAGGGCGGGCAGGTTGGATGCGGTCACCCGGCGCGTGCCTCGGGCTCGGCTTCCTCGATCGAGCCGGATTCCGCCTGGATCCGACGGAGCATCGCCATTGCCAGACCGAGCGTCGCGACGCCAACCACGATCGCGGTGAGCATCATGGCGTGCGGCAGCGCGTTGTGCATCGGCTCGGTGCCGGAGACGACGGGCACGGTGGCGCCCTCGCGGTAACTCAGGCTGATGTAGAAGAGCACGGCGGCGGTCTGGAAGAGGTAGAGGCCCACGACCGCCTTGAGGAGCGTCCGCCGCGACATCATCAGGTAGACCCCGATCATCGCCAGGAGGACGAAGAGCAGGTAGGGGCCGCGGGCCGCGAGGTACTCAGTCACGGGTCGGCTCCGCGCCACCCACCGGCGCCGCCAGCGCAAAGAAGATGGCCAGCATCGCCCCGGCCACGGCCAGGGTCACGCCCACCTCGATCAACAGGATCCCCATGGAGCGCCTGGCGGCATCGGTCGCGCCAATCGGCAGCGCGGCGTAATCCAGGGGCGGGCCGCCGGCAAACATCGGGGCGACGGCCACGGCCACGAAGACCAGGATCCCGCAGACGGCCACCAGCGCGGCCGATGTCGGTCCGAGGGAGAGCCGGTCCGACGACTGGCCAGCCAGGCGCGGCAGGATCATGCCCCCCGCCAGCATGATCCCCGCCACGAAGCCGCCGCCGGGCCCGTAATGGCCGTGCAGCAGGACGTACACGCCAAAGAGCTGCAGCACCGCCACGAGCGGCACCAGCACCACCTGGAGCATCAGGCTCTCAAACGGACGTTGCATCGCGGTATTTGAGGACGAGGAGGCAGCCCAGGACGGCGGTGACCACCACCGCCGCCTCGATCATGGTATCGTAGCCCCGGTAGTCGGCCAGCACGGCGGCCACCACGTTGGGCGTCGCCATGTCGGGGACGGCGCCCGCCGCGTACACCGGTGAGATGTGCATGCTGGCGGGGGACAGGGGATCCCCATAGGCCGGCAGGGCGTTGACGCCGTAGAGGAGGATGCCGCCCAGGCCCGCGGCGGGCAGGATGGCCAGGATCCGCCGCCCGGTGCCATAAAGGGCCAGCTCGTCGGGATTGACCCACCACATCAGGCCCATGAGGAAGACCGTGGACATGCTCGTCCCGACGACCGCCTCCATGAAGGCCACGTCCACCGAGCCCATGATCGCGAACATGGCGGAGAGGAGGGCGCTGTACACCGACAACAGCATGACCACCGCAAAGAGGTTGCGGACCCGGATCAGGGCCAGGGCGGTGATGGCGATCAGGGCGCTGAGCAGGTGGATGAG
>JBHEPH010000092.1:0-8761 GCA_046260395.1 Gemmatimonadales bacterium
ACGGCACGGGTGCACCATGGGCGCCACAACGCAGCGGCCCAGGCATCGCCTGGGCCGCTGCAGACAATCTATTCCATGTCCCACGCCCCGCCGCATGCGGCGGGGCATTCAAGGGCGGGCTGCTGGCTCGCGGAGCCCCATGCGGTGCATGGGGCTCCCCGGGGTGGCGCCCATCGTGCCGCAGCCCGTCCGCCTACCCGCCCACCACCCGCACTCCTGGCATCCGCGCGAACTCCGCGACATTCAGCGTCGCCACCCGATACCCCTGCGCCAGCGCGGTGGCGCCGATCAGCAGGTCGGGCGCGCCAACCCCCGCGCCACGCCGGGCGCACTCCGCCCAGAGTTCGGCGTGCCGGCGCGCCTCGATGAGGCCGAACGGCAGCACCGGGATCGCCTGGAGCAGCGCCTCCACGAACGCGAACCGCCGGGCGCGCACGGCGGCATCGGAGGCGCGATGACAGCCGTGCAGCAGCTCCGATGCTGTGATGGCGGCGATCGCCACGGGCTCACTGCCGAGTGGGCTCAGGAACTCGGGCATCGCCATCTCGCCGCGCTCCGCCGCAATCAACACCGAGCTGTCGAGGATCACTCCCACGGCGGATTCACCGGCGGCAGCGCCTCGATGGCCTCGCGAATCTCCCTCGCCATCGCGACCGCGTCATCGGGCGCCAGCCTGGGGAGCGTGCTCCATCGCTCGGCGAACTCCCGGGCGGTGACGCTGCGCGGCCTGGGCGTCGGCTCTGCCGGTGGCGAAGCACGATACGGGGAAACAGTTTCGTGCACGGCACCTGGCGTGGGCGGCGGGTCACCCGCCCCCTCCGGAAGCGGCACCAGCAGGGCCACCGGCACGCCCGCCTTGGCGATGGTAACGCGCTCGCCGGCGCGGACCCGCTCCAGCAGCCGGGAGAGGTGGGTCTTGGCGTGGTGAATGTTGACGGTGGGGTCGGTGTCCATGGCGGCGCTCAGATTGAGATAAACTAAGCTAACAGACTAAGCGCGTGTTTGCCAGCAGGGGCGAGGCATGCCTCGCCCGGGGCGAGAGGCCTGCCAGCCATCGGAGTCATCCCGACGCGCTCGCCCGGTGTTGGGCGAACTCCTCCGCACACAGGCGACGGCACGGGTGCACCATGGGCGCCACAACGCGGCGGCCCAGGCATCGCCTGGGCCGCTGCAGACAATCTATTCCATCTCCCATGCCCCGCCGCATGCGGCGGGGCGTTCAACGGGCGGGCTGCTGGCTCGCGGAGCCCCATGCGGTGCATGGGGCTCCGCGGTGTTTCACCCATCGTGCGACCGCCGAGCCCAGGCGTAAGCCTGGGGTTCTTCTGGGCGAGGCATGCCTCGCCCCTACTCCGTCACAATCATCCCCTCCGCCACGTCGAACAGCAGCGGGAAGGTGAGGAACCCCGGCGTCGCCGGTGCCGCCGCCTCGGGGAACCGCCGCAGGATCTTGCGCAGTTCGCGGCGGATCCTGGCGTCGTCGACAGTCCAATGCCCGCCGGTGCCCTCGCACGAGGCGCAGACCCGCCAGGTGTCGTGGTCATCATGGATTCCCTCCCAGGCGCAGCCAGGGCACTCGGCGCGCAACGGGTTCAGCAGTTCCCCCGCGAGTGTGCGGTGCGGGCCGATCGGCTTCAGCCCGGTGACGTACTGATAGCGCGCCATGCGCTCATGGGTGTTCAGCGTCCATCTGGTGAACTGGCCAGCGCCGCCGCAGGCCGAACAGGGAATCTCAGCGCTGGCTCGGCGCTGGGTCCCGTCACACCGGCAGTAACTGATCTGGTCAGGCATGAGACCTCCTGATCTCCGGGGAAGGGGCCGGCATGTGCCGGCCCCGGTACAGTGGTCGCGGCTCTACTTGCCATAGAGCTTCTTCCGCTTCGCCCGGCGCTTGAGATCGGCCACGGCCTCGTCGATCCAGACCGTTTCCTGGGACCTGACAAACGCCGCCACTTCAGCCAACCCGGGCCAGTCGTCGTCCCCGGTCCACTCCTCCTCCGGCTCGACATACAAAGACCCCATGGTGTCGTATTCGGAGCCGCACTCCTCCAGCTCGCTCTCCACCGAAACCATCGCCTCGGGATACTCCTTTCGCAGGGCCCGGAGGGCGCGCGCCTCGAACCGTTCGGACAGGTAGTCGGCATTCTCAAGGATCCCGGGGTGAATCATGTCGACATCGTAGCAGCCGTCACAGTACACCTCCTGATCCTCGTCCCACGGTGGCGTCCAGTCCTCGGCCTTCTCCACCTCGCCCTCCTTCACCGCGTCTGCCGCCCAGAGCGCCTCGTTCTCATGAAGCTGGGGGTCCACAAAGAACGAGGGGGTGTGATAGCAGTAGCTGATGGAGGCCACGGGGCCATGCGCACGCGTGCGCTGCTTTCTTACTCCTCCCATGGCAGCCCCCGCCGGCCGAAGTGGCCGTAGTTGGTGGTGTCGCGATAGATCGGCCGCAGCAGCTCGAGCTGCTCGATGATCGCAGCCGGTCGGAAGTCGAGCGCCTCGACCAGCGCCGTGGCGGCCGCCAGGTCACCAGTCCCGAACGTGTCCACGCTCAGGGCCACCGGCTGCGCCACGCCGATGGCGTAGGCCACCTCCATCTCGACGCGATGGGCAATGCCCAGCCGCACCACGCGACGCGCAGCCCAGCGCGCGAAGTACGCCGCGCTGCGATCCACCTTGGATGGGTCCTTGCCACTGAACGCGCCGCCGCCGTGTCGCGCCGCGCCGCCATAACTGTCCACGGCAGTCTTGCGGCCGGTCACCCCCGCATCGGCGGAGGGCCCTCCCTGCACGAACGAGCCCGATGGGTTGATGTCCACCGCCAGGCCCGGGCACCACCACTGGCCGAGCGCCAGGGGAAGGAGACGATCGCGGACGTAGGCCTGGATGGCGGATT
Organism: Gemmatimonadales bacterium; assembly: GCA_046260395.1. Taxonomy (GTDB): domain Bacteria; phylum Gemmatimonadota; class Gemmatimonadetes; order Gemmatimonadales; family GWC2-71-9; genus JAWXBA01. The sequence continues at coordinate 2,897 of JBHEPH010000092.1, forward strand.
GCGACTGGGCAGCCGAGTGCTGGGTGCTGACCACGACGCGGGTCACCTCGAGCGGCTGGCGGCCGTGGTAACGCACCGTCACCTGCGACTTGCCATCGGGGCGGAGCCAGGGCGCCGTGCCGTCCTTGCGGTCGGCGGCGAGCTGGCGGGTGATGGCGTGGGCCAGCACCACCGGCAGCGGCATCAGTGACGGCGTCTCGTCGGTGGCGTAGCCGATCATGACCCCCTGGTCGCCGGCACCCTGGTTGGTGGCGGGGCGGGTGCCGGCGGCGATCTCCTCCGCCTGCCTGGTGACCAGCGGGATGATGCGGACGCCGTCGGCGCGGAACGGGTCGGCGGCGTCCTCGTAGCCGATGTCGCGAATGGTGCCGCGGACGATCGGCTCGAGTTCGGGTGACGTGGCGGACGAGATCTCGCCGGCCAGCACCACGGTGTCCTGCTTCACCAGCACCTCAACCGCCACTCGGCTGAGTGGATCCCGCGCCAGGTGGGCATCGAGGATCGCGTCGGCGATGGTGTCGGCCACCTTGTCGGGGTGACCCTCGGTGACCGACTCCGCCGTGTGCAGTTCGGGCGCGATGGGGTGGACGTGTGCGCTGCGGCGGTGCCGCTCGCGCAGGGCCTGCGTGACATTCATGGGAAAGCTCCTCGGTTTCGTGAGTATGGTCACGCGCATGGCTCCGGGTCTTCCCGGCCGGCTTGGCCACCGTTGCAACGCCCCTGGCGGGGCGCCACGGTTGGCGGGCGGGTCAAAGAGCCGGAACTCTCGCCGCCGCTCTCCATGCGGACTGCACCTGCACCTGCATCAAACAAAATGCCCCGCGACTGTGACAGTCGCGGGGCCTCGGGCCGCGACTTAGACGGAGTGCCGGGGGAAGTCCCCCGCCGCGCGGCCCGTCAAATCGGGGAAAGCACCGCGCGTGGATTCAATATGCGAAACGGGTAACGGCGCGTCAAGTAGGGGGCGCACATGTTGGGGGCGCACCGTTGGGGGCGCCCCTCTGTGCGCCCCCGTCTACGCCCCGGACCCCACCGCAGCGGCGCGGCTACTTCTTGCGCACGGCCTTGGCCCGGGGCGTCGGCCGCGTCGTCGGCGGCTGCACTCGCTTGTCAGGCCGCCGTTTCCGGTCCCGTGCACGTTCCTCGCCAAGGCGTTCTGCCAAATACACCTTCATCAAGCTCTGATACGGAACATCCTGCTGATTGGCGATCATGCGCAGCTCATCCAGCATCATCTGAGGCAATCGCAGCGAGATCGTGGCCGTGGACGGACGAAGCTTCGGAAACCGGACCCGCTGTGCCGTGCTCCAGTCGAAGTACTCGGTGGTATCATGGGTCATCCAGAACTCCGCCGCTTCGTCGTGCGAGCGAAACTCCGGGATGGGCTTGAGCTTCTTAGCGGGCTTGGGCATAGCGACGGCGCTCCTGGTGGCTCATGTCACGGACAGAGATGAGGCGAAGGCGGCGTTGACGCAGGGTAAACGCGGCCGTCAGTAGGCGCCCGGTTCCGGTCGGGCCGAAAATGAGGTAACGGCGCTCCTCGGCGGAGTGCTTCTCATCCTCGAGCAGGACGATGGGCGCGAGAAAGAATACTTCCTCGGCCTCGGTTTGTGACACGCGGTGCCCGAGCACGTTCTTCGCTGTATTGCCGGCGTCCCACTCGAAGCCTTCGACGTCCGCGAGAAGCACCGCCAAATCGAGCATGGGTTTAGTATATGCCGACGATATACATGCGTCAAGACGCCTGCCATGACTGGATCGGGTCGAGAAACTCCACCTTCCACCTTGCGGCTTAACATCCGCCTCTACCGCGCCTGGGCCTCCGACAGCGCGGTCCGCTGGTCCAACCGTTCCGCCAACACGACACATACAAATCGATATCGCGCCACATAAATGGCTATCGCGCCATATTTTTCGTTGTTGCGTCAGATATTCTGCCGAGAGACCCGTTACCGGTTTGTCATCGCAGGAGTGACGAGATTACAAGAAATTGTCATTGCCCGAGGGAGAAATCTGTAAGCTATTACTTGACAAAATGTTAGCTCGAGAGGTAGGTGGTCATCCTGGCAGAGCCGCGCCGTAGGGGCGAGGCATGCCTCGCCCGGAATGCGAGGCGCGGGGTTGGGAGGTATCCCATGGCTTTCGCCATGGGCTCGGCCATGAGAGGTCGCTTGCGCGACCGATTTATCGGGCAACCGCGGTGGCGCCAGCCACCTCAATCCGCCGAGCCCGAGGCGAGAGCCTCGGGACCCGACCCACTCCTCGAGCGTCACCCGATGACCTTCAGGGTGGGGCCATCGAGGATGCGACGGAGGAAGGCATCGTGCGCGGCGAGACGCTGCTGATACTCGCTGCTGGTAGGTGAGATGAAGTCACCAGGCGCACCACAATGATCCATGTCGCGCCGTCAGGTGCAACGCCTCGGTAGGTCACCGCGACCGCGGCGCGGGCTGCGACTCGGGGATGAGCCAGCGTGCTGTCAGTGGCACCCGCGCCCCAGGCGGGCCGTACGTAGCGAGCGCTCAGTCAGGGCCGCAGGGTCGCCACCACCTCTGCCCACGTGAAAGGACGCCCGCTGCCGCGCACGTGGTAGTCCATCCACGCCATCTCCGCAATGCCGTGCGCCAGGCGATTGCGCGTGCCCGGCACCCCGTGCTGCGTGCCCGGATAGAGGTGCAGCTCCGCGGGCACCCCCAGCCGCCGCAGTGCGGTGTACAGCTCGCGCGCTTGCCCGCTCGGCACTCGAGGATCGCCCTCGGTGGAGTAGATCAGCGTGGGCGTGCGCGCGTTCGTCACGTACTTGAGCGGTGACGCGTTCCAGTATGCCTCGAAGTGGTCGTACGGAGGCTTGCCGTCGAACCACTCCTCGCGCGGGCGCTGAAAGTCGCTGGTGCCGTACATCGAGATCCAGTTCACCACCCCCGCGCCAGTGCTGATCGCCTTGAATCGGTCGGTCTGCGTGAGGATCCAGTTGCCGAGCGTGCCGCCGGCGCTGTGACCGGCCACGCCCATCCGCGTGGGGTCCACGAGCCCTTGGCTGATCACATGGTCCACGCCGGACATCACGTCGGCGTACGCGAGGCCGAAGTAGTCGCCGCGCATGGCCAGCTTGAACGACTGGCCATAGTTGGTGGAGCCGCGGTAGTTCGGCGCGAGTACCATGTACCCCGCTCCGGCGTACACCTGGGGCCCGTCGTTGTCGTCGCCGTTAAAGGTCATCGTCTCGGCGGCGTGCGGCCCGCCGTGCAGGATGACGAGCAGCGGATACCGCTTGCCGGTCTCGTACCCTACGGGCTTTACGAGCACGCCGCCAACCGTCGCGCCGTCCGTGGACTTCCAGCTGATTTCGGAGGTCTCGCCCAGCGCGAGCGACGCAACCTGTGGGTTGGCGTCCGTGAGCTGCACCCAGCGCGCGCGGTCGCCCAGGTCGGCGATCGAGCGCGCGGCGAACACCGCGGGCGGCGTGGTGGGATCCTCATACGCCACCAGCACCGGATGCAGCGGGTTCTTGCTCGGCTGCACGTCCACCACACCGGGCACGTTCGTCAGCTGCCGCACGCGTCCCGAGGCAACGTCCAGGGCGAACGACTGCACCGTGGCTCGGGCGCCGGCGTCGAAGTGGATCGTGCCCCCGTCGGCGGACCACGACTTTACTCCCACGTCGCCGTCGAAGCCGGCCCCAAGCTTGCGCCACTGGCCGCCGCGGTCATCCACGCGCCGGAGGTAGAGGCGCCGGTTCTCGTTGATCCCGCGCATCCCGTCGGCGGCGCCGAAGACGATCCACCGCGAGTCGGGGGAGAAGCTCACCGTCGTCTCCGGCACGCTCTCATTGTTCGTCAGCCGCTCGATACGGCCGCTCCCGACCTCGAGGAGGTACTGGTCGGCGTAGATCACCGACTCCACCCCGGCGTTGCGCTTGTACCGGTCGCTCGGCAGTGCGCGGAAGGCAAGCCAGCGGCTGTCCGGGGAGACGTTGACGTCGACGATCGTGAGGGCGGTGTCCTGGACGACCGGTACGGTGGTCGCGCTCGCCAGCTGCAGCGCCCAGAGCTCCGTCAGCGGCGTCACCGGATCCTGTATCTCCACAGTGAATCGGGCCTGCTGTCGCTGTCGTTCCAGCGTGTCGGTGGATGCGGGCGTAGTGAAGTAGATGCGCCGTGCATCGGGCGCGAACTTCCAGCTGCCCACGCCCGTAGGGTGCGTCGTCAGCTGGCGCGCTGTGGGCGTGCCACCGGCGACGATGCTGTCGACGGCGAGCGCATGCAATTGCTGGTCGTTGTTCGTTCGTCCGCTGCGGTACACGAGCCATCGGCCGTCGGGGCTGAAGTCGAACGTGCCCACCGCTGCGGGTGCACTAGTGATCCTGCGCTGCTTCCCGGCGCTGTCGGGATGCATGATGTAGAGCTGCGACGGGCCGTCGGGGTTGGACGCGAACACAATCCACTTCCCGTCCGGCGTCCACTGAGGCCGTGCCTCCTGCTTGTCGTCGGTGAGGGTTAGCCGCTTCGTGCTGGCCAGCCCACCTGCGATGGACACCACGTAGATGTCGCCCTGGCTTGACGCGCCCTTCCAGTCCGCGGTCTGCAGCTGGTAGACGAGCCGGGTGCCATCCGGGCTGAGGTCGGGGGCGAGGACTCCGCGCATCTCCTGCATGTCGAGCCAGGTCATCGGGCGCTTCTGCTGCGCGGATGCGGCCGTGGCGAGGACGGTCAGCGCGGCGAAGGTGCCGAGAGGAACGAGGGGTCGTGGCAATGCAGGCATCATCGGCCCTGTGCGGTGGTGGGTTGAACGCTCGAAGCCCGGCGGGATGGGCGTCGTTTGCGGCTGGAGGGCCGCGGTGACGATGTCGAGCTGTTCACGGCCGTACGCAGCAGCCCACCCAGAAGTTTCCGGACCCGGCCCGTGGCCCGCCGCACTGCCATGCGATGCGCGCACGTTCATAAAGGACAGATTGGTGGCCACCATGTGCCCGACCGCTTGCTCTTCTGTCCTCGGTTAGCAAATTCGTGGTTAGCCCGGTGCCGCAAGATGTGTCTCGTCACCCCGCTTTCCATGAACATTGATATGGATTGCCGTAGCGGCCAGCGTGGGCGAAGTGAGGGCGGTGACTCCGGCGAGATTCTCCAATAGACGTCCAAGTATCTCCCAACGCACCGTAGGGGCGAGGCCTCCCGGCCACCGGAGTCATCCCGACAGAGCCGCGCCGTAGGGGCGCACATCTGTGCGCCCCCTCGCCCGCGTTGCGACGCGCGGGATTGGGAGTTATCCCATGGCTCGCGCCATGGGCTCGGCCAAGTGTGGGCGCTTGCGCGACCAGCGAATCCTGGAATCAGGTGGCGCCAGCCTCGGGACAACGGCCTGCGGTTATACCGCCCGCCCGGCGTAGTGCTCGGAATCCTGTCCGATTTAGGCGAAGATGGCGCCCAGGTCCTCGCCGGCCTGCGACGCCCAATAGACCGCGGTCACTGCCCGAAGCGCTTCACGATCTCGTCGTGGGGGACCCCCTGGCGGGTCGCGGCCTGGGCGAGACCGCGCTCGACCTTCGCCAGAAATACCAGCCGCTCGATGGCATCCTCAATCGTGGCGTCGGCCGGCAGGGCGTCCACGACATCAAGGACCTGCTGTTTGAGTTGGGGAGAACCAGACATAGCGCCCCTCTGGGGTGAAAGAACGACTCCTTCAAGTAACCCGGGGATCAGACTCCTCGCAACTCGATGAAACACCTTCAGGTTGCGGCCTGAGATCCGTCTCTACAGCGCCTGGGCCTCCGACGCCGCGGCCCGCTGTTCCAACCGTAAGAGGATCTCAGCCGACCTTGGGAGTCATCCCGACAGAGCCGCGCCGTAGGGGCGCACATCTGTGCGC
>JBHEPH010000093.1:0-8706 GCA_046260395.1 Gemmatimonadales bacterium
AGTGGTGCTGCGCCAGGGTCACCGCCCCGCCATCAGGCGCTGCACGGTTCAGATCGGCCCCGGGTGCGTCGCTCACGTAGGTCAGCACCGAGCGGATCTCGGCGTTGCGCGGGAAGGCCCCGGTGTGCTCGGCGTCAATCCAGCTGCGGTCCCGGTCCACGCGGAGGTTGCCCTGCTGCGCCTGCCGCACCCGGCCGATGACGCCGTACCCGTCGGCGAAGAAGAACGCGGAGGCATCCACGGTGACTCGGCCCGCGTCACTGCTCTCGATCGGGAACGAGGCAACCACCGAGGTCGGAAAGGATTCCCGCGCGGCCCGTTCCTGCGCTGCATCGCCGCCCACTGCCCGCACGCTCCAGTTGTCCTGCACGATCAGCACCCGGTTGCCGCGCCGCTCGAAGCGGATCACCGCGCTGGTGCCGGTCTGCCCGCGATCCAGGCCGAGCCGGTTCACGCCCATGCCGGTGACCAGGGTGTTCTGGTAGAGCAGGTCTTGGTTCAGCCGCGCGGCGGGGATGTCCAGGTAGAGCCGGTTGCGCTCGTGATCGATGCGCACGCCGAGCAGCGCGTCCGCCTGCGCCCCGGCGATCGCGGGGATGACAATGAGCACCATCATCAGGACCAGACGACGCACGGTATCGCTCCTTGGCTGCTGGGTCAGTGTTCAGGCCAGGAGCCCTGGGGCCCTGACCCTGTACGATACCACCACTACCTGCTCTTCGCCGCCCACATCCCATTACTGCTCGCTGGCCCTCTACCTCGCCCTCTTCTCCCTTCTCCCTTCTCCCTTCTCACTTCTCACTCCCTCCAGCACCTCCGTCACCCGTGCCAGGTAGTCGGCCACCGCGAACGGCTTCAGGATCATCGCCCGCGGGCGGGCGGCGGCGAGCGCGCTCAGCTCCGGCGCACCCACGTCTCCCGTGACAAAGAGGAATCGGGACACCAGCTCCGGACGCGTTTCCTCCACCCAACGGTACAGGTCCAGCCCGCTCTCGCCGGGCATTTTCACGTCCGAGATGATGGCATCGAGGGGACCAGACTCGATGACCCGCCGGGCGGCCGCGACATTTTCGGCGATCACCGGCGTGACCCCCAAGCGCGCCAGCAGCATCGCGGAGAGCCGTTGCAGGTGCGGTTCATCCTCCCCTACCAGGACGCGCCACGTGCCCTGGACCGGCGTGGCTGCCGGCTGTGGGGCCTCGGTCTGGGTTTCAGGAGGCCGGGGCGCACCGGCCGCCGCCACGCGCAACTCCACGGTCACCAGGGCACCACCTTCCGGCCGGTTCCCGGCGCGAAGGCTGCCCCCGAACGATTCGACGAACCGTCGCGCCAGCGACAGGCCGAGCCCCGTGCCGTGCCCCACCTCCTTGGTGGTGTAGAACGGCTCGAAGACACGGTCGGGCTCGCGGAGCCCGGGTCCATCGTCCTGGAACACCAGGCAGGCGGTCGTCTCGACCCGGACACACTGGATCACCAGCGCCCCCTCGCCCTTGGAGCGCATGGCATCGAGCGCGTTGCTGATGATGTTCGAAAAGACGCTCTGCAGCTGCTGCAATTCGGCCACGACCGCCACCGGCGGGAACGGCTCCACCACCAGCCGGAGTCCTGCCTGGGCAAAGGCGTGCTGCTGCAGCCCAACCGCGACGTCCAGGGCCTCGGTCAGGGGGACAGGCCCTAGATCACTGCCCGCCCGGCGGGCGAACTGCAGCAGGCTGCGGATCAGGAGTCGAGCCCGGGTGGCCTCGCGCACGATCGGCTCGATATATGAGGCGATCAGGGCCGCCGACAGCGTCTCCCGCCCGCGGATCTCGGCGGCGAGCAGTTCACTGAACCCCAGCACGGAGGCCAGCGGATTGTTCAGCTCGTGTGCCAGGCCGGCGGTCATCCGGCCAACCGCCCCGAGTTTCTCGGATTGAACAAGCTCATCCTGCGCGGCTTGCACCTGCGCGAGCGCCTGCTCCAGCTCCGCATTCCGGTTGGCGAGGGACCGCCGGGCAGTCGCCAGCTGCTCCGCCATGCGATTGAAGCTGGAGGCCAGCAGGTAAAACTCCCGGTCATGCCCGGTGGGCACCCGCGTCGCGAGGTCCCCGCCACCGATCTGGGCCGTGGCTGCCACCAGCTCGTCGAGCGGCTGGATGACCTGCCGGCGCATGAAGCGGCCGACCAGCACTGTCAATAGCACCCCCACCGCCAGCGCCACCCCAAGCCCGCCCCCCAGGAACCAGAGGAAGATGGCCCCCTGGCGGCGCTCGAGGTGCTCCAGGTCCTGCGCCCGCAGGAGGAGAAAGCCATCCATCGCCTCGAGGAGTGCCAGGCCGTACCGCATGGTTTCGTTCCGCGCCGTGGCCGCAGCGACCGGGTCGTTCTCCTGCATGAGTCGGGGAGCCCGCAATGCGCTGACTTCGAGGCGCCGGTGCTCCTCTTTCACCTGCTCGAGTTGAAGCCGTTGTTCCGGAGTGAGATCTCGAAACAGGTAGGTCTGCATGCCCTCGACCACCTCGCGGCCGGCCGCATCAAAGGCGCTCCGGAAGGCCGTATCGGCGAGGTCGACCGTCGAAGAGACCGTGACGAGCTGGCGCATCACACCGCCGATCACCCCATCAGCGATCCGCTGCTCCTCACGAATCGCCCGGCTCTCGGCGGTCAGGTTCGTCCGCATATCGTTGCTGACCGCGATCACCGCGAACACCGCCGCGACGGTCAGCAGCCCGCCCACGAGGCTGATCAGGAAGAAACGCTGCTGGAGCGTTCGGGGGGCGCTTCGGGGCATCACGGCGGAGTGGGGATGGCGACCAGCACGTACGGGCGCTCCACCTCACCCTCGGGACTGAAGCGGATCGGCCCGGACAGCCCCGTGTACGGGGGCAGGTCATCTCCCAGCCGAAGCAGCCACGCCCGCACCTCGGGGCCAGTCCGTGCGCCACTCGCCACCGCGGCCAGCACCAGACGCATCGCGTCGTAGGAAAGCACCTCCGCAGTACCCGCCGACGCTGCGAACCGGGCCAGGAACCGGTCCCGGAAGGCGCGAAGCTCCGGGGTGGACTCCGGCTCAAAAAAATCGACGTACCGGACCCCCCCCCAACCTGGCGCCTGCGCCACCAAGTCGCGGCCCGGCGCGAGGGCATCCCCTCCCATGACCAGCACCGATCCAAGGTGCTGCCGGATCCCGGGCAGGTAATACGACATCGTGCCAGACCGGCCCAGCCAGAGGATCAGGTCGGGACGCTTGTCGGAGAGGGCACGCAACTCCTCGTCAATCTGCCGGAGCGCCACCGCCGATATCGGCTCCGACTCGATATCCAGATGCGGCACATCGTGCACCAGGACGTGTCGGCTCAGGTCGAGCGCGCCCAGGACCACCTCCCGCAGTCCGCGCCCGTAGGCATCGTTGACGTAGTGAAGCGCCACGCGCGCACCCGAGGGCCGGGCCTCGGTCACCGCGGCCGCCAGCAGCTCTCCCTGCTTCGGGTCCGCCGGCACCATGCGGAAGGAAAAGGGCCCCGCATCGGCATATCGCACCGCCGTCGAGGTCGGGGCGATCTGTACTACCCCGGCATCGTTGTAGGTCTGGGAGGCGGCCAGGCTCGCCGCACTGTTCGAGTGACCGATGACAGCCACAATGCCCGGCAGCGCAATGAACTGCTCCGCCATGCCAATGGCCGGAGCAGCGGCGTTGGTCGTCTCGTGGAGGAGCAAGGTATCGAGACCCGGCAGGCCGCCCGCCGCCACGGCATCCTCGATTGCCAGGCGCGTGGCATTCACGAAGGAGCCGCTGAGGGCCGCACCAACCGCCACGGAAGAGGGCCCAACACACGCGGTGAAAGACAACGCAGCCAGCAGGGCCAGGGTACTGTGCAGCATTCGTGGGCGAACCCGCGTCATGCCCGCTCCAGGCGGAGGGAACTGAACTCCCGAATGATAACCCGCCACGCGTGGTCAGGCTGCCGGGACCACCGGGGCTGGATCGCCGAATTCCGGTGTTGCCCCGGGCGAGTTTGCTCGTCACCCTTCTTATGGGCCCGAACCCCGGACAAGGTCGATTCTGATGCCAATTGGAACCCACCATATGATACTGCTTCCGGCCTTGCTGCTGGGAGTGCTGGCGTGCGCGTCGGCCACCGGGCCGGGCCCACAGCCACCGCCGCCCCCACCGCCGCCGCCGACCGGCCCCACCACCCCGAAACTTGAACTGGTGACCCAGGGGCTGGCTTTCCCCGTGGACCTGACCGCACCAGCCGGTGACACCCGGCTCTTCGTGGTCGAAAAGGCTGGCCGGATCCGGATCATCAAAGACGGCACCCTGCTGCCCACGCCCTTCCTTGATATCACCGCACAGGTGTCCAGCGGCGGGGAGCGCGGCCTGTTGGGGCTCGCCTTCACGCCGGACTACGCCACGTCTGGCCGCTTCGTCGTCAACTACACCAACCCCGACGGGAACACCCGCGTCAGCAGCTTCCGGGTCTCCGCCAACGCAGACGTGGCCGATGCTGCCTCGGAGCAGATCGTCCTGGCCGTGACGCAGCCGTTCAGCAATCACAACGGCGGTCAGGTGGCGTTCGGCAACGACGGGCTGCTCTACATCGCCCTGGGTGACGGCGGCTCCGGCGGCGACCCGCAAAACCTCGCCCAGAACCTCAACTCCCTGCTCGGCAAGCTGCTTCGCCTGCGCATCCTGGCCGACGGCAGCGCCGAGATCCCGGTGGACAACCCGCACGTGGGGCTGGCCGGCCGGCGCGGGGAGATCTGGAGCCACGGCCTGCGCAACCCCTGGCGGTTCAGCTTCGACCCCGCCAACGGCGACCTCTACATCGCCGATGTCGGCCAGAGCGCACTCGAGGAGGTCAACGCGGTCACCGCGGCCTCGGGTGGCGGGCGCGGACTCAACTTCGGTTGGCGCATCATGGAGGGCACCAACTGCTTCAATCCCTCCTCGGGGTGCAACCAGGCCGGCTTGACGTTGCCGGTGGTGACCTACGGGCGGAGTGACGGTTGCTCGATCACCGGAGGCTACGTCTACCGCGGCACGCGCGTACCACCGCTCGCGGGGCACTACCTCTACAGCGACTTCTGTGACGGCCGGGTGCGGTCCTTCCGCCTTCAGGGCGGCGTGGCCACCACGCCCACCCAGTGGCCCACGCTGGAGGTGAACGGCAGCGTCACCAGTTTCGGCCGCGATGCCAGCGGCGAGCTCTACATCATGACCTCATCGGGAGCGCTGTACCGGATAGATTCCTCGCTATGACTCTTGATCGAGCCGAGCTCGAACAGTTGCGACAATCGTTGCCACAGGAGGTCCGTTTCGGCACCTCGTCGTGGACCTACCCGGGCTGGAAGGGATTGGTGTACGAAGAGGCGTATCCCGCCACCGGTGCCGGCGCCCGCATGCTGGCTGAGTACGCCCGCTTTCCGCTCTTCGGAACCGTCGGCATCGACTCCACCTTCTACGCCCCACCCACCGCCAAGACGCTCGCTTCCTACGCCGACGTCCTCCCGGAGGGCTTTCGCTGCGTCAGCAAGGTCTGGGATCGGATCACCGTCCACACTTTCAGCAAGGCGCGTGAGAAGACCAAGGGTGGCCAGCCAAACCCGGATTTCCTGAACGCCGAGCTGTTCGAAGAGGCGGTGCTGTCACCGTATCAGGAGTACTTCGCGCCGCACATGGGGCCGTTCGTGTTCGAATTCCAGCAGGTGCCGTCGAGAAAGCATGGACTGAGCCCGGAGCAGTTTGCGAATGCGCTGGATGGCTTCTTCGGGGCGTTGCCGCGCGGGCCGCAGTACAGCGTGGAGACGCGCAATGCTGAATTCCTGGTGCCGGCCTATTTCGCGGTGCTCAGGGAGCACAACGTGGCGCACCTCTTCAACTCGTGGACGCGGATGCCACCGATCGGCGCGCAGATGGACCTGCCTGGCAGCATCACGTCAGACTTCGTGGTGGCGCGGGCGCTGTTGCGCCCTGGACGGCAGTATGCCACGGCGGTAGAGGCGTTCGAGCCGTATGATCGGGTGCAGGATGAAAATCCCGAGCTCCGCACCGACTTGGCTCGGTTGGCGGAGACGGCGGCGAAGCTGCGGATCCCGGCCTATATCCTCGTGAACAACCGCGCGGAGGGGAGTGCGCCGCATACGATTGCGGCGGTGGCGCGGCTGCTGGCGGGGGGGAACGCGTAGGAGCGCGCCGGATGGCGCGCCCCTACGATCCTACCCCGCCACCGTCCGGCGGCGGGTGTTGGCGCCCTTGCGAGCCAGGCTGCGCGCCATGCCGCGCGCCGAGGTGTGGGCTGCGTGCAACAGCGCCACACCTTCCTCGCGGAATTCCACCGTCACCCAGCCACCCAATTGCTCGGGAAGCTTGCCCAGAAAGGGCCGTGCCTGGCCACCCTCGAGCGCCTCCTGCCGGACGTCATCGGGCAGGCGCAAGACCAGGCCATCCTCACCAAAGAAGGCAAAGAGCACTGGCCCCGCGAAGAATGCCTCGCTGTTGAACATGCGGCGCATCTTCACGCCGGACAATTCGGCGAGGAGGGCACGGAAGGCAGCTGGAGTATTGGGTCGCTTGGTCATGGTCCAGAGAAGAAACGGGTTGAAATGCAGTTCAGCAAGACCCATGCACGGACCAGCTCAACCCGAAGATTTACCGAAGCACGCTGTCCAGATCCTCCCCCGCCACGAGGCAGATCCGGGTGATCGTCTCCCCGATCTTGTTGTTGGGGGTCGAGGCACCGGCGGTGATCCCCACGCGACGGACGCCAGCCAGCCAGTCGGCAGATTCCTCGCGTGCCTTGGTGCCGGTCGCCTGGTAGCGCAGCACACCGGTCTCGAGGTCCACGCAGTCCGCGTCCTCGATGTGGTAGGTGCGCACGCCCTTGCGCGCTGACAGCTCCGCCAGGTGGCAGGTGTTCGAGCTGTTGTAACCGCCGACGACCACCATTACGTCGAGCGGCTCGTCGAGGAGCACCACCATGGCGTCCTGGCGCTCCTGCGTAGCGGAGCAGATGGTGTCGAAGGTGCGCACCCGCTCATCAATCCCTTCGGCGCCGTGACGGCGCACCATCGCCGCCTTGAACGCCTGCGCAATCGCCAGGGACTCGGTGGACAGCATCGTGGTCTGGTTGGCGAACCCGATCCGCTCCAGGTCGCGGCCGAAGTCGAATCCGGGCGAGACGGCCGCGGCGAAGCGCTCCAGCAGCGCGGCGGCGTCGCCACCCCGCTCGATGAAGTCCATGACCAGCCCTGCCTCGGCGTCGTTGAGCACCACCAGGTACTTCCCGCCCGGGTACTTCCCCACCTGGCTCGCCGTGGCACGGGTCTCCTCGTGCCAGTGCTTGCCGTGGATGATGGCGGTAAAGCCGTCCCGGGCGTACGAATCGACCCGCTTCCACACATTGAGCACCGACCCGCAGGTGGTGTCCACCAGCACGCAACCGGTTTCACGCAGGCGCTGGAAGTCCCGCATCGTCACGCCAAAGGCCGGGAGGATCACCACGTCGGCGTCGGTCACCCCGGTGAAGTCGAACTCGCCGTCGCCTGCGCGGTGGAGGAAGGTGATCCCCATCTCCACCATCTTGTGGTTCACGTGCGGGTTGTGGATGATCTCGCCGACCAGGAAGATCCGCTTGTCCGGGAACTTGGTGCGGGTCTCGTACGCGTACTCCACGGCACGATCCACGCCGTAGCAGAAACCAAACTCCCGGGCCAGCCGGAAGGTCAGGTTGCCGACCTCGAGGCTGTACTGGTTGGCGCGCAGCGCCTCGATGACGCCGCTGTGGTAGTCGGCGGTAAGCTGCGGAGTGATCGTGCCCTTGAGGCCGAAGCCGCGGCGGTAGTAGGTCGAGTCGTCGACCATCAGAAGATCTCCGCAGGCCGGGGCGGGCGGCGTCCACACGGCTCGGGCGCCGGCGCGACCGCGACCTCGCGGAAGGCGCCGCGCACCGTGACGGGATCCTTGGTGGTGCGCTCCGTCAGGCTGACTGTGAAGCGGCCGGTCAGGAGACCGCCGGCGGTGCTGACGATGATGACCTCACCCTCCTGCCCCTGATAGCCGTCGAGGGCGTCCCGGTGGACGGCCCGGTAGACGCCAGCCACTGCGGGACGCGGCCGATCGGCCTGGCCGATGGTCACAACCGGAAGCGTCCCCGCGGTGAGCGAATCCCCCGCCAGGTAGAAGGCGAGGCCGACGGCCCGGTCGTTGTCAAAGGCGAACAGCTCGATGGTCGAGTCGCGGGCACAGTGCAGGGCCTCGAGTCCCACGCGCATCCGGCCCGGCTCCTTGCCGTCCCAGAGGGCCACCATCTGGCCCGGGTCGGGCGCGTCGGATGACGCGCGGGAACACGCCCCGGCCGCCGCGATGATGGCGAATATCACGAATGCACGCATGGATGAAACCTAACCCGGGCACCGGCAAAGACGCCCTAATAGGGCGTCTCTACGGGATCCTACGGGATCCCCGCGGGGCATCCGGGCCGCGCGATACGCCGGGCGTCACTGCTCGCGGTGGACGAGGGCGCGCGTCACGTCCACGCGTACCAGGCCGCCGAGCCACTGCCACCCGATGCCCCCGCCCACCAGCACCGGTGCCGACCACAGCCCGCCCCGTCCGGAGAGCGTGCCGGCCTGGGCCGCATCAAGGAAGAAGATTGGGTGGAACCACCGGCGCCCGGTGGGCACGTCCACCTGCACCGACCAGAACGCCTGGGCGCGGAGCGTGGC
>JBHEPH010000094.1:0-8614 GCA_046260395.1 Gemmatimonadales bacterium
GGGGTGGCGGGCGACCCTGGTCGGGGTCGTCTATGCCGCCACGATGGTCCTGTTCGTCCTGGCCAATCGCCAGACGACCAGTGCGAATGCGGTATTCATCCAGTCCACCAGCCCGGTGTACCTGGTCTTCCTGGGGCCCCTCCTGCTGGCGGAGCGGACCTCCCGGCGCGACATCTTGTTCCTGATCCCCCTGCTGTGTGGCTTGGCACTCTTCCTGGTCGGCGCCCAGGACCCCCTCAAGACCGCACCCAATCCTGAACTCGGCAACATCTTCGCCGCCCTCAGCGGCTTCTGCTGGGCCCTGACCACCCTGGGGCTCCGGTGGCTTGGCACCGGCCAGGCGGGGCAGGGGTCCCCGCTGGCGGCGATGGTGGCCGGCAACCTGATCGCGTTCCTGGCGGTGCTGCCGATGGCCTGGCCGGTCGCGTCCGCGGTCCCGACCTCGAGTTGGCTGATCCTCGGCTACCTCAGTGTCTTTCAGATCGCCTTGCCGTACAGCTTCGTGGCTCGCGCCGTGGGGCAGGTGCGGGCCCTCGACGCGTCGCTGATTTTCCTGATCGAACCCGCCTTCAATCCAGTGTTTGCGTGGCTGGTGCACCGCGAGGTGCCCGGCGCCTGGCCGATGGCGGGCGCGCTGGTGATCCTGGGGACGTCGCTGGTGCGCGCGGCGGTGGAATCTCGCCGCCGCCGCGCCCTTGACCCCCCCTCTGACGGATTCTAACTTTCAGGACTCAGGCCGGACCCCGTGCCGGGAACGTGGTGGTTGTAGCTCAATCGGTTAGAGCGCCGGACTGTGGCTCCGGAGGTTGCGGGTTCAAGTCCCGTCAGCCACCCTGGCAGGAGCGAGCGCAGGGCGAAGGTCCGTAGCTCAATTGGTAGAGCACCGGTCTCCAAAACCGGGGGTTGCAGGTTCGATTCCTGCCGGGCCTGTGCAGGACACACGGCGCTATCGTCTAGAGGCCTAGGACACAGCCCTCTCAAGGCTGGAACACGGGTTCGAATCCCGTTAGCGCTATGGTCGGGGGTGGGACGGGCAGGATTGCGGGAGTGGTCCGCCCTGACCGGTGGGAAGGACTCGACGGGTACCCGGCCCCATCGTCTATCGGTCAGGACGCGACCCTTTCAAGGTCGAGAGACGGGTTCGATTCCCGTTGGGGCTGTAACGGGATGCGCGCCGCTAGCTCAATTGGCAGAGCAAGTGACTCTTAATCACTAGGTTCTAGGTTCGATTCCTAGGCGGCGCATCGCAGGCGGCCACCCCTCATGGGGTGGCCGTGGTGTTTTGGGGGGTGGCGCCCGCGGCGTAGAGACGCCCGCGTAGAGACGCCCGTGTAGAGACGCCCTATTAGGGCGTCTCTACGCCACGGCGTCTCTACGTCTTGCCCGCCCCCGGTCCCCGCCCTACCATTCGCCGCCATGCCAACCATCCCTCCGCCGCCCGCGCGGCTCCTCATCGTGGACCGCGACCGCGAGGCCCTGGCCGCCTGGATCAACGAGCGCCGCCCTGCGCTCGAAATCCGCACCCGGGATCGGGCCGAGACGTCCCAGGCGGATCTCGACTGGGCCGACGCCTACATGGGGTTTCGCCCGCCACCCAGCCGCCCGCTCGATGGCATCGGGTGGGTGCACTGCACCGGTGCGGGCGTGGATGGCTTCCTGTTTCGCCGTCCCTTCCCGGCTGGCACCCTCCTGACGCGCAACGATGAGCCATTCGGCGGCCAGATCGGGGAGTGGTGCCTGGCCCGAGCGCTGGCCGTGACCCAGGCGCTGCCCACGCTCTTCGACGACCAGCATCACCGCCGCTGGGTTCCCCGGGAACTCCCCGCCCTGCGCGGCAGCCGGGTGCTGGTGGTCGGCACCGGCGAGGTGGGCCGCGGCGTTGCCGCGGCGTTCGCCGCGGTGGGGTGCATGGTGCATGGTGCATCGCGCAGCGCGGAGGCTCGTGCGCCGTTCGAGACGGTGACGCCAGTGGAGCATCTCGCCAGCGCGTGCGCGCTTGCGGAGTACATCGTGCTCACCCTGCCGCTCACCGACGCCACCTTCCACCTGGTGGACGGCCCCCTGCTGGCGAACTGTCGGGATGCGACGTTGATGAACGCCGGTCGGGGGGCGCTGGTGGATGAGGCGGCCATCATCCCCGCGCTCGATGCCGGCCACCTCCGCGCCGCGGCATTGGACGTCTTCGAGCAGGAGCCGCTGCCGGATGCCTCGCCGCTCTGGCGTGATCCACGCATCCTGATCTCGCCGCACATCGCCGGCCTCACCACGGTCGCCGGTGCCGGTGGCAGCTTCCTGCAGGTCTGCTCGGCGCTGGAGCGCCGAGAATATCCGGCACTCGCCATCGACCCGGCGCGGGGGTACTGACATGCCAAGGGCCCTCATGGCGGGACGGGAACCGTGACCGACCCCCGCTCGGCGATGTCGCGCGGCGGGACCAGCACCTCGCGGCGGCGGCCCGGCTCGAGGCACGTCATCGCCAACTGGGCGTTGCCCGCCTCGTCACCTTCATCGTGCTCCTGGTCCTCCTCTGGGCCGTGCTCTTCGGGCGCGCACTGCCACCGGTGGTGCTCCTGCTGCCCGTGGCGGTCTTTGCCGGGTTCGTCGTGGCGGCATATCGCGCCGAGCGGGCGCGTGATCAGGCCCGGCGTGCCGCGGCCTTTCATGCCCGCGGCATCGCCCGGCTCGACCACACTTGGCACGGACAGGGTATCAGCGGCACCCGCTGGCAGGATGAACACCATCCCTACGCGGCGGACCTCGATCTTTTTGGCCACGGCTCGCTCTTCGAATACCTCTGTGAAGCCCGCACCGCCGCCGGGGAGCGCGTCCTGGCGGAATGGCTCCAACGCCCGGCGGCCTGGGCCGAGATCGCCGCGCGGCAGGAGGCGGTGCGCGAGCTGCAGCCCCGGCTGGAGCTGCGGGAATCACTGGCGGTGCTCGGTGCCGAGGTTCGGGAGCACTTCGACGAGCGCCCCCTGGTCCGCTGGGCGGAAGCCGAGCAGCCACCCTTTCCCGGCTGGACCATGCCAGTCAGTCGCGCGCTGGTGACGTTGTTCCTCGGGGCATTGCTCGGTGGGGCGTTGGGTTGGTGGCCCGGCTGGCTCCTGCTGCCGCCGCTCGCCGGGATCGCCCTGGTCGGGGCCACCCTCCGGGCGCGGGTACAGGCCACCATCGCCGAGGTGGGCGCGGCCGCGCGCGAACTGGACGACCTCGCTGCCCTGATCGAGCGGCTCGAGGCGGAGCGGGTTGCGTCGCCGCGCCTGGTGGAGATCCGCACTCGCCTGATGGCAGGCTCCCACCCGGCCAGCCGCCAGATCTGGCGGCTGCGCCGGCTGATCGGTCTGCTCGATTCACGCGGCAATCAATTGATCATGCTGGTGCTCCCGCTGCTCCTCTGGACCACCCAGGTGGCCTGCGCCATCGGGCGCTGGCGGCGTGAGATCGGGCCCTCCGTCCGCGATTGGATTGACGCCACTGGGGAGTTCGAGGCGCTGGCCTCGCTCGCGGGCCATGCCTTTGAGCACCCCGACGCCGCCTGGCCGGAGTTCAAGGACGGTGCCGGATTCCGCGCCACGGGGATCGGTCACCCGCTCCTGGCAGGCGGCGGCGTCCGCAATGACGTGACGCTCGGTGGCACGCAGCAGCTGCTGGTGGTGAGCGGATCGAACATGTCGGGCAAGAGTACGCTGTTGCGCGCGGTGGGCAATGCGGTGGTCATGGCGCAGGCCGGCGCCCCGGCGCATGCGACGAGTCTCGTCCTGGAGCCCCTCGCCGTCGGCGCCTCGATCAGCACCCACGACTCCCTGCTGGAGGGCAGCTCCCGGTTCTATGCCGAGATTACCCGACTCCGGCAGGTGCATGACCTGGCGGGGGGCGAGCGCACGCTGCTGTTCCTGCTCGACGAGCTGCTCAGCGGCACCAACAGCCACGATCGGCGCATCGGTGCCGAAGCCATCGTGCAGTCGCTGGTTGACCGCGGGGCGATCGGCCTGCTGACCACGCACGACCTGGCGCTGGCGCGGATCGCCGAGGCATTGGCCCCCCGCGCGGCAAATATTCATTTCGAGGATCAGTTGGTGGAGGGCCGGATCAGCTTTGACTACCGGATCCGGCCGGGGGTGGTGGAGCGCAGCAATGCGCTGGAACTGATGCGCTCGGTGGGTCTGCAGGTCTAGCCGGGCCGGTTCCTAGAACCGGATGCGGAGACCCAGCGCCACTACCGGGTGGTACTTCGTCCAGCGACGATTGTCATCGATCCATGCCCGCACCTGGGCCTCCTCCTGTGCCACCGCCTCATCGAAGAACTGCCGTTCCGGGCCTGTAAGCGTTGTGACGCCGCTCAGGCTCACCGACGGTGTTCCACTGAAGGCCACCCCCGCTTCGAACGCGATGCCAACTCGGCCGCCCGACTCGAACCCGAGCCCGGCATACGGCGCCAACGACCGGCTCCATTCCAGGTCCCCACGGAGGGATTGGATCTCCGTGTTGCTGTAGGTGCGGTTGCCAATCGTGATGCTCTCCCCGATGATCGCTTCAGCGCTCGCCTCGTTGCCGTTCAACAGGAGGCCGCCACTCAGGTAGAGCACCCGCCCGAATGGATAGAAGTCCACATTCACGCCACCGGAGCGCAGCCGCGGCTCCAGCTCATAGGGAATCCCCTCGACCTCATCCTCACGGGTGAAGGTCAGGAAATTGCCCGTGGCCCGGAGACCGATCATCCGGGCGGGCCGGATGGCCACCTCTATTCCAGCACCGAGCGTGGAGCCCCGAATGCCGACGGTGACCTGCGCCTCGGCAGTGTCAGTGAAGGCAACGGTGCCGAGGGTGATGGCGATGGCAAGCATTGCAGGGCGGATCGTCAGCATGCTGATGCTCCTGAACAGGTTTGGATGCCAAGGCTGGCCAGGTCCTCTCCACTGGCCAGCGCCGGCATCGGCAGGGCCACCAGGAAAGCGGTGATCAGCAGAAGGATCACCCCGAGGGTGACCTCCAGCCGGGCCGAGCGTCGGAGGCGTCCCGCGGCCTCCGCACTGCCCAGGCGCGGGAGCAGTACCCGCCAGTTCCATGCCCCGAGTCCCGCGACCGCGAGAAGTGTCAAGTTCTTGAGGAGCAGTGCCTGGCCCCAGGAGGTGCCGGTCAGCGCGCCGAACCGTTCGCCCATCGTGCCGCCCAGATAGCGCCAGCTCAACACCGACCCGGCCACGACGGCCAGGCTGGCACCCACCAGGGCCACCGGGGAAAATGCCGTCACCAGGCGCGCGGCGAGGGTGCCATGCTGGTCCGCAGGGAGCCGCGACAGCGTGCCCAGTCCGGCCAGGAGCATGACGGAGAGCGTGCCCAGCCACGCGCTACCGCCCAGCACGTGCAGGGCGTCGAAGAGCACCCCCGTCGATCCTGCCGCCTCGGTCACCGCATGCCCCGTCAACGGTGCCGCGAGCGCCACGAGCGTTGCGCCGATGCCCGCTCCGATCCATCCCCAGCGTGGCGCGGCCAAGGTCAAGAGGAACCCGCCGAGCGCCAGGACCGCCGCGCCAAGCTGGGCGGTCCAGCCACGGCCCCATTCAGTTTCAGTCAGAATCAGGGTGAGCAGCTCCCGGTCCACTGCTTGACCCGGTTCAATGAAGCCACTGGCCTGCAGCCAGAGCCGGGGGCCGATCGCGAGCAGGAGCACGATCCCGCCAAGGAGTCCCAGGCGGGCGGCGCGCACGGCGAGGAGGTCGAGGACGGGCTGGTCGGTGGGATGGGAGCGGGACCAGCTGCGGAGGACGGCAAAGCGGAAGACACAGGCCCCGATGGTCAAAAAGGCACCGAGGTACCCCGCCCAGCGGGGCAGCGCCTCGATCCACGCGGGGATGGTCAGGGGCTACTCCCGGACGCGAAAGACGAAGCGGCCGCGCACCACGTGGCCGTCGCTGCTGGTGGTCCGCCAGGTCACCGCGTACTGCCCGGGGCGCAGCGCTCCCTCCACCGGTGCGGTGATCGACAGCGGATCCTCGGTGGCGCGCACCGCGCCGAGGGCAATCCGGCTGCTATCGGCCGCCTGCAGGATGATGCTGCTCAATCGTGGCGTGGGGCGATTACTGAACCAGAGACGGATTTCACGAGGCGCGGCGACGGTCGAGTCAGCGGCTGGCTCACTGTTGGTCAACCGGTTGTGGCGCACGTCCGCGGTCCAGGCGCCGAGGACGAGTGTCAGCGCCAGGAGGGGAAGTCCAAGTCGGATCAGGAAACGGGCACGCATCCGAGGTACCTCAAGATCAAGTCGTGGTGGGCTGCGGAGCCGGAATCTCGCCGCGCTCGCGCCGGGCCCACCGGAAGAAGACAATCGCCATCGCCAGCCAGAGGATCGGATCGCCGATCACCTTCATGATCAGCCCCGAGAGTTGCTGGTCCACCTGGGCCGGCACGTCCATGCCCGGCACCCGGGGCGCCAGTTCGTAGAGCGCATAGATCGGGTGCTTGGCAAAGGTAAGGTAGGCCGCCGGGATCGTCGGGGGAATGGTGCTCACGAACAGGTACCCGATCTTCACCGGCGAGCTGATCCTCCCCATGCCATCCGGCGCGATCACCGGCCACCAGAGCGCCAGCCCGCCCACCAGCCAGGACACATCCACGGCGAAATTGCCGAGCTGGCTCTTCATCGGGCCATCCACGATCAGCGGCAGGTGGGTAACAAAGAGTATGACGTTGAAGACGGCCAGGGCGAACACGGGGTGGGCGGCGAGGTGCAGGAACCCCTTCTCCCCCTGGCGCGCCCCGGCTCGCCGGATCACCGCCTCAGGGATCGCGAGCAGGAGGAGGGGGGCCCCGACCAGGCTGATCAGGAGGTACTGGATGGTGTGCACCCACGACAGGTACGAGGCGCCGAGCGCCCCGAGGGGCCAATCGATGGCGAGCCAGATCGCCACGACGCCAGCAGCCAGGTAGAACCGCTCGCTGGGTGCCGGCCTCGGCGACGGGGCGCCGCGCCAGAGCCGCAGGTACCCGGCCACCAGGAGGCCCATCGCCAGCCACACGCCGGGGTAGGCCTGCCACTCCCAGCGCCAGGCGGCATCACTCGCCGAGCACCACCAGTTCATCGCGCGGGGTAGTTCGCCAGCAGCAGCGGGATGTCGTGGGCCCAGTCCTCCTGCCGCGTGCCGAACGGGTAGAGCAGCCGCACTTCATCGTCCGGCGTGATGGCGATGACCCACGCCATGTGGCCGACCGAATAGTCGGGACCTTCGCCTTCCCTGACCGGTGGTGGCACCCGGGCCGCCTCGTGGGCGCGCAGGATCTCGTCCATCGTCCCGGTGAGGCCGATGATGTCGCCGCCGATCCGGCCCAACCAGGTGGCGAGCACCTCGGCGGTATCGCGCTCGGGGTCGGCCGTCACGAAGACGATCCGGATCTCCCGGCTCTCCGAGGGCTTCAGCGTCTTGCGCACCTGGGCCAGGTTGGCCATGTGCACCGGGCAGATGTCCGGGCAGTTGGTGTAGCCGAAGAAGAGAAAGGTCAGCTTGCCGCCGGTCTCGCGGGCGAAGTCGAACGGTTCGCCGGTGGTCCTGGTCAGCGTGAACGACGGCCGCGGCCGGGTCGGGTCCATCACCCCACCGCGGAAGGTGACCTCCTCAGCCGGCGGGGCGGGCGCCTCCGGGGCGGGGCTGCACGAGGCAAGGGCGGCGGCCAGGCCGAGGAGCGGGAACGACAGGAGACGGGACATGCGAGAGCTTTCGGTTCAGGCGGCGCGGGCACAGTCGGCGCAGCGGCCGTACAGTACCAGCTCATGACGATCAAGACGGAAACTGCGGGGCAGGAGGTCCTGCAGCGTGGCGGGGCAACCGACCAGGTCGAAGACCTTGTCACACCGCTCGCAATGGAAATGATGGTGGTGGGCCTTGCCGGTCAGTTCATACCGCGCCGGGGCCCCGGGCAGTTCCACCGTCGCCAGCCATCCCTCCCCCTGGAGCGAGCGGATGGTGCGGTACACGGTGGCTACGCCGAGGCTGGGGACGGTCTTTCGGGCGGCAAGGTGCACCTCGTCGGTGCTGAGCGGGCGGTCGGCACGACGGAAGGCATCGCGGATAGCATCGCGTTGTCGGGTGTTGCGTTCCATGGCACCACTCCCCTCTCGATCTTGTTGAGAGGGGAATGATAATCAGGGGGAGGGATGGGGCCTAAGCTTCGCCGTATCGTACCGGGCTATTCAGGGCTGGCCGAGTACGCAGGTGGCACCGGTGAGGTGCAGTGGCTCTGTCCGCAGACGCGGCAGGGCCGCAGCAACTTGAGGTTGTGAAGCTGCGCGGTGACGACCAACAGGCCGCCCGTGAGGGTCAGGGCGGCTCCCCAGCTCAGGCCGGGACCGGCCAGGAACTCACCGGCCACGAGCGCGATGATACCGAGCCCGGCGAGCACCCCAGGCGTGGCGTTACCGTGGCGGGAAAACCCGCGCGGCAGCGTCAGGCCGGCCACCAGGACCACCGTTGCCACGGCGGCCCACCCGAGCCACGCGGCCACCTCCCAGGCAGTTCCCGCGGCTGGGAGGGCCACTGCAACGAGGGGCAAGGCGGTACAATGGAGTATGCAGAGCACCGAGGCTGAGATTCCCAGTCGGTCGAGCCCGACAGGGTGGCCG
>JBHEPH010000095.1:0-8484 GCA_046260395.1 Gemmatimonadales bacterium
CCCGCAGAGTTCCGCGGCGTTCCGCACCACGTACCAGGTCTGGTGCTGCAGGTGGGCGATGATGACCTCGTGGCCCTCGGACATGTGCGTCAGCGCCGAATAGTACCCGCGCCGGCCAGCCATCGAGATCTCGTCCACCAGGAGGTCCATCAGCACCTCGGTCGAGTCCGCGCCGAGGTTGCGCAGGATGGCGATGGCATCCTGCTTCCGGCCGCCCGCGCTGGCCAGGCGGGCGATCTGCTGCAGTTGGGGCTTGGGCAGCATCCGGCGCAGTTCGATGCGAATCGCCTTGCCAACCGCCTCGGTGGGGGCTTCCGCCTCGATCTCGATCACTTCCAGCGCGGCCCGGAGCAGTTCCTCCCAGTGCTCCGTGCGCCCGGCCAGGCGTCCGCGGTCAAGAATGGCGTTCAGCCGCGCATGGAAATCGTCTTCGTGGCTGTCGCTCGGCTCGAGCCGCACGCGGTCGGGTTGGTCGAGTTCCACCGCATCGAAGTCCGTCAGTTCATCGAGGTCGGGGTGGTGGAGGAGTCCCCCGTCTTCCGCTGGCCGGATCACGTCCTCCATTTCAATCAGCGGTCGGGCGTCGGGGTCCGGCATGAGCGGAATCGTCGTGGTGAAGCGCTCGAAGGTCAGGTCACTGGGCGCTTCGGCCAGGGAAAGTCCCGTGGCCACACCGGCACCAGAGGCCTCCTCCACCTCGGCAAAGCTCTCGAAGGTGCCGGGGAATGCCGCCAGGACGGAGCACAGCCCCATGACCCGGTCGGGAAGAAGCGGCGTGGTGAACTCCACCCGCCGGATGCCATGGAGCAGCATCAGCTCATTGAGCATGGCGGCTCCAGGCGATTCGATCGGCACCTGGGTGTTGTTGACGGCGAGGCTCTCCAGCCCGGCCTCGATCACCAGGGCACTGTCGGTTCCGGCGAGGCGACCGAGGTGGTCCACGGTGACGTCCTGTTCGTCCAGCGCGGTCGGGGCGTGGCGGAGCAGGTGGGCCAGGGAAGCCAGGGTGGCCGAGACAAGGTGGGCGGTGATCATGAGCGCTCCGGAGAGGTTACGCCAAGATAGGGCCTAGGCAAAGTCCCCGGCAACGCGGCGGGTGCGCGGGATGCCGGGAGCGTGTAGAATCCACGGGATTCCCGTCGGGCTGATCGGGCTATCAGGATCCTGAAACCAAGGAAATTCCGTGCATTTTTTGTTCCTCTTTGCGCTGCTGGCGGCGCTGAGCCCCACCCACCTGGCTTCCCAGACCCCTGCAGCGGCGGTCCCGGCCTCGTCGGTCGCCGCCCGGGTCGCGGCCGATCTGCACTGGCTGGCTGATGACGCCCGCGCCGGGCGCCTGACCGGCAGTCCCGAGGCGGATTCGGCCGCGGCATGGATTGCCCGGCAGTTCCAGGCGGCAGGTGTGCAACCCGCCGGAGTGAACGGCTGGTTCCAGTCGTTCGCCGTGGCCGCTGATGCGCCCTCCGTGGCGGGTACCGGACTGGGTGGCCGGACCGGATTGAACGTCCTCGGGTTGATTCCGGGCACCGACCCCGACCGGCGGGATGAGGTCCTCATCGTTGGCGCCCACTACGACCATCTCGGCACCGGGGAGGTCAGCAGCCTCAGCCCTGAGCTGCGCGGGCAGGTGCACAATGGTGCCGATGACAACGCATCCGGGACCGCAGCGCTTCTTGAGATCGCGCGCCAGCTCGCCGCCCGCCCACCTGCCCGCAGTGTCCTCCTGATCGCCTTCAGCGGCGAGGAGCTGGGGCTGCTCGGCAGCAGCCACTATGTCCGCCAGCCGGTGATACCGATTGCCCGGACGGTGGCCATGCTCAATCTCGACATGGTCGGTCGCCTGCGCGAGGGGCGCCTGCTGGCGCTCGGCGCCGCCACCGCCACCGAGTTTCCAGCGATCCTCGACTCCCTCAACGCGACCGCCGGCTTCGACCTGCGCGCCTCGGGGGACGGCTACGGACGCAGCGACCATGCCTCGTTCTATATCGCCAAGGTGCCCGTGATCCACTTCTTCACCGATCTCCATGAGGACTACCACCGGGCATCGGATGACGCGGCCACCATCAATACCGACGGACTGGCCCAGGTGGCCACCTTCACCGCCCGCCTGGCGCGCACGCTGGCCGACCGTACCCACCCGCTCACCTTTGTCGACCTGCCACCGCCACCACCACCGGCCGTCGGGGCGGTCACCAGCGGCTATGGCGCCTACCTCGGCAGCATCCCGGACATGAGCGGCGGGGTCACCGGTGTCCGGATCTCGGGCACGCGCACCGGCAGCCCCGCGGACCTGGGTGGGATGCGCGCAGGGGACATCATCCGCCGGATCGGGAGCTTCCCGGTGGATGACCTCCAGGGCATGACCGATGCCCTGCGTGCCCATCGTCCCGGTGACCGGGTGGCGATCGAGGTCGAACGGGATGGCAGGCGGCTGACATTGCAAATAACCCTGGGCACCCGGAGTGAATGACTGATGCCCGTGCTCGATGGTGATCGGGTCGTGGCGGCGTTGCGTGGCGCGTTTGTCCATGACGCTGGCCGGCAGCCGCTCCTTCAGTTGGCCGCCGAGCGCCTGCGGGCCGCCGGCCAGCCGTACACGTCCGTGTACTTGTACATGCTCCATGGCGACGATCTGGTCCTCGAGGCCTGGGACGGCCGCGAGACCGAGCACACTCGCATCCCGGTGGGGAAGGGTGTGTGCGGGACGGCCGTGGCGACGGGTGAGGACCAGAACGTCGGCGATGTGGCCGCGATCGGGAACTATATCGCCTGCAACACCTTCACCCGCTCTGAGTTGGTGGTTCTCATCCGGCGGGGCAGCGTCGTTCTCGGCCAGATCGACGTGGACAGCGACGTGCCGGATCCGTTCACGCCGGACGAGCAGGCGGAGGTCAAGAAGGTGGCCGACGCGCTCGCTGTGCTCCTGTGAACCAGTGGCTCCTCCCACGTCATGACTGAGGAACTGCACCGCACGATTCGCGGCGTGCAGCTCTTCGAGCGGCGCATCGGGAGCGGGCCACCCGTCGTGGTGTTGCATGGCGGGCCGGGTGCGCATCATGACTATCTCCTGCCCGGGTTCGATGCGCTGGCCGATGGGCGAACCCTGATCTATTACGACCAGCGCGGTGGCGGTCGGTCCGCCGTTGAGCGGGATGTACCCGTGGGGTGGCGGGAGCAGGTCGCGGACCTGGAGGCACTGCGTGAGACATGGCAGCTGGACCGGCTGGTGCTGGTTGGTTACAGCTGGGGTGCGCTCTTGGCGCTTCTCTATGCCACCGAGCACCCGGATCGGGTCGAACGGCTGGCGCTGGTCTCGCCGGCGCCGGCGCACCGTGCGGCGCGCGCGGAGTTCGAGCGGCGGCTGGCAGACCGGAACGCGGATCCGGCCATTCTGGAGGAGCGCCAGCGGATGCGCGATGAAGGGCTGGCCAGCTCGGATCCCGAGCGCTACCGGCGCCGGAGCTTTGAGTTGTCGGTGGCCGGCTACTTTCACGATCCTGCCAGGGTCGCCGACCTGACGCCATTCCGCGTCACCGGACGGACCCAGCAGGAGGTGTGGGCAAGCCTCGGTGACTACGACCTTCGCCCCGCGCTGGCAGAACTGTCCCTGCCAGCCATTGTCCTCCATGGTGATGCCGATCCGATTCCCATCGAGGCTGCGAAGGAAACTGCCGGCTTGCTCGGCGCCGCTTTCCACCCGCTTGCCGACTGTGGTCACGTGCCGTATGTCGAGGCCCTGGACGAATTTCGTCGGCTGCTCGATGAGTTCCTCCCCAACGCGGGACCGGCACGTGGGTGAGCATGGCGATCCGTTTCCGCTGGCGTTCGGGCCGTTCGTCCCGGACCGATTTGAGGCGATGCGCACCGCGCTTGAACAGGACGAGGTCGACCCCTTTGATCGCGACGCCTGGACCCTGTCGCGCCCGGGTGTGGAGCTGCTCCACGAACTTCGCCCTGACGGGGGGCTCGGCGAGGGCGTGGAGGAACTGGTGGCCCTGGCCCACGCGGCCTTCCTCTTCTGGCAGCAGGGGGAACGGGTGGTCACGGTAAGCCGGCCCGTGCTCGATGCCGTGGTCGCCGGTGCCAGCACCGGGACGGTCGGTGGCGGCCCCCGATCGGCCTACTACGTGGCGCTGGCGCCCCGGCGCGTCTGGGGCACCCCGGTGGTCGGCGCCCCGGCGGAACCGCTGGAGGGATGGTTCACGGTGGCCGAGGACACGCAGCTCTCGTTGGTGGCCGTGTTCGGCCTCCTGGCGGGCCGACCCGGCTTCACCGTGGTGCAGGTCAGTGGGCCACCCCCAGGCGAACTCCGTCGGGAGGACGCCACCGCCCCGTTTGCGCCGGTCCTGGAGGGCGGGGCTTCGGCGGGGCTCTGGTCGGTGGTCGGTGGGGAAGAACTGTGTGAACTCGGCTGGCGCATCCACCGGCGGGTGATCGCCGCCGGCGGGCTGCGACCGGGCCGGCAGGAGATCGCCGCATGAGTCCGAAGGCAATGGATCGAACCGCCGTGGGCCACGTGCTCGACCAGGTGGCCGCCCATCTCGAGCTGACGGGCGAAAACCCGTTTCGCGTCCGCGCGTTCCGAACGGCCGCTCGGACGATCAGCGGGTTGCCGGGCGACCTCGAGGCCGCCCTGGCCGATGGCTCCCTCGCCGCGACCAAGGGGATCGGACCAGGGACGCTCCAGCTCATCGAGGAACTCGTCACCACCGGTCGCTCATCCCTGCTGGAGGAACTGCGGGAATCCGTGGCCCCGGGGCTGATGGAAATGCTGGCGATCTCCGGCCTCGGCGTGGCGAAGGTCCGGGTCATTCATGAGCGGCTTGGCATTGACACCCTCTCGGATCTCGAGGAAGCCGCTCGAGACGGACGCCTCGCTGCCTTGCCGGGGTTCGGCCAGAAATCGGTGGACGGAATCCTCAAGGGAATCGCCTTCCTGCGCCAGGCGGCCGGCTATCGTCTCTCGCATCACGCCGCCGAGGAGGCGGAAAGCCTGCGGGCGGCGCTCGCCACGTTGCCGGGCGTCGTATCGGCCCATGTGGCGGGAGAAGTGCGCCGACGGATGGAGGTGGTGCAGCAGCTCGTCGTGGTGCTGGTGGCGGAGGGGGCACCCGCCGACATCCTCAAGGCGCTGCAGGAACTACCGGGGGTGGACGAACTCGCCGGACAGGATGACCGGCGAGTGACCCTGCGATTTGCTGGCGGCAGCACCAGCCAGGTGGTGGTGACCGCGCCGGTGAACCTGGGGGCCGTCCTGGTGCAGACGACCGGCGCCGAGGACCACCTGGCCATGCTCACCGCGCGCGCCTCCGCCCGCGGTTACACGCTGGCCGGTGGTGCCCTGTGGAAGGGCAGCAGCTTCGTGCCCACGCCCGATGAAGACGCGCTCTACCGGCACCTCGGCCTGGCCTGGGTGCCGCCTGAGCTGCGCGAAGGGCTGGACGAATTTGCGCGGTGTGCCACGGCCACGCCACGCCTGGTCGACCGCGCCGACCTGCGCGGCTTTCTCCACTGCCACACCAACTACTCCGACGGCTCCCCGTCCGTTCGCGAGCTTGCCGCGGCGGCGCGCCTGGCGGGCTACGAGTATGTCGGCATTACCGACCACAGCCGTGCCGCGGCGTACGCGGGTGGCCTGTCGATCGACGACCTCCACCGGCAATGGGCCGAGATTGATCAGGTCAACGCCGAGCTCCAGGGATTCCGGATTCTCAAGGGGATCGAATCTGACATTCTGGTGGATGGCAGCCTGGACTATCCCGACGATGTCCTGGCCGGGTTTGACTTCATCGTGGCCTCGATCCACAGTCGCTTTACCATGACGGAAGCGGAGATGACGGCACGGATTCTCCGCGCCCTCGACAACCCGTATCTGACCATCCTTGGCCATCCCACGGGGCGTCTCCTGCTCAGCCGTGACCCCTACCCGCTTGACCTGGACGCGGTGTTCCAGCGCGCGGCGCAGAACGGGGTCGCCCTCGAAATCAACGCCGATCCGCAGCGCCTCGACCTGGACTGGCGGGTGCTTCGCCGTGCGCACGACCTGGGCGTCATGATCTCGATCGGGTCGGATGCGCACACCGTGGCGGGCATTGACAACGTGGAGTTCGGCGTCGGCGTGGCCCGCAAGGGGGCCCTGGCCCCGGCCGAGATCCTGAACACCCGTTCGGCGGAGGAGTTTCTGGCCTTCGCCCGGGCCAGGAAAGGTCGCCCGTGACCACGCGTGGGCGAGCGGTGGTGGCGGCTCCCGGGCCGCGTGCGGCGCGAGGTGCCCGAATCGGGCCGATTCTTGAGGCCCTCAAGACCGCCTATCCCGATGCCCATTGCGCGCTCGATCATCGTACCCCGTTCGAGCTGCTCGTGGCCACGATCCTCTCCGCACAGTGCACCGACGTCCGGGTGAACCTGGTGACCCCGGCGCTGTTCGCGCGCTACCCCACCGCACGCGCCCTGGCCGGCGCCGGTCAGGAGGAGCTGGAAGCGTGTATCCGCTCCACCGGATTCTTCCGGGCCAAGGCCCGAAACCTCATCGGCATGGCCCAGGCACTCGTGGCCGATCACGGTGGCGAAGTGCCCGCCAGCATGGCGGCGCTGCAGGTGCTGCCCGGCGTCGGGCGGAAGACCGCCAACGTGGTGCTCGGCAACGCCTTCGGTCGCAATGATGGCGTCACCGTGGATACCCACGTCACCCGGCTGAGCAACCTGCTGCGACTGACCACACACCACGATCCGGTCAAGATCGAGCGCGATCTGATGCGCCTGGTGCCCCGCGACGAATGGACCCTGGTCAGTCACCTGCTGATCAGCCACGGACGCGCGGTGTGCATTGCCCGGCGCCCGCGCTGCGCCGAGTGTGTCCTCCACGACCTCTGCCCCTCGGCATCATGACCGCGCCCCTCCCGCTGCCCGAGGCCGCACCTCCCGCACCGCCGCCACGCTCCACCGTGGGCGGGATGATCGTGGTCGGCGTCGTGCTGGCGGTCGCACTCCTGGCGCTCTGGCCGCGCTACACCCCGTCCGCGCGCGATCCCCGGATGGTCGCGGTGATGCCCTTCCACGTGTTGAGCGAGGATTCGGCGCTTGCGGTGCTCAGTGAGGGCATGGTGGATCTCTTCGATGCGCGCCTGAACGGTGAACAGGGGTTCCGGACCGTTGCGCCAGTGGCGGTGATCCGCGCCTGGCGGGAGTTCAGCGGCGGGCGGTTCGACGTTCGCGTCTCCGAGCCGCAGGCGCTCGACATCGCGGAGCGACTGGAGGCGGCCTTCCTGTTGCTCGGAACCATCACGGAGACCCGCGACCGGTTGGAGGTCCAGGCGTCGCTCCTCGCCGTGCCGGATGGGCGGGTGCTCGGCCAGTTCAGGAGTACCGGTCCGGCGGACAGCCTGGCGCGGATCGTGAACGAGCTGGTCACCCGCTTCGTCGCCAGCCGGCGCACCGGCGGGCTGGAGGCCGGGACCCAGCTCCCCAATACCTCTCCCACCGCGATGTATGCCTGGCTCGACGGCCGGGCCGCGTATCGGGACGGCCGCTTCGAGGACGCCGCCGGGTCGTTCGGGGCGGCGCTCCAGGCCGATTCGACCTTCCCGTTGGCCGCGCTCTGGGCCGCGATGACTGCCCGGCGGACCGAACGACCAGCGCCGCGGCTGACGGCCGATACGCTCGGGCTGGGCCCCCGGGATCGGGCCCTGTATCGGGCCGTCCTCCCGGCACCGGACGTCGCCACCGAATACCTGCTCTGGCGGGCGGCCGACTCGCTCTCGATCCGTCGGCCGGAGCCACCCCTGGCTCTGGCCCAGTTGCTGGTTGATTTCGGCGGTCTGCTGGAGCACGACAGTGCCGCCGTGCGTGCCTTCCGGTATGCCGAGCGCGCCAGTCTTCAGGACCCCCAGGCCCTCGCCCCGCTGGAGATGTTGGTGCGCACGGCGGCGCAACTCGGTGATTCCGCCGGCTTGCGCCGGGCCGCGGAGGCCATGACCAGCGCTGACTCCTCAGGGGAAGCAAGCGCCTACGCCGAGTGGCGCCAGGCCCATGCCTTTGGCAATCCGGCGGTCCTTGCGGCGTTGCGGCGCCGGTTCGTTGAACTGCCATCGCCGGTGCTGCTCCGCATCCTCGGCGGGGCGCAGGTGGAGGGCCTCGGGTTGGACGACGCCGAGGCGGCGGCGGCGGTGCTCAGCCGCCGCGGTGAGGGCAGCGACCGTGCGGTCGCGGCGCGGCTCTATCACTATTATCGCAATCGGGGCCGGCCAGACGATGCCGCGCGGTACAAAGGCATGGCCGGTATCGACCCGATCCTCGAATCCGCGCTCCTCGGCAGCGACCTGGAGGCGGCGCGTTCTCGCCTCCTGATCCTCCGCTCGGCCCTGCCCGATTCCGCCCCGTCGGCGGGTGGGCCGAGGCTCGCGTTCCACCGGCAGCTCTGTGAGCTGGCGGTCTGGGAGAGTGCCAACGGCGAGCGAGCCGAGGCCATGGCGCTGCTGGCCCGCC
>JBHEPH010000096.1:0-8433 GCA_046260395.1 Gemmatimonadales bacterium
GTTCAGCACCAGGCCGGTGACGGTCTCACCCGTCTCGGAGGCGGTGAACTGGAGCATCTCCCCCGCCACGGCGCCCGAGAGGCCGTAAACGCGGGCGACACCGTCGCGGACTTCGAGGGTGGTGCCCACTTCGGCCGAATCCACGGCGCCGAGGTTGGCAGCGGCAATTTCCTTGAGGAGGACGTCCTTGAGTTCACCCGGACGCAGGATGGAATCGGTGGCCATGAGACTCGCGGGTAAGGCGGTGATGGTCAAGTTCCGGTATAGCTTGTGAAAGTTATCACAAGCGAGGAGGCGGAGCAAGGTGGCCGCCCCGTGCCGGAGCTAGCCTCGGCTCCTCCTCCCGACGCGCACGAACCGGCCGAGCACGGTCTGCGGGGGCGCTCCGGCAATCCCCTCCAGCGTCTCCCCGGTAATCCGCCGGACCGTGGCACGGAGGTGGGCGGGGGACGAAAAGCCGGTGAGCCGTGCCAGCCGGGACGGATCGAGCCCCGGGTTGCCACCCAGTTCAGCCACCGACACAACTCGCAGGAAATCAATGACCCGTTTCAGGTTGGGCGCCCCACCCGCCCCGAACTGCCGGGAGAGGTGCTCGCGGCTGACCGCAAGCCGCTCCGCCAGCTGCGTTGCCTCCCACGGGGCGCCCGGTTCCTCCATCAGGAGTGCCCAGGTGTCGAGCTGGATCGGTTCCGTCAACCGGAGCAGCGTGGGCGCCTCGCGCAGGGCCTCGCGACGGCGGGCGGTGCAGGAGTGCCTCGACACCAGGTCCCCGACCACCGCGTCATCCACCCCCTCGACCACCACCTCCCGCACCCCTGCCGCGTGCCAGCCGGCAATCTGCGTGGCATCATCGGCGCGGAGTGCGCCAAACACGATCAGGGGGATGCCGGGAAAGTCACCACGAACCCGTGGCAGGGCCCCGCGCTGGGCCACCTGCGGTCCCAGGATCACCCCGTCCACCGCGCGCTCGGCGAGGGTCCGGAGCAGTCCATTCACGTTGCGGCAGGTGAGCACCCCGCAGCGGCCGCGCGCCAGGCCGCGCCGGAGGGTGGCGAGCGCGGGCCGGGTGTCGAGCAGCGCGGCGAGGGCCGGCACGGCTCAGTCGGGCGAGCGGGGGGCGCTCGCTGGTGCGAGCGGGCGCGGGGGGGCGTGGGGACGCCCGGCGCCGACGGCCACCAGGGTCCGCGCCATGTCGGCGGCCCGTTTCAGCACCCCGCGGGCGTTGTCGTAACTCAAGACCTGGAGCGCCTCGTCGAGCGGGCACCAGCGACAGGCGGTGATGCCTTCATCGAGCTGCGGCACCGCCTCGGCGGCCGGCGACTCGAACAGGAAAAAATGACAGAACTTGTGGATGTATCGGCCGCGAAAGCGGAAGTGCCAATCGATGATCCGGATCGGGCCGTGCAGGCCCAGGTCGCCGAGCCCGGTCTCCTCCGTGGTCTCCCGGATCGCCGCCGCCGAGGGCGTTTCACCTTCCTCCAGATGGCCCTTGGGGAAGCCCCAATGGTCATAGCTGTCCCGGATGAGCAGGAACAGGATGGTCTGGTCCGGCGCCCGGCGGAAGACGATTCCCCCGGCGCTGACCTCACGCTCCGCCCGTCGCTTGGGTTGCATCAGAAAACGGAGAACCTCAGGTAGCGGCGCGGATTCGCCTTGATGTCAGCCAGGAGGGCGCGCAGGTCACCCAGCGCGTTGACGGTCTCGAGGTACAGCGTCGAGTCGGAGGAGAGCATGCTGAGGGTGCCGCGCCCGTCACGCACCCGGGACATGACCGAGTCGGCGGACTCCAGGGTGTTCGCCAGGGAGCTCCGGTTCTCGGCGAGGATGCTGGTGACCTCGCGGAGATCGGAGACGACCTGGCGCAGGTCATCACTCATGGCGGCCGAATTGGTGATCACCCGGCCGAGCTCGCCCTGCGCGGTGCTGGAGTCCACCCGCTGCATCACGGTGCGGGTGGCCATCGAGAACTCCCCCACGACGTCGGCGGTGCGGGTCAGGTTGGTGGACAGCTGGGTCAACACGGTGGTCTGCTGGTCGGTGAACGTCGCCAGCTGTTCTGCCATCTGCCGGACACTGGTGACCGTAGTCCGGAGGTCGGCCAGGACGCGGTCGTCGATCGTCTCCTCGACCTTGGCGGTGATCTGGCTGATGTCGGTGGCGATCCGGTTGGCCTGCGACGTCAACTCGCCGATGTCGGGCAGCGTGGCGCCAGGCCAGACGCCCCCACCGACCTCATCGGCCTCGTCGAGGAGCGCCCGCACGGTGATATCCTCCGGTGCAGCGGCGCGCGGCACGATGGTGGCCTGCCACTCGCCGAAGAGACTGGCGGAGGCCACGATGACCACCGGGTCGGCAGGAATCTCGACGCCCGACCGGACCGAGATCTCGACTTCCACCCAGTCGTTGGGGGCCAGGCGGATGGCCTCGACCCGGCCCACGCGGACGCCGCTGCGGGTGACCGCCGCGCCGGCGCTGAGCCCGCCGATGACCCGGAAGCGCGCGGTATGCAGCTGGTCCCGCTCCCGAAAACTGGTCTGGCTGAGAAAGACGGCTCCAGCGATGAGGACGGCGGCCGCCAGCAACACCGACAGGCCGACCACTGCTTCGTTTCCGCGCTTCATGGCCTCCCCCCCGGCGAGCCCGCGTGCGGCCGCCCCTCGATGAATTGTCGCACCACCGGATCGGTGGTGTCCCGGAACTCGGCGACGGGAGCCGCCTGCCTCACCCGCCCCTCGTGCAGCATCACGAGATGGTCGCCCACGCTGAAGGCGCTGCGCATGTCATGGCTCACCACCACTCCCGTCACCCCGAAGACCTCGCGGGCCCGGCGCATCAGGTTGTCCATGACCGCGGTGGTGACCGGGTCGAGGCCCGAGGTGGGCTCGTCATACAGAATGTAGCGGGGCCTGAGCGACAGCGCCCGGGCAATCCCCACCCGCTTCCGCATCCCACCGGAGAGCTCGGCGGGATACGTGTCTCCGACCCCCTCGAGCTCCACCAGCTTGAGCCCTTCGGCCACCCGCTCGGCGATCTCCGCCTCGTCCAGTCGCCGGTGCTCCAGTGCCAGCCGGAGGTTCTGTTCCACCGTCAGGGAGTCGAAGAGCGCCGCGAACTGAAAGACGAAACCGATACCGGTCCTGAGCTCGCGGAGCGCGGCATAGTCCAGCTCGTGCACCACCACCCCGTCCACCGTCACCGTCCCTTCGTCCGGCTCGATCAGCCCCACGATGTGCTTGAGCAGCACGCTCTTCCCCGACCCCGAGGCACCCAGCACCACCGTGGTCTGCCCCTCGGGGATGACCAGATCCACGCCATCGAGCACGACCTTGTCGCCGAAGCGCTTGTGCACCCCGCGAAACTCTATCACGACCACCGCCCGCCGGGCGGTCGGGCCATCCGCCCATCCACCCATCCGCCACCTCGTCTCACAGCAGCACCACCGCCCAGAAGGCATCCAGGACCAGGATGGCCATGCAGCCCAGCACCACGGCGATGGTGGCGGCCCGGCCCACGCCGGCCGCGCCCGCCGTCGCCCGCAGGCCGCTCACCGCGCCCAGCGTGGCGACCGCCGTGCCGAAGCTGGCGGCCTTGACCAGGCCATACCAGATATCCTTGTCCTGATAGAACATCCGGGCGCCCTTCCAGAAATCATGGGCGCTCATGTCGAGCAGGTTCACCGCGGCAAGCATCCCCGACAGGACCCCCAGGCTTCCGGCCAGCGCGGTGACAACCGGGAACATCAGCGTGGCCGCGACGACACGGGGCACGGTGAGGTAGGCGTGGACATCAATGGCCAGGGTTTCCAGCGCATCCACCTGCTCGGTCACCCGCATCGTGCCGAGCTCGGCAGCGATGTTGGCGCCCACGCGCCCGGCGAGCGCCATGCCGGTCAGCACTGGCCCCAGTTCAAGCAGGGTGGCCTTGGTCACCATCGTGCCGACGAAATAGATGGGGACGGTGTTGGTGAAGATGTACGACGAGAGCAGGGCGAGCACGATCCCGGTGAAGACCGCCAGGAAGAGGGCGATGGGAATCGAGTCGACGCCGAGGCGGCGCATCTGGGGCACCACGAGCGGGGCCCACGTGCGTGGCTGTCCGAGCGCGCGCGCGACATCGGTGGCCCAACGGCCGAGCCGCGCGAGCCACGGCACGCCGGAAGCGAATCCGGGAGAAGCGCTGGCCGTCACAATGTAGAAGGTAGGGTCAGGCCGCGAACGACGCCAGCGCCCGGCCCACCTCGCCCTCGCGGAGCCGCCGGAGTGCGCGGTCACGAAGCTGGCGGACCCGCTCGCGGGTGATGCCGAGCATGGCGCCGATTTCCTCGAGGGTGTGCTCATGGCCGCCATCGAGCCCGAAATAGAGCCGGAGGACCTTGGCATCCCGGGGCGGGAGGGTGCGCAGCGCGGCATCCACCTCCTCACTGAGGAACTGACTCATCGCCGCATCCTCGGCATCCGGCGCGGCGGCAGTCGTGAAGCGATCGAGGAGCGAGCGATCGCCCTCGGCGGCCAGCGGGGCATCGAGGCGGACGTCGGAGGTGTTCAGCGCCGAGAGCGCCTGCACCACATCCAGGCTGAGGTTGACCAGCGGGGCGATCTCTTCCGGCGTCGGTTCGCGACCGAGCTGCTGACGGAGCACCTCGGAGGTCTTGATGATCCGCGAGAGGTCGGCGGTCCGGTTGAGGGGAACCCGCACGGTGCGTCCCTGGCGGGCGATGG
The DNA here is from genome assembly GCA_046260395.1 of Gemmatimonadales bacterium. Taxonomy (GTDB): domain Bacteria; phylum Gemmatimonadota; class Gemmatimonadetes; order Gemmatimonadales; family GWC2-71-9; genus JAWXBA01. The sequence continues at coordinate 4,719 of JBHEPH010000096.1, forward strand.
CCGCCAGGATGGACTGGCGGATCCACCAGACTGCGTAGGAGATGAACTTGACGCCGTGATCGGGATCGAACTTCCGGGCGGCGGTCATCAACCCGACATTGCCCTCGCCGATCAGGTCCATGAGTGCCATGCCGCGGTTCTGGTACTTCTTGGCCACCGAGATGACGAACCGGAGGTTGCGGGTGACGAGTTCCTGCATCGCCTCGTCATCGCCAGCCTGGACGCGCCGGGCGACGGCGATCTCCTCCTGGGCGTTGAGGAGCGGGGCCCGGCTGACCTCGTGGAGGTACTGGTCGAGGATGTCGCGCTCGATGCCATGCGCGCCGAGGGATCGCGCCGACTCCTTGCGGGTTCGGCGGCGTGGACGGGGGGCGGTCGCGTCGGCCGCGGCCGCGGGATCAGGGCCTGCTACAGGGCGCTTCAGGGGCATGTGGCGGAGCCATTCTCCTGCTTGACACTGGTCTGGCTGCTCACTAACCTTCAGATCTGTCTTGCAGCCCGGAAACGGGACGCAATATAGAGGGGGCGTAGCTCAGTTGGGAGAGCGCGTGAATGGCATTCACGAGGTCAGGGGTTCGATCCCCCTCGCCTCCACTCCTGGAAGGCCGTCGCGCGGGGTGGGATGACGGTCTGGTTGCGCGGAGTGGTTCCGGGGCTTAGAATTTCGCCCCAGAGGGCTGCGGGAATAGCTCAGTTGGTAGAGCACAACCTTGCCAAGGTTGGGGTCGCGGGTTCGAGTCCCGTTTCCCGCTCTCGCAGGATCCGCAAGGTCCTGGTTGGTACGGGAGTCGCAGGACAGCGTCGCGGGGTGGAGCAGTCTGGTAGCTCGCCGGGCTCATAACCCGGAGGTCGTGGGTTCAAATCCCACCCCCGCTATGAAGTGACAAGTGAGAAGTGAGAAGCGAGAAGTCAGCAGGGAGAGGTAAGAATCAGAAGGGGAGAAGTGGCGAGGTGCCCGGCCCATCTTCTCGCTTCTTGCTTCTTACCTCTCGCTGCGTCGAGGGGCGGTTAGCTCAGTTGGTTAGAGCGCTACGTTGACATCGTAGAGGTCACAAGTTCGAGTCTTGTACCGCCCATGGGCCGCGCTCATAGCTCAATTGGATAGAGCATCTGACTACGGATCAGAAGGTTGGGGGTTCGAGTCCCTCTGAGCGCATTGCACCACGACGCGGGCCGTCCGCCGCGACGACAACGACACGGGGCGTAGCGCAGCCCGGTTAGCGCGCCTGCTTCGGGAGCAGGAGGTCCCGGGTTCAAATCCCGGCGCCCCGATGGATGATGGAAGCGAGAAGCGAGAAGCGAGACGTGAGCAGTGAGCAGGAAATCAGTTGCAGGAGGGCCTGGATCCGGATCTGCTGGGGAAGCCCCTGTTCCCTGTTCCCTGTTCCCCGTCCCCCGTCGATCAGGGCCCGTAGCTCAGCTGGATAGAGCGCTTGCCTCCGGAGCAAGAGGTCGCGCGTTCGAATCGCGCCGGGCCCGTCCCCGACACCCCCCGAGCCACACCAGGCCGGGGGGTGTCGCCTTTCCGCCTTTCCGCCTGTCCGCCCGTCCGCCTGTCCGCCTGCCCGCCTGTCCGCCCCCCCTTGCCCGCCATTCGCGATCCACTAGCTATCAAGCGTCCCTCCGTGGCACCGCCCGCATTCCCGCGGGCACCGGCGCGGAGGGCCAACACCATTTCCCGCACAGCGGGGGAGCCCGGTATGACCCGCAGGACCGGCCGTATGGCAACAGTAACTGTGATGGCATTTCTGATGGGTGTGGCGGGATGTCAGCCCGCCGAGGAGGCCCCGGCGGAGGGCGCCCCGGCGGCCCCCGCGATGGTCGCGGTCCAGCCGGAGGCCCCCCATCCCCCCGGCGCGTGGATGACGCTCGATGACGGCCCCCAGCTCTGGGCCGATTCCGCCGCCATCGTCCGCAACGCCGATGGCTCGCTGCGGGCGCGCCTCCTGCGCTGGGGCGTCGGCCACTGGCAGGTGACGCTGCAGGACGTCCGCTGCGAGACGCGCGAGGTGCGCTGGGTGTCAGACGAGCACTGGAACGGCGACCAGCCAGTCGAGTCCGACACCACGGCCGAGATCCTCGACGATTGGCAGGCCACCACGCCCGGCGGTCCCCGTGGCCGGGTCGTCGAGGCCATCTGCCGGGCGGCCGGCGTCGCGACCTGAGCCGAGCTCCAGGGGGTGCGGGGGCCGGACCATCGGCTCCCGCATCACCCGCCACCCTGCCCCACCCCGCCCCCCGACCTTATAATGGAACGGCTCCCCGGCCACTGTCACGGCCCGGCGGAGCCCCGACACCTGAAACCCGAGGTCACGCCTGGCCACTGTCATCCTGCTGATCGGGCTGGTCTACTTCCTCGCCCACGCCTTTACGGCGCTGTTCGAGCGGACCCGCCTGCCCGATGTCCTCCTGCTGATCCTGGTCGGCCTGCTCATGGGCCCGATCACGGGGTTCCTGGGCCCCGAGGATTTCGGCAAGGTCGGGCCGGTGATGACGACCCTTACGCTGATCGCGATCCTGCTCGAGAGCGGCACCAATCTCAGCATTGATGTGCTGCGCCGGGCGGCGGGCCCCACCCTTTCACTGACCATGGTGACCTTTCTGGCCACCCTGGCGGCGTTCACCGTGGTCGGCATGGTGTCCCTGGGGCTCCCCTGGCTGAGCGGCCTCACCCTCGGCGCCATCCTGGCCGGCACCTCCTCGGCCGTGGTCATCCCGATGGTCAAGGGGCTCAAGGTTGGCGAGCCCGCCGGCACCATGATGGTGCTCGAATCGGCGTTGACCGACGTGCTCTGCATCGTGCTCGCCTTCGCGCTGCTGCAGGCTCACTCGGCGGGCGTCGTGGAACCCGGCCGCATCGTCGGCGGGGTGCTGGGCGCCCTGCTCATTTCGTCGGTGCTGGGGGTGATCGGCGCCGTCGCGTGGATGGCGATCCTCTGGAACGTCCAGCGCTATCCCGCCACCCTCGCCACCACCTTCGGCTTTGCCCTGCTGCTCTACGGCCTCGGCGAGATCCTCGGGTTCAGCGGCGCGATCACCGTACTGGCCTTCGGGGTGGCCCTGGCCAATCACGAGCCGCTGCGGCTCACCCGTTTCTCCTGGGTGCATGCGCGGCGCAGCAAGATTACCGATACCGAGCGCGCCTTCCATCAGGAGCTGGTCTTCGTGCTGAAGACCTTCTTCTTCGTCTACCTGGGCCTCTCCATCCGGATGGAGCAGTCGCTGCTGCTGATCGCCCTGGCCGGGATCGGGCTGGTCTACCTGCTGCGGCTGGTGATCTCGCGGATGACGCTGCCCCGCACCGTCAACTGGCGCGATGCCACGATCACCTCCATCATGATTCCCAAGGGACTGGCGGCGGCGGTGCTGGCGGGCCTGCCGGTGCAGGCAGGGATGACGGGCGGGGCGGTGATCCAGAACTTCAGCTTCCTGGTGGTGCTGGTCAGCATCATGGTGACATCGCTGATGGTGCCAGCCACCGGCTGGCGGGGCGCCTCCCCCTTCTACCGCCGATTCTTTGCGGGCTTTCCCGACCCGGTCCTCGCCACACCGACCCCGGTGGCAGGCACGCCGGTTCCCGCCGGAGCGGTCAAGGCGAATACACCGGGTGAGGCGATGCGGGAGACGACGGAGGGAAGCTAGGCGGTGGTCCCCCGCAGGATCTCGCGCATCTTCATCGACATCTCTTCAATGGTCTTCAAGGCCCGGCGAGTCT
>JBHEPH010000097.1:0-8423 GCA_046260395.1 Gemmatimonadales bacterium
ATCCCCAGCCGCCCGCCGTACACCGGCCGCGCCCCCTCGAAGCCCTGCTCGGCGAAGACAAAATCCAGCGCCGGGTCGAACCGGGTCCAGATCCCCCAGATCAAGTTCTCCTCGTCGTCCAGGTCCACGTCCTCGCTCACCGCCACCACGAACTTGATCGGGCCGAGCCCCTCCCAGCGCACCAGGCCCTCGAGCACCTCGCGCGCCTGCTCGGCCACCTGCACCACCAGGAAGCCGCCATCCAGCAGCTTGTGCCGCTTCACGCGGCGGTCGAATCCGGCCGGGTCGTGCACCGAGGTGGGTGGAGCGTCGCTGGTGAGGGGCTCACCGGCGGCATCGAAGATCGCCTTGGCGCCGACATGAAACTTGAACGAGGTGTAGTCGAGGGTGTCCAGCGCGCCGATCGGCAGCAGGATGAACCGATCGCGGGGCTCCCAGCGATACCAGAGCTCGCGCAGCACGGCGGAGAAGTCGCGCACGTTGGCGCCCTCGCGCAGCAGCACCACCATCTTGGTGAGCGCCAGTTGGCCGGTGCCCAACAGCGACATCGCCGTCTTGAGCACCTCCTTGGGGTGGCGCTCCTTGCAGGCACCCACCAGGAGGTTGTGGAAGCCGGCGGCGTCATTCGCCGAGAGATCCACGATGTTGGGGACCACGACCTTGATCAGCGGGCCGACCATTTCGCCCACCGCGATCCCCATCCACTTGTCCTCCTGCGGCGGCTTGCCCACCACGCTGGCGGGGTAGATCGGGTTGACGCGATGCGTCATCGTGGTGACGTGGAAGACCGGGAACATCTCCGCCTCGGAGTAGTGCCCGAAGTGATCGCCGAACGGCCCTTCGCTGCGCCGCTCACCGTTGGCCACGTACCCCTCGAGGATGAACTCCGCGTCGGCGGGCACGAGCATGGGTACATCCTTGCCCTTCGCAAACCGGGTCGGTGCGTTGCGAATCAGCCCGACGAAGGTCAGCTCGTCCATGTCCTCGGGCAGTGGCATGATCGCCGCGAGCATCAGCAGCGGGTCACCGCCCAGCACCACCGCCACCGGCAGGTCCTGCCCCAGCCGTTCCGCCTCCCAGTGATGCGCTCGGCCCCCCTTCATCGACTGCCAGTGCATGCCAGTGGTCTGACGGTCGTACACCTGCAGCCGGTAGAGGCCGTAATTGCGCTTGCCATTGCGCGGGTCCTGGCTCAGCGTCGGCCCGAAGGTGATGAACGGCCCGCCGTCGCGCGGCCAGCTCGTGGTGTGCGGCATCAGGTCCAGCCGCGGCTGGGTCACCACCTGTTGCACCGGCGCGTGGCGGGTGAGCGCCGGGCGCACATGGCGGGCCTTGAGGAGGAAGTCGCGGTGCTCCCAGAGCTTCTTGGGCGTGGGCGGCACGAGCTGCTGGATGGTGCTCACCAGCTCCTGGCCGATCTCCTGCGGGTGGCGGCCCAGCGCGATCTCGATCCTCCGCATCGAGCCAAAGGTGTTCATCAGCAGGGGGAAGGCGGCGCCCTTGACGTTCTCGAAGAGCAGTGCGGGCCCGTTCTGGCGCACCACCCGCTGCACCAGCTCGGGCACCTCGAGGTTGGGGTCCACCGGGGCGGTGACGCGCACCAGCTCGCCTTGGCGCTCGAGGGTGGTGGCGAAATCGCGGAGACCGGTAAAGGGAGGCATGGGCGGAATTTAGTGGAAGGGTGCGGCGGAGGCGCGCCCGCACCGCCGGGGGGGGCGTAGAGACGCCCCGTAGAGACGCCCTTTTAGGGCGTTTTACCAGGGCGTCTCTACGGGCAGGGTAATCCCGTGAATCATTTCGCCAGGGGCGGACGTCCGAGTGCGGCCAGCGCGGCCTCAAGCTGCAAGGCGATCATGAAGTTGCTGGTGCGGTGGATGTACTTGACAGTGCCGTTGCGCGCAATGGCCACCGTGCCGCTTTCCTGCAGCAGACCAGCGAGCTGCTTCTCGAAGCCGAACAACTGGTAGAATCGGCCCTCCGGGTCTCCGCAGACCGGGTAGCTGAGTCCGCGCACCCGGCGCATCCGGTCGGCCGCCGCTTGGCTGTTCGGGCCGATCGTGATGATGCGCACCCCGCCCGCCGCCAACGGCCCGTGCACCCGCTCCAACTGAGCGGCGTCCCGAAGGCAGCCGATTCAGGTGAAGTGACGGAAGAAGACCAGGATCGCGTCGAACTCGCCGCGCAGGTCGCGCCAGGCTGACAGGGACGCGCTCTCAGGGGCATCGTCCGGGATCCGGTCTCCGACGGCAAGGAGCATGACGGAATCTACCCGGGTTGACCGATCCGGGTTCCGCTTGCGGAGGGGCGGACGAGCCTGTCCCGGGCGGAGCGAGGGTTGGTCTGCCCTCCCGGCGACCGGTCAGCCGGCCCGCTCCAGTTCCAGCAGCCGCTGCTTGCGCCACACGCCGCCGCCGTAGCCGCTCAACGTGCCGTCGGAACGGATGACCCGATGGCACGGGATGATGACGGCGATCCGGTTGCAGCCGTTGGCGGTACCGACCGCGCGCTGCGCGCCCGCGTGACGGATCTCCCGGGCCAGCGCCTCGTACGAGCGCGTTTCCCCATACGGGATCCGCAGGAGACCCTGCCACACCTTCTCCTGAAACGGCGTCCCCTTGATCGCCAGCGGAATCGTGAACTCCGTCCGCGTCCCCGCGAAGTATTCGGCCAGCTCCTTCTCGGTGCGGGTCAGGATCTTTGAGGGGCCCGGCGTGATCACCGCGCCGAAGAGCTTGCGCACCCGTTCAAGCTGGGTGGCCAGCATGCGGCGGTCGGTGAACTCGAGCAAATGCAATTCGCTGTCACTGGCGATGGCCAGCATCGGGCCGAGCGGGGTGGTGAGCTGCCGGGCACGGAGGACAGTGCGGCCGCGCGCGGCGGTGGGGGTGCTCCCCAGCAGTTTTTCGACCGCCTCCCGGAAGCCGCTGAGCGATTCATAGCCGGTGGCGAAGGCGGTGCTGGTCACGCTGTCTCCCTGGCGGAGTTGGGTGAGGGCGCTGCCCAGGCGGCGGTGCCGCTGGTAGGCCTGGAACGTCATGCTGTGGTGCTGCTGGAACCATCGCCGTACCCGGTCGGGGTCGAGCCCGCGCCGGCGCAGCGCGGCCTCGCTGACCTTCTCGAAGGGGTTGGCGTCCACGTCCTTGAGGAGCGGGGCCACCCAGTCGGGGGTGTCTCCCCGGGCAATCAAGGGCCGGCAGCGCTTGCAGGGGCGGTAGCCGCTGGTGAGCGCGTCGGCCATGCGGGGGAAGAACTCCACGTTCTGGCGGAGCGGCTTCCTGGCGGTGCAGGTGGGGCGGCAGAAGATCCCGGTGGTGCGCACCCCCACCCAGAAGACCCCCTCGTAGGAGGAGTCCTTCCGGACCAGGGCCCGGTACATGGTGGCCGGAGAGGGGAGGGTGGCGGCGGTCATGCCATCAATCTGGGGCCGGGCGGCGATTTCCGCGACCGGAAAAACCGCAGGGAATTCGGGGGGGACGGGGAGGTGGGCGCCGTAGGGGCGAGGCACGCCTCGCCCGCATCGCGAGGTGCGGGGTTGGGAGGTATCCCATGGCTCTCGCCATGGGCTCGGCCAGATGGGGTCGCTTGCGCGACCGGTTCATCCGAGACATGGTGGCGCGAGCCACCTCATGACGCCGAGCCCGAGGCGCGAGCTTCGGGATACACACTCCCTCTCGCTTCGCGCCTCCGTCGGGGTGTTGGGGGCGCACATCTGTGCGCCCCCGTTGCGTCACCAACCTCGATCCACGTGGCCTTTCTGGAGCGGCGCAGCCACGGGATGCGCCGCCGGGCGCCAATCCCATTCCATCAACCCATGCCCCGCCGCAGGCGGCGGGGCGTTGGCTCAATCAACATCCCGACCCACCGATCAGAACGACACCCGGGCTCCGAGGCTCCACCCACCGCGCTCAGGTCTCAAAATTGGCCGGACACCGAGTGTCGTGGGAGTGATCGGGTCCCATTTGTCGATCTTGATCGACGAACCGATGATCCCGCCGGCAAAGAGCCCGGCCACTCCCCCGGCGAGCGCATTGAGGCCCGGGACCGTGATGGCGTCGAAGCACATCCAAGATTGCTGGGAGCAGCTGGGCTTGGCGACGATCTGCATCCCGATCCCGGCGATGACTCCGATCATGGTACCGAGCCCGGCTCCGATCCCGAGTGCGGTGCCGCGCCCCGTCCAGACGAACGCACGGGAGTTGTCGGCCAGACCCACCGCGATGCGGGGCGCGCCATCCTGCGGCTCCAGCAACAGGCTATCCCCGTGAATGGCGATCAGGGTTCCCTGGATGCCGCCGTCCGGGCGCCCGCGCCAGTTCAGGGTGCGCACCCACACCCGCTGGCCAATGGCGGACGGGGGTGGCGCCTGGGCGATGGCGGATTGGGCGAAGGTGAAGAGGATGAGTCCGAGCAGCAAGGCGCGCATGGTCCGTGATCCTGAAAGAGGGTACGGACAAGCTGAGCAGCCCAGATCAAGGCGCAGTCAAGGGTGAAAGTGGATACTACAGACCGTGAGATCTGCAGGCCCGCGGGGGCGTTCTCATTGACCGATGCGGTGAGCTTCACCGTCATGACCGAACGGGGTATCCGCGAGGCGCTCACGCTCGACCATCATTTTGCCATCGCCGGGTTCACGACACTCGGTGGGGCGGTGTAGAGCGGCTTCCGTACCAATGCGCGAGAGGCGCTACTAGTTTCCCGGTGTCCATTTCTCGGAGTCTGTCCTGACCCAGCATCCCGGTTCCACTCGGCGCGATTTCGTACGCCACGCCGCCGCCGTGGCGGGGGCCACCGCGCTCGCACCATCGCTGGCGGGACTGGTGGCCCGTTCGCAGGATCTCCTCCACGCGCAGGGCGCCCCGGCCGGCGCCCTGATCCGGCATGCGGGGTTGGGGGATGGCGGGTACGGTCCGCTCAGCGCGCGTACGCCGGAGCTGGCGCTGCCCGATGGGTTCACCTGCACCGTCTTGAGCCGCAACGGGCAGCCGATGTCCACCGGCATGCCCACCCCTGGCGCCTTCGACGGGATGGCGGCGTTTCCGATGCCGAACGGTCGGATCCGGCTGCTGCGCAACCACGAGAATCGTGACACACCCGCCGAGTCGCGGGTCAAGGGTGACGGGGCCCGCGCGTACGATGGTGGCGCGGGCGGTGGCGTCAGCACCGTCGAGATCGAGGTGGACGCCGACGGGACGCCGCGCCTGGTGCGCGACTTCATGAGTCTCAACGGCACCATCGTCAACTGTGCCGGCGGGCCGACACCGTGGGGGTCATGGCTCACCTGCGAGGAGACGGTGGCCGGCCCCGCCCAGGGGTGGGGGATGCCGCATGGCTACATCTTCGAGGTGCCGGCGAGCGCCGAGTCGGAGGTGACGCCGGTGCCGCTGAAGGCGATGGGGCGCTTCGTGCACGAGGCGGTGGCGGTGGACCCGCGCAGCGGCATCGTGTATGAAACGGAAGACCGCGGCGCCTCGGGGTTCTATCGCTTCATTCCGCATCGCCGGGGGGAGCTCACCGCCGGCGGGCGGCTGCAGATGCTGGCGGTCCGCGACCGGCCGCAGTACGACACCCGCAAGGGGCAGCGCGTGGGGGAATCACTCCCGGTAACCTGGGTCGATATCCACGATCCCGACCCGGCTGGCACCAGCCTCAGTGCCGATGCGGTATATCAGCAGGGCTGGCAGCCAGGGGGCGCCACCTTTGCTCGGCTGGAAGGCTGCTGGTATGGCGACGGCAGCATCTACTTCCACGCCACCAGCGGCGGCGACGCGGAGGTGGGCCAGGTCTGGCGCTACCGGCCCGGCGGCTTCCTGCGGCGGGACCAGCTCTCGCTGGTCTTCGAGTCGCCCTCACCCGAAGTGCTCGACTACCCCGACAACATCACCGTCAGCCCGCGGGGCGGCATCGTCATCTGCGAGGACGGGGCCGGCGAGCAGTACCTGCGCGGGCTCACCCCGCAGGGGGCGATCTTCGACCTGGCCCGCAACGTCCTCAATGAGACCGAGTTCGCCGGCGCCTGCTTCAGCCCCGACGGCCGGACCCTCTTCGTGAACATCATGGGCTCCACCCGCGATGCCGGCGCGGAGGAGGGTCGCACCCTGGCCATCCAGGGACCCTGGGAGCGCGGCGCACTCTAGCCCCAAGGGCACCGGGCGCTCACAACGTCCTGCTCCCTGCTCCCTGCTCCCCGTTTCCCATTCCCCGTTCCCTGTCCGCCTATCCGCCTGCCCGCCCATCCGCCCATCCGCCTGTCCGCCTGCCCCTGTCCCACCCCCCTGCTACCTTCCCTCCATGCCCGCCAAGACCCAGCGCTGGGTGGACCTCATCGCCGCCCTGCTCCGCCGCCATTACGCTGCCTCCTTCGAAGAGCTGGCGCGCGACGTCCCCGGCTACCAGGATCCCGACCAGCAGTTCGAAGCTCGGCGCCGGATGTTCGAGCGCGACAAGGATGAGCTGCGCAAGTTCGGCGTGCCAATCCAGACCACCGACAATGCCGAGGGCGAGATCGGCTACCAGCTCCGCCGGCGCGACTTCTACCTTCCCTATATCGCCGTGCTGGAAGAGGGGCGCGAGAACCCGCTGGCACCTCGTGTTGCCGGCGACGGTTATCGCGGCCTGCCCACCCTCGCCTTCGAGCCCGACGAATTGCGCGCCATCTACGACGTCGGCCCGCGCCTCCTCTCGCTCCGCATCGCCTCGCTCCTCGATGACGCCCGCTCCGCCCTCCGCAAGCTCGGCGCGAGTCCCGTCCCCCCCCCGCCGCCGGAGCAGGCCAGCGCCGCCGAGTTGAGCGCGGCGTTCGATACGCTCAACGACGCCCTCGCGCGTCGCAAGCTGGTCACCTTCTCCTATCACTCCCTCAGCTCCAGCTCCCACACCAGCCGCACCGCCCAGCCTTACGGACTCGTGGCGCTCGGCCATCAGTGGTACCTGGTAGCCGTGGAGGTGGGTGACACGATCATCAAGCAGTTCCGGCTCAACCGCATGAGCGACGTGAGCGCGAACCCGAAGGCGCCAGGCACGCACGACTACGAGATTCCGCCGGACTTCAACCTCCGCGAGCATGCCCGCCTGCGCCCCGCGTGGGATCTCGGCTCGGCGGACGCCATCGATGCCCTGGTCGAGGTGCGTAAGCGCAACGGCACCACTCGCGTCGTGGAGCGGCTGGGTGACGCGGTGGAAGGCCACCCCGACCAGCGAATGTTCCGCGTCCGCCGGCACGACACCTTTGTGCGTTGGCTCCTGGGGCAGGCGGGCGGCGCGGTGCCGATCGAACCGCCAGAGCTGGTGGCGCGCTACCGCGAGATGGCCCGCGAGACGCTCGCGCGTTACGAAGGGAAGGGTGCATGAGCGACACCGCCGCGGCGCAGCTCAAGCGCATCCTCCATCTCATCCCCCTTTGCGCCGATGATCGGAACCACTCGCTCGACGAGATCGCCGGCGTGCTCGACACCGACAAGCAGACGCTGCTGCGCGACCTGCGCGCCCTCTCAGAGCGCTTTGGTGACCCGGGCGGCTTCATCGAGGCGGTCGAGGTGTTCGTGGAGCCGAGTCATTTCTCGCTGCGTTCCGACCAGTTCCGTCGTCCGATGCGGCTCACGCTGCGTGAGCTGGGCGCGCTGAACCTGGGGCTGGCCATCCTCGAAGCCGAGCGCCCACCCGACGAGCAGGCGGTGATCGAGCGGGCGCGGGCTCGGCTGGCCCAGGCGATTGCCGCGCTGCCGGACGACGAGATCGAGGACGAGCTGCGCCACGCGGAAGAGGGGGCGGATGCCGATCCGGAGATCCTGCGCGTGGTGCGCGAAGGGGTGCGGCTCGATCGGTGTGTGGCCATCCGTTATACCAGTGCCAATGCCACCGAGCCGAGTGACCGGGTCATCTGCCCGCTGGCACTGGTGCCCTCGCGCGGGCGCTGGTTCGTGATTGGCGCGGTGGATGATCAGGTGCGCGTGTACCGGGTGGACCGGATGGAGTCGGCGGAGCTGTTGCCGGAGACGTTCGACAGGGCGCAGGCGCCCTCACACGAGCAGTTGTTCAGCGGCGAGCGGATCTTCATCGGCGAGGCGAGCGAGACACTCACCGTCTGGTACTCCCCGGCGATCGCGGGGTGGATCGCCGAGCGCGAGGAGGTGACGCGGGCAGACGATGGCTCCGTGACCGTCAGCTATCCGCTGGGAGACGTCGAGTGGGCGGTGCGCCATGTGCTGCAGTACGGGCCGGATGCCGAGGTGCTGGCGCCGCCGAGTGTGCGGGCGATGGTGGTGTCGACGTTGCGGGGGATGGTGGGGTAAGCAGTGAGCGGGGAACAGGGAGCAGGGAACCGTGGGGGCGAGGCATGCCTCGCCCGGATCTGCCGATCAGGCTGTAGGGGCGGACCGTGGTCCGCCCTTGGGGCCGCCGTATCACAGCGGAGTCATCCCGAACGC
>JBHEPH010000098.1:0-8330 GCA_046260395.1 Gemmatimonadales bacterium
GTTGGCGGGGGAATCGTAGAGCAGCGCCAAGTCGGGCGTTGCCGCGACGATCGCCTCGACGTTGGGCATGATCCCGTCGCCAAGGCTGGGCACCGCAACCGCCGCAGCGGGGAAATCGCACCACGCGGTGCGGCCGACGACCAGGTCCCCTGCGCCGATGGCGAACAGCCATTCGGTGGTGGCGGGAATCAGCGAGGCCACCCGGCTGGCCGGCTCGGCGAGCCGCACCTCACGCCCGGCGTCATCCTGGAGCACGAGGTCACCGGCGCCGACTGCGGCGGGTTGACACCCGGCGAGGAGAGCCAGGAGGAGGCAGGCGCGCAGGGGAGAAATGGAAAACCGTCCAGTTCCGGGAGAGCGGGAACGGACGGCGGCGCCACGCCGGGCGGCATGACAGGAGCCTTCGCGCCACCGACCCTCCCCCGAGGGTGTTGACTGGTGGAACGTCCGGAGAGGTCTCCTGGCTTCGGGCTTCCGCTCGCCTTCCCGGGGACAAGTCCCAGTGGCTTCCTGAGCGGCACTGCTGCGCCCGTCACAGTGGCGGGGCCGCGCCGGGTTTGCACCGGCTTCCGAGCTTCCGCGGACGTGGGGTGTTCAGTTGTACCTGCGGGACGAACTTAGGGGGCGACCCGTCCGCTGGCAAGGGCGCGCTCGAGGGCGGCCTTGAGGCGTGCACGCTCCGCCTGATACTGCTGCCATTCCTCAGCCATCGTGTCCCCTTCACGGCCCCGGTAGCGGGCATCCAGGGTCGCCAGGGCATCGAGCAGTTCCGAGGGGCCCTGCGTCGCCCTGGGCGGGGCGACCGCCGTGCCCCTCGTGCGGCGGCGATGCGCCAGCACGAGCCCCGCCGCCATTGCCAGCACCAGGAGCGCCACCAGCGAGCCGAGCAGGAGATCGGGGCGGAGGTTGATCCCGGTCACCGCGACAGCCAGCGGCTGTCCCTCGGGCCACGGCCCGACCCAGCGGGCGTAGGGGCGGCCATCGAGGCTCTCGTCCTCGGCCCGGGGCAGGTCCACCAGCAATTCCAGCTGCCCCATCTCGAGGAGGACCTGCATGGTGTCCACCGCGGGCCCGGCGGGCAACTCCAGCCGGCGGGTGCCAGCCGGCAGCACGTACTGGATGATGACCACCCGTTCGCCTGGCGCCAGCGGGGCAAAGACGAGCAGGGTGTCACCGCGCACCCGGACGGCATCCGGCGACAGGTCGGTGTCCTCGATGACGAAGCCGTGCCCTCCCCTGCCCAGCGCCACCGCGAAGGTCGGGACGGAATCGGCCGAGACCCGCGTGGCCTGGCCGCGGTTGGCCAGCTCGATGACCTCGACGACGCTGCGTGATCCGGACGGTTCCGCGCCACCGATGATCAGGCTGCGGGCGGCCACGACGACGGGCGCCGACGAGGAGGTGTCCGAGACGATCAGCAGGATGTCGTCGGTGCGGTGTGCCGGGTCACGGGCCACCGGCGAGCTGAAGTAGGTGATGCCGTGGTGGCGGACACTGAGGATGTAGGCCGCGCTGGTGTCCGCCATGAACTGAAAACGGAAGCGGCCGGCCGCGTCGACCGGCATCGAATCACGCGGCCCCTGGGTGTCCTGCCCGATGCGATGCAGGACGATCCCCGCCGAGGCGACCGGGATGGTATCCGCGCCCGCAAGCCTCACCACCCGGCCGACCACCTCCGCAGGCACCTGGGCGGCCGCCAGCGACGGTGCGCCTGCGAGGAGGAGCAGCAGGAGCAGGTTACGGCGTGAAGCGGCCAAGGTCCTGGGGGTCGAGATTCTCGAGGTAGGTGCGGAGGATGTCGGCGCCATCGGGGGGCGCGCCGCCCTCGCCAGGCGTGATGCCGCGGCGATCAAAGAGGTCTTCGGCCAGGAAGATCGGTGCCCCGAGGCGCAACGCCACGGCGATGCTGTCCGAGGGCCTCGCGTCCACCCGGACCACCTCGTCACCGCGGCGGAGCTCAAGTTCGGCAAAGTAGGTGTCGTTGCGCAGATCCCCGATCACCACGCGGCGCAGTTCCCCGCCGAACCCCAGGATCACCCGCTTGACCAGGTCGTGGGTCATCGGTCGCGGCGGGCGGATCCCCTGGAGTTCCAGGGCGATCGCGCTGGCCTCTGCCGGGCCGATCATGATCGGGAGCAGGCGATCGCCGTCCACCTCGCGCAGCAGCACGACCGGCGCGTTGGAGGCGGGGTCGAGCCCCACCTGCGCCACCTGCACGGCGATCATGCCGGCCTACCGCACCGCCCGCTGGAGGTGGGCCACCCGGTCCGTCCGCTCCCACGGGAAGAGTTCCACGGCCCGGCCGCCCACCTTGATCGTCACCGGGCGGCGACCGAAGTGACCGTAGGCCGCCGACGGCCGGTAGATCGGCCGCTTGAGCTTGAGCGTGCGGATGATGCCGCCCGGCGTGAGGTCGAAGACTTCGCGCACCGCCCGTTCGAGCGCGGTGTCGGACACCTTGCCGGTGCCGAAGGTGTTGACCATGACGCTGACCGGCTCGGCGACCCCGATGGCATAGGCCACCTGCACCTCGCAGCGCCGGGCGAGCTTCGCCTCGACGATGTTCTTGGCCACCCAGCGGACGGCATAGGTGGCAGACCGGTCCACCTTCGAGGGGTCCTTGCCACTGAAGGCCCCGCCTCCGTGACGCGCCATGCCGCCATAGGTGTCCACGATGATCTTGCGCCCGGTCAGCCCGGCATCCCCGTGCGGACCGCCGATGACAAACCGCCCGGTCGGGTTCACCAGGAACTTGGTGCGCCGGTGCTCGAAGCCGGCCGCGTCGAGCACCGGACGGATGACCTCCTCGACCATTGCCTGGCGGATGGTGGCGTGCGACAGCTCGCGCCGGCCGAACCGGTCGGCGTGCTGGGTGGAGAGCACCACCGTCTTGACGGCGATTGGCCGGTCGCCCTCGTACTCGACGGAGACCTGGGTCTTGCCATCGGGACGCAGCCACTCGATCGGGGCGAGCCCATGGAGCCCCTTGCGCACGGCGGCCAACCGCTCGGCCATCCGGTGCGCCAGCATGATCGGGAGCGGCATCCGCTCCTTCGTCTCGTCGGTGGCGTACCCGAACATCATCCCCTGGTCGCCGGCACCCTGCTCCTTCTCACTGCCGCGGTCCACGCCCTGGTTGATGTCCGGCGACTGCTTGTCAATCGAGCTGAGCACCGCGCAGGTCTGGGAGTCGAAGCCGAAGGAGGCATCGGTGTAGCCGATGCCGTGCACCGTCTCGCGGACGATGTCCGGGATGTGCACGTACGTGTCGGTGCTGATCTCGCCGGCGACGACCGCCATGCCGGTAGTGACGAGGGTCTCGCAGGCCACCCGTGCCGCGGGATCCTTCGTCAGGATGGCATCGAGCACGGCATCAGAGATCTGGTCGGCAACCTTGTCGGGATGGCCCTCGGTGACCGACTCGGAGGTGAAGACGTGACGCTGGGCAGAGGCCATGGTTGTTCCGGCTGATGGTGGCAAAAAGGCGCCCCCGAGGGCGCCGAGCAGGTGCTGCAACGTAGCCAAGACGCCGCGTGGCGGCAACGGGGCTGCTATTCGAAGAGGCGCACGTCCACGTGCCCGGTAATGCCCACCCGGAGGGCGTCCTTGACCTCCGCCGCCGTGCGGGCCTGCAGGGCGGTGGCAGCCGCCTGCTGGCAGGCCTCGAGCGGCACGTTGCGCACCAGCCAGCGGAGCAGCGTCAGGGTGGGCGGCGCTGCGCTCAGCCGCCGGTACCCGAGACCCAGCAGGAGCACCGCGAGGAGGGGATCCGAGGCCATCTCGCCGCACACGCTCACGGAAATGCCCGCCCGCTCCCCGGCGGCCAGCACGCTCTTGAGTTGACGGACCACCGCGGGATCATGGGGCGTAAATCGCTCGGCCAGGCGGGCGTTGCCCCGGTCCACGGCGAGCGTGTACTGGGTGAGGTCGTTGGTGCCGACACTGAAGAAGTCCGAGACGCTCGCGAGTTCCTCCGCCATGAGCACCGCGGCCGGGGTCTCCACCATCACGCCAACCGGCACGGTCTCCGCGGCGGCGATCCCCTGCTCCCGGAGGTGGCGGGCCTCCTCGGCCAGCATCTCGCGGGCCTCCAGCACCTCGTCCACCCGGGTGACGAGCGGGAGCATGAGATGCAGATCGTGCTGGGCCGCCATCCGGAGCACCGCGCGCAACTGCGGCCGGAAGATGTCCGGCTGGTCGAGGCAGACCCGGATCGAGCGCCAGCCGAGGAACGGGTTCGCCTCCTTGGGCGCGTCGAAGGCGGCGGGGAATTTGTCGCCCCCGAGGTCGAAGCTGCGGATGACGATCGGGTACCGAGGGAAGGCCGTCGCCACGCGACGGAAGTAGGCGGCCTGTTCGTCCTCGGTGGGCAGCTGGGCCCGGCCGGTGATCAGGAACTCGGTCCGCAACAGCCCCACGCCCTGGGCTCCGTGCCGCGCCGCCAGCTCGATCTCCTCGGGCAGGTCCACGTTGCCCATCAGGGTGACCGCTTCCCCGCTCGGCATGACCGCCGGGGCATCGCCCATCGACTCCATGGCGAGTTCCAGCCGGTGCCGGCGCGTGGCCCGGGCGCGGGCCTCCTCGAGATCGATCGGGTCGGGATCAATGACCACCGTGCCCCGTCGGCCGTCGAGCAGCACCACCTGCCCCGACCGGATCTGCTGCATCACCCCCGCCGCGCCCATGACCGCCGGGATGCCGAGCGAGTGGGCCAGGATGGCCGCGTGGGAGGTGCGGGTACCCTCCTCACTGATCAGGCCGAGCACGTGGTCGCGATCCAGCTGGACGGTCATGCCCGGTGACAGCTCGCTGGCCACAATGATCACGTTTTCATTGGCCTGGGTGTCCCACCCGTCGTCGACATCGCGGCCCATCAGGTTGCGCAGGACGCGCATCTGGATCGCCACGAGATCGGTGCGACGCTCGCGCATCCGCAGGCTCGCCGACTCGGCCCAGGCGACCCGCAGTTCAAGCGCCTTGAATTCGTACGCGGTTTCCGCACTGAGATGGTTCTGCCGGATGAGATGTTCCACCGCCCCGAGGAAATCGGGGTCCTGCGCCATCATCATCTGGGCATCGAAGATCCGGGATTCCTCCTCGCCAGCCCGGAGCCGGACCCGCTCGCGGAGGGCGGCGAGGCTCTCCACGACGCCCGCCACGGCGGCGTGGAGCCGGCGGATCTCGGTCTCCACCTCCTCCGGACCCACCGACCGATCGGGGACATCGGGGAAATGCGACTCGAGCACCACCGCCGGGGCGACGGCGAGTCCCGGAGAGACCCCGATGCCTTGAAGGGTGCGTCCCTGTGTCATTCCTCGCCGAATCCTTCGCTGACCAGCCGAGCCAATGCCACGACCGCCGCCTCCGCATCCGCCCCGTCGGCCCGGATGACCAGGGTGGCACCGCATTCGGCGGCCAGCATCATCACGCCCATGATGCTCTTGCCGTTGACCGGCACGCCGTCCTTCTCGATCTCGATGTGGGCCTGGAAGGTGCTGGCCAGCTTGACAAACTGGGCGGCGGGCCTGGCGTGGAGGCCGAGCGGGTTGATGACGATCGCGGTGCGCTCGATCACGTCGTGCTCCAGTACCAGAGGGTGGTGAGCAACATGGTCCCGACGGTCAACTCCAGCACACCAAGCCGCCGGGCGACCCGCCCGGCGAGGCGATAGAGCACCAGGGCCAGCGCCAGCGCCAGCCACCGGCGCGAAGGCGGCACCGGTCCGAGCAGCCACCAGGTGGCCACGGGAATCGCCAGACCGACGAGCAGGGCGCCGCTCCGGCCGGCCCACTCAATGCCCTTCGACAGCCACGATTGCTGGATCACCGTGCCGATCGCCATGCCATGCTGCCACCCCTGCCCCAGCGCCCACCAGCCAATCATGAACCGCCCTGCCGCGAACAGGATCACCACGGACACCGGCCACCACCACCCCGCGCCGAGCCCGACGGCGAGGAGCATCGTGGCCGCCAGCCCGGGGACGATTCCCATCCAGAAGAGCTGATCCCCCAGGGCGCCGAGGGGGCCACACAGCGCGGTCCGGAGCCGGGCGACCTGAGGACCGGGCACGCCATCCACCTCGGCGCGGGCGGTGGCTCCGGCGGCCGCGCCCGCCAGGAAGGGGTTGGCATTGAAAAACTCCGCCGCTCGGGCCACCGCCTGGCGATGACGTTCGGGGTCCGCGGCGGCCAACGGCCGCAGCAACGGCAGGGAGCCCCAGGCGAACCCGATGCCCTGCATCCGCTCGTAGTTCCACGCGGCCTGGATCATCATCAGGCGCAGGATCGCCGGGATCCGGCCGGTCATCGCAAGACCAGGAGCAGCACCCCGCCCGCACCACCCACCGCGAGCCAGGGCCAGCGACCGCCTTGCGAGATGGTCCGCACCGCACCATTGAGTGCCGCCGCGGCGCCGCCTGCCACCGCGATGCTGGTGAGCGCCACCCCCAATCCGGCCGGCGGCGTGCCCAGCCGGCGCAGCAATACTGCCCCGGCCAATCCGGTCACGAGCAGCAGGGAGGCCCGCATCGCGTCGCGCCCCAAGCCTGCATGCTGGAGCCGTGCCACCACACCGGCGTCGCCCGCCGCCAGGGCGGCGGCCTCGGCCTGCGCGGCGCTGG
Source organism: Gemmatimonadales bacterium (assembly GCA_046260395.1). GTDB lineage: Bacteria > Gemmatimonadota > Gemmatimonadetes > Gemmatimonadales > GWC2-71-9 > JAWXBA01. The sequence continues at coordinate 6,620 of JBHEPH010000098.1, forward strand.
CGTTCCGGCGCCGTACCACATCCATCAGCCCTCGAGATCCCTCGGCCACGACAAGCCCCAACCCAACTCCCATGCCGAGCACCAGCGGGAGCGGGCGACCGGTGGCAACCACCGTCCCGATCACCGCGGCCAGGCTGAAGTCCGGATAGCGGATGGCCCCGATCGGCACGACCTCGAGGGCGAACAGCTCCAGCACCGCCCCGACGGTGAGCCCCGCCAGCGGGTCCCCGAGGAGCAGGCCCGCCATCGTTCCCGCCACGAGCGGTCGTGACAGGAGCAGCTGCGGGCCGCTGACCAGGTCCAGGCTGGCCACGATGCCCCAGGCCAGCACCGCCACCAGTCCTGCCGGTTCGATGCCCGTCACAGCAGCCGCTCCAGCGCCACGGCGGGGGTGCCCGGCAGATCCTGCGCCGAGATCGAGGCACCGGCCGCGGCAAGGGCCCGGAGCGCGTTGACCTCCTCCGGGTCCAGGTACACATACCGCAGGTACTCGGTGCGTCCCGGGCGGTGATGCAGGCCGCCCAGGTTGATGCGGCGGATCACCTCCGGCGCGGCGGCCTGCAACGCCGCCATGGTCGCCACGTCACCGGTCAGCACCACCACGCGCGACTGGCTCGCCTCCCAGGCGGGCAGGCGTCTGGCCGTCTGCTCGGCATCGGCAAAGAGTATCTCCATGCCCTCGGGCACCGCCATCCGATAGATCTCCTGCTCCCACTCATTGGCGGCGACCTCGGCATCCACGAGCACCACCAGGTCCGCATTCAACGGACGTCCCCACCCGATCACCACCTGCCCGTGCACCAGTCGGTCGTCGATCCGCGCCAGGACCACCGTCATCTCAGCGCACGACGATGGCACGGGCGCCGGTTTCGACCGCCCGCTGGACGGCGGCGTCCACCGGCAGGTCGCGATGGAACACGAAGTCGAGCAGCATCGCCAGGTTGACCCCCGTGACCACGCGCACCGTGGTCCAGCCTCGGAGGTCGTGTAGCGCCGCGAAGAGGCAGGATCCGCTTGGCATGTCCACGAACACGACCCCGGGGCCCTCGCCCATCGCCTCCGCGATCCGGCGCTCCAGTTCCCCGCGATCGCAATCCATGTTCGACACGGGGACCAGCGCACCCCGCACGCCACTGATCTCCTCGACGGCGCGCACGAGGCCCGCGGCAAGCTCCCCGTGCGCGGCCACCACCCCCCGCAGCGGGGTGGTCACTCGAAGTCCTCCTGGAGATACTCCCGGATGCCGCGCTGTTCCTTCATCCGCTTGATCAGGCGCTCGTTGAAGGCCTGGGCCACGTCCACACCGGAGAAGCGCAGCAGGTGCGACATGGCGACGACCTCGGAAATGACCGTGAGGTTCTTCCCCGGGTTGAGCGGCACGATCACCTTGGGGATCTGCACGCCGAGAATGTCCATGGTCTGGCGGCTGAGGCCGGTGCGATCCGCCTCCTGGGCGGTCTCCCAGTCCTCGAGGCGCACCACCACCTCGACGCGCTTTTGCTGGCGCACCGACCGGATGCCGAAGAGGGCGGGGATGTCGATCAACCCGATGCCCCGAATCTCCATGTGGTGGGCGGCGAGCTCGTGGCCCTGCCCGATGAGGACGTCGTTGCCGCGGCGCGACACCTGGACGACGTCGTCGGCGACCAGGCGGTGCCCGCGCTCGATCAGGTCCAGCACGCACTCGCTCTTGCCGATCCCGGAGCGGCCG
>JBHEPH010000099.1:0-8297 GCA_046260395.1 Gemmatimonadales bacterium
CCCCCCCCCCCCCCCTAGATTGTCAAGTGCACTCTCACGAACACACCCCAATCTATCCCCCGGAGGTGTCACCATGAACAAGCTGCTGCCCGGCAAGGCCTTCCTCGTTTGTGCTCTGGGGCTTTTCGCTTTGTTCTCTGCCGAAGACGCGGTCTCCTCCGAAGCGGCCGTCGCCAACAAGTGCGGCGACATCTATTGTTTCTCCAGCCTGCATTGCGGAGAGATTGACGTTGAGGCATGGTGTGCAGCTCATTCCTCCGGTTGTCCAGGACCCATTTTCTGCAGTAGTTCGACTTTCTGCCCGCCCGGGACTGGCGCCGCTGTCACCTGCGGTGACGCCGAAATTTAGCGAAATCCGCTGAGCGTGTTGCGGCCGGTGCCTCATGCAACCTTCTAATTCAAGTAGGTCGCTGAATACTGCGCTCTCAGTCGCGCTCACCTTGGCGGCGGTGGCCATTGCGGCCACCGTCGTCAAGCGGGAGTTCTTCCCGTCTGCCAACCCCCGTGTGCACCTCGTTGAGAACGAGCAGGGACTGCTCCCGTCACCCGAATGGGATGATCTCCTTGCCGCTGCCATCTGGGATGAGAATGCGCACACCGGTACCGCCCTTTTAGTTGAACTCGTCGACATCGAGTGCCCGTTCTGCCAACGCTTCCATGTGGGGCCGCTGCGGGACATCCGGCAGGAATTCAGCGGCAACCTGAGGGTGGCCTATGTTCACTGGCCACTCGGATTTCATCGCTTTGCACGCCCGGGAGCGGAGGCCGCCGAATGTGCGGGCCAGCAGGGCCGGTTCGGAGCGTTCCTCGACGCCGTGTTTGCGCGGCAGGATTCGCTAGGACTGAAACCCTGGCCCGCCTACGCTGCTGAGGCAGATGTGGCCGACCTTAAGGCCTTCGACAACTGCCTCGCGGAACCAGACCGGATCAGCGCGCGCATTGAGGCTGGAGTTCGCCTGGCGGGAGCTGCGGGCTTCTCCGGTACACCCACCATCCTGCTCAACGGGTGGCGATTTGCCCAACCGCCTTCGGCTGATCAGTTGCGCGCCGCGATTACTGCGGTCCTGGAGGGCCGCGAGCCCACTCTGTAAGTGGGGGGCGGAATGGAGCTGTGCCGCCCCATAAGACGCGCCCTGACGCTTGCCGCGCTTGGGGGCGTCGTCGCCTCGCCGGCAAGCGCGCAGAGGATTGGGGTTGTCTACCCCGGTCCGGCGACGTCACTCACGGAACCTGCCTTTAGTCGTATCGCAGCTCTTCGCGAGATCGAGGGCGAGCGAATCCTCATCCTGGACCCCACCGACCGGGGGCTCGTGCTCCTGGTGCCGGGACAGCGAGACGTTCAGTCCGTTGGGCGCGGGGGGTCGGGACCCGGGGAGTATCGTTGGCCCACGCGCCTGGTGCCCTTCCAGGCTGGCCAAACCGGCGTACTGGATGCAGCTCTGGCCCGTATCCTCCTGATCTCGGCCCATGGCCAGCCGCGAGCAACGATCGATTCGCGAGGGCCTGCCAGCGGCATCGGACCGGCCCCCGTCGCCTCATTCGGTGATTCGCTCGGGGCCTTCTATGGGTCAGCGGTAGCACTTGTGCGTGTCCAGGGGAGCCGATGGGTGGCTCTCGACACCCTGCTCATTCTCCGATGGCGTGCTGGCGAACCTCGACTGGACACCGTTGAGCGTGTTCACCGCCGATTGCCACCGACTGCGTCGGTTCAGAATGGGATGGTGGTCTCCCGAGCCGGCCCGGTCATTGCCTACTCGGTGGAATCGACCTGGACCGTCGGGGTGGATGGCTGGGTGGGAGTGGTCCACCCGGACCCTTACCGCATCAAGTTGATCAGCCCTGGCGGCCACCAGATCACGACCGCACCGATCCCAACAACTCCCGTCCGATTGACAAGTGGCCACCGCAGGCTCTGGCGAGAGGTTCAATCCCTGCCCGTGGTCCAGCTCGTGTACCCTGGCGGAGGGCGAGCCCCTTTTACGCGCGTCGTGAGACCGAGTGTGCGCGAGCCCGACCGCTGGCCAGCGTTCCTCCCCACCGTCACAGGCGATCCTCCAACCTTCGATCAGCAAGGGCGGCTGTGGGTCGCTCGTTCGACCCCTGCGGCCGCTGGGCCGCTCTTCGATGTGTTCGACCGGCAAGGTAATCGCCAGGTTCAAGTTGCGCTTCCGCCGGGCACGCGACTCCTCGGGTTTGGTCGGCGATGGTTGTACCTGGCCCGACGAGATCGAGACGATTTGGAGCGACTCGACCGCCATCCGTTGCCGCCCGGGCTCGCCACACCGTGACCGTCTCAGGTGCCCGGCGTGCAGGTCCGTCGCGTCGTGAGGCAGACACCCTTGCTTTGGGCGCTCGCACTCAGTAAATCCTCGCTGAGGAACCTGGTTCGCGGTACGGACAGATACATCTGCGTAATCTGCGAATCTGTGGAGTCCCTGTTTAGCTTTACCCTGTGCCCGAACTCCCCGAGGTCGAGACGCTGGTCCGGCAACTCCGGGAACGCCTCCCGGGGCGCCGGATCCTCGCGGCGGCCCTCAGCCACGACAACCTCCTCGACGGCGTCTCGAAGCGCACGCTGCTGCGCCAGCTCCCCGGGAGGACGATCACCGGCGTGGACCGCCGAGCCAAGCACGCGCTGATCCGGACCGATACCCGTCTCCTCGACGTCCAGCCGGGGATGACCGGTTCCCTGATCGTGTACGACAAGCCGCTTTCCGACGACGAGGCACGCTACGCCGTGCTCCGCTGCCACCTGGATGACGGGGGGCTGCTCGTCTACCGAGACATCCGCCGCATCGGCACCCTCCGCTGGCTCGACGAGAAGGGCTGGGCCGCCTACGCCGCCCGACTTGGCCCCGAGCCGCTCGATCCTGGATTGACCGCCGAGGCGTTCGCGGCACGGCTCGGCGCCTCGCGCGCGGCAATCAAGAGAGTGCTGATGGACCAGCGCTTCGTGGTGGGGGTCGGGAACATCTACGCCAACGAGGCGCTCTTCCTGGCGGGGCTCGACCCGTCCAAGCCCGCCAATCGCGTCACATCGGCACAGTACGCCGAACTGCTCAATCATGTGCAGCGCATTCTCCAGGCCGCCATTGCCGCGGAGGGCACCACGTTCAGGGACTACCAGACCAGCACCGGGCAGCCAGGAAACTTCCAGTTGGAACTGCTGGTCTACGGCCGGGAAGGCGAGCCCTGCACCCGGTGCGGGACGCCGCTTGCGGCGACACACGCGATTGACGCCCGCCAGACCGTCTTCTGCCACCGATGCCAGCACTGATGCGCTCCGCGGCCGCCCTCCTCCTGCCGATGACTGACCTCCCGGGCCTCAAGGAGCGGGTGCGGCGACTCGCCGAGGACCGGCCGGGGGTGTACCGGATGCTGGACGTCTCAGGCCGGGTGCTGTACGTGGGCAAGGCCAAGCAACTGCGCACCCGCCTGCTGTCCTACTTCCGCTCCAGCTATCCGGAGGACAAGAGTGCCCGGATTCTCCATGCGTCCAGTGACATCGCCTGGGACGTGACCCCAAGCGAATTCGCCGCGCACCTGACCGAACTGCGGCAGATCCGCCAGTACCAGCCGCCATACAATGTCCAGATGAACCGGCGGCGGCAGGCGGCCTTCGCCATGGTCAGCGTCGGCCCTGCACCGCGCATCACCGCCGGACCCGGCAGCGATCGCTCCGACTTCCGCTCCTACGGTCCCATCAGCTCGCCGGGCCACCTCAAGGAGGCGCTGCGGGTCATCAACGACCTGCTCGGCCTGCGCGATTGCGCCGAGAAGATGCCGATCGCTTTCGCGGGTCAGGGTGACTTTTTCGATGCGCCCAAGAACGCCGGCTGCCTGCGCCACGATCTCGGCATGTGCGCCGGACCCTGCGCAGGGCGGGTGACTGAGGAGGAGTACCGGCGGCGGGTGGAGTCCGGAGTCGCGTTCCTCGAGGGGCGTGCCATTCACCCGCTGGATCGAGTCATCTCGGCCATGACCGAGCAGGCCGAGCGCGGCGAATTCGAGGCGGCGGCCCGCTGGCGGGAAAAATTCGAGCAGCTCGAGTGGCTCCTGGCCGCCACCACCCGGGCCCGGTCAGCCGTCGAGCTGCTCACCTTCGTGTATCGAGACCCCGGGAGCCATGGCGATGATCGGGCGTACCTGATCCGCCGCGGTACGGTGCGGACCTCCTATCCCTGGCCCGCCTCCCCGATTGAGCGGGAGGCATTCACCGCGGTCGTCGCGGCGGAACTGGGCCGGGCAGAGCACCTGGTCGGCCCGCTTCCCGCCGCCACGCTCGACGAAACGCTGCTGCTGATGTCCTGGTTCCGGAAGCATCCGGAGGCGCTGCGAAGGACCACGACGTTGGAGAGTTGGGTGGCGAAGTGAGCAGCGAGAAGGGAGGACATACCTTCAGTCCTCATCCATCCCCGTCAGCGGCACCAGCCGAGCCCGCGGCGGAATGCCCGGCTCAAGCTCCATGATCCCCACCGATGCAGGAAGGTCGAACCGGCGCGCCCCCGCCCCACCGGGGTTCATCACGGTCACCACCACATCCACCGTTTCCAGCAGCGGCATGTGGGTGTGGCCGTAGATGATCACCTCGGCGGTGGGATAGGCGGCGTTCAGGCGCTCGGGGGTGGGCCTCCCCACCTGATGGCCATGGATGATGAGGAAGTCGAACCCCTCAATTCGCTCCTCGATGATTTCGGGCACCCGCTGGCGGATGTCGAAGCCGTCGGTGTTGCCCCAGACCGCCTTGACCGGCGCAATCGTCTCGAGCTCGGTGAGGATCTCCGGCGGGCCGATGTCGCCGGCGTGGAGGATCAGGTCCACGCCCTCGAACACCTCGAAGACCTCAGGTCTGAGCAGGCCGTGGGTATCGGAAATGATCCCGAGCCGCATCAGGCGGACTCGCCGCCGCCCCAGCGCGGGGCGATGGAGATGGGCAGTTCGAGGTGATCCAGGATTCGCTGCACCATGAAGTCCACCAGATCGCTGACTGCTGCGGGCCGGTGATAGAAGCCCGGTGCGGCAAACATGACGGTGGCCCCGGCCTCGGTGGCCGCGGTGAGGTTGCGGAGGTGGATCAGCGAGAGCGGCGTCTCGCGGGGCACCAGAATCAGCCGGCGGCGCTCTTTGAGAGTGACGTCCGCAGCGCGCTCGATCAGCGAGCGGCTGGTCCCGTTGGCAATGGCCGCCACGGTTCCCATGGAGCACGGACAAACGACCATCCCGCGGGTGCGCTGGGAACCGGAGGCCGGCTTCGCGCCCCGGTCGCCGTCGGGAAAGGTGGTGATGCTGGCCCAGTCGCCGCCGGTGGCAGCGGTCAGCGCCGCCTCATCGGCGATGTCGCATTCCTCGCGGAGCAGCCGCCAGCCGTGGCCGGACACCAGCAGCCAGGTCGGCACCTGGTTGGTGGCCAGCGCCTCGAGGAGCCGTACGGCGTACGGAGCCCCTGATGCACCGGTGATGGCCAGGACAACGGGCAGGGTACTCAACGGCCTCTCCGGTTCGGCGTGGGCACCTTCACCGGGTGCTTCGGTGGCGGCTTGGGGGCCGGGGTCTTCGGCGGCGTCCTCTTGTTTGCTTCCTTCAGGCGTTTCCCTGGCATCAGGGACCTCAGGCGGTGATGGGCAAAGACATCCACAGATTACACGGATTCCACAGATTGATCATCCGCAGATTACGCAGATGACGCAGATTGATCGAGCTTATTGGCGACCATCGCCGGGAAGTGGCACCATGTTGTTTATGGGGTGAACAGCCTTCCCCATGACCTCGTCTCGACCAGCTGGCCGCCCCAGCGATTCGCGCGTGGAGTGCCGAACACCCCATCCTCCAGCGGATCTGGTCAGACGACGATACTCGCTGTGGCACGATCAATCTGTGTAATCTGCGGAATCTGTGGATTTCCCTTTTCTTGTACCCGCCGGCACGTCAGCCCGTTCCGGCCCACCTCAGCCCCGCACCAACCGATCCACCAGCGCGAAGGCGAACACCGTCACGCTCATCACGCCGTTCATCGTGAAAAATGCCGCGTCAAGCCGGGATAGATCCCCCGGCTTTACCAGTTGGTGCTCGTACGCCAGGATCCCCGCCGCAGCCACCAATCCCGCCACGTACCACCACCCGAATCCTGCAAAGTACCCGAACGCGAACAGCGCCGGAATCGTCACGCCGTGCAGCACCTTCGCCAGCAGGATCGCCCGGCGCTCGCCCAGGCGCACCACCGCGCTCCGGAGCCCCTGCAACCGGTCAAATCCCTCGTCCGGCAGGGCATAGAAGATGTCGAACCCCGCCACCCAGGTCATCACCCCTACCGCCACCGCGACGAGCAACCACCACGGTTGGCTCCAGGCACCCGTCACCGCCAGATAACCACCCACCGGGGCGATGGCCAGGCTTATGCCAAGCCAAAGGTGCGGCCACCAGGTGAACCGTTTGGACAGACTGTACGCCATGATCCAACCGAGCGCCAGCGGACTCAGGAGAAAGCAAAGCGGGTTGATGAGGTAGGCGACCCCCAGGAACACCAGCGAGGCCAGCACCACGGACACCCATGCCTGCCGCACCGTGATGGCCCCACGGGGCAGCTCTCGGCCCGCGGTGCGCGGGTTCTTCGCGTCGAACTCGCGGTCCGCGATCCGGTTGAACCCCATCGCCACCCAGCGCGCCGACGAAAACGCTACCACCACCAGCGCCACCAGCCGCCAGGTCACGGGATACTCGAACGACGCCGCCAACACCCCCAGCAGCGCGAAGGGAAGCGCGAAGAGGGTGTGCGGCAGCTTCACGAAGTTGGCGTAGCGCACCAGCAGCGATTCCCCCGCGAAGGTCTGGCCTTCGCGGGAATTCGCGGCAGTGGCCCCCTGCTGAGGCGTCATCCGGAGTCTCTCCGCGCGGGTGGGCGACACCCCTTCCGCGCCCTGCGGTTCGCGTTTCAAGCGCCTATCACAAGTTCAGCGGCCGCTCACCGACGCGCGCTTCAGGGCCGCCACCCACCCGCGCCGTACCTCGCTCCTTGCCAAGCTTCCACCCCCTCACACCCCAAGTCCCCTGTTCCCTGTTCCCTGTTCCCTGTTCCCTGTTCCCTGTTCCCTGTTCCCCTTCCTCTCACCTCTTACCTCTCACCTCTCACTTCTCACCCCCACATGCACCGCGCAGATCCCCCCCATCATTCGCCGATACCGCACCTCATCAAAACCCGCCGCCCGCATCCGCTCCGACAGCGCCTCCGGCTCCGGGAACGCCAGCACCGACTCTGGCAACCAGGTGTAGGCGGTCCTATGTTTCGAGACGAGACGTCCGATCAGCGGCAGGATCCTGCGAAAGTAGAAGAAGTACAACCCCCGCAGCGGTTGGCGCGGAGGGGTGGTGAACTCCAGGACCACGAACCGGGCCCCCGGGCGGAGCACGCGCGCCGCCTCCCGCAGGCCGGCATCGAGGTCGATCAGGTTGCGGACCCCAAAGCCGACGGTGGCACCGTCAAAGGCGGCATCGGCGAAGGGGAGTTCCAGGGCGTCGGCATTGAGGGGGGTAACCCGCTCCGCCTTGCCCTTGCCCAGAACCAGCATCGGGAGGACGAAATCAGCCCCCACGACCGTGCCCGTAAAGCCTTGCCGCGTTGCCAGTTCGGCCGCCAGGTCGAGGGTGCCGGCGCACAGGTCCAGATACCGGCCCCCGGGGGTCGCTTCCCAGCCCAGGTCGTCCACCGCCCGGCGCCGCCAGCGCTTGTCGATGTTGAGGCTGAGCAGGTGGTTCAGCAGGTCGTAGCGCGGCGCGATGTCGCGGAAGATGCCGCGGACGTACTCGCGCTTTTCCTTCCCGCCGTCTACCGGTAACTTGTTCTCCGTGGCGAACATGGCGGCCCAATGTACCCCGCCCGAGCGGCGCGGGGCAAGCCGAGCGGCAGCCGGTGGCTGACGCTCCACCCCCCCTGCGTGAGGCCACCGACCAGGAGGTCGTGCTTGAGGCTCGCCAGGGCCGCGAGGCGGCCTATCGGGAGCTGATCCGCCGCTACGAGCGGCCGGTCTTTTCACTGATCTATCGGATGGTGCGCAACCGGGAGCAGGCCGAGGACCTCTCCCAGGAGACCTTCGTCAAGGTCCTCAACGCCATCGAGAGCTACCGTCCGGAATTCAAGTTCTCGTCCTGGGTGTTCAAGATCGCCAACAATGCGGCGATCGATCACCTCCGCCGCCGGGAGCTGGACACCCTCTCCCTTGATGGCTCACCCCATGCCGAAACCGCTGATGCCGTCGAGGCCACCGCCCTCCAGATCGGCGACGGCTCCGAGTCCCCCCTCGAAG